>JAGAVX010000118.1 GCA_017941705.1 Atopobiaceae bacterium
GTGTGGTGCAGGGGCGTGTCCCCGGGACCACAGTCGATGAGGCAACAAACGTATGAAGGAGTTACCCTTGGTGTCACTTAGGGGCAATGTCACCAGTCCCAGCTGCTAGAATGTCCCTTTGTGGGAACGCGCGGGTGCGTTCCCGTGAGCTATGGGGAGGCCGTCAATGGCTGAGCAGCAACATCCTGACATCGAGCGCGTTATCCTGAGCGAGCAGGACATCAAGGAGATCGTGGAGCGTCTCGGAAGCGAGGTCTCAAGAGACTACGCTGGCAAGAATCCGCTGGTCATCACGGTGCTGCGCGGGGCCTTCATCTTCACGGCCGACTTCGTCCGCGCCATTACGATACCGTGCGAGGTCGACTTCATGGCCGTCTCGAGCTACGGCTCGGGCGTGAGGAGCTCGGGTGTCGCCCGTATCGTCAAGGACCTCGACACCAACATCGAGGGGCGTCACGTGGTGATCGCCGAGGACGTCCTCGACTCGGGGCTGACGCTGTCACGCCTGATGAACATGCTCAACGACCGCAAGCCCGCGTCGATCTCCGTCTGCGCGTTCGTGGTCAAGGACGTCGCCGACAGGACGTCAGCCGTCGAGCCCAAGTACGTCGGCGCGCATGTGCCCGACGAGTTCATCGTGGGATACGGCCTCGACTACGCCGAGCGCTACCGCAACCTTCCCTACGTGGGCGTACTCAAGCCCGAGGTATACAGCTAGTTTGTTCTGCGAGCCTTGTCCCGTCGGGACGGCATGCGAGAAGCGCCGCCCGTCCGATTGCCATGCGCGGAGGCGAGGCCCCTGAAAGCAAGGAGATAGTTCGTGTCAGATAACGACGATTCACGCAATCCAAAGCCGCGCGGTCCTTACGATCACCGCACGGCAGCCATCTACGCGTTCATCGTGATCGCCCTGGTGGCGTACATGATCCATAGCTTTAGCCAGGGCTTTGGGGGCAAGCCTCGCGCGACGACTCTCTCGACCAACGAGGTCGTGACGGCCATCTCGGAGGATCGCGTCAGCGAGGTCAACTACAAGGTCTCGAACGGCAAGCTCACCGGCTGCTATTGGACCAGCAAGGAGCTCATCGGCAAGAAGAGCTCCATACGGGAATTTGAGAGCTACTACGTCGGGCCCGACAGCCTGCAGGAGCTGATGGCCGAGCACCCCAAGATCAAGTTCACGATCGATACGGCCGACGGCTCGATCTGGGAGCTGCTGATCTCGACGGTGATCCCCACCATCATCATGCTGGCTGTCATCCTGTACTTCATGAACCAGATACAGGGTCAGAACGGCAAGGCGATGAGTTTTGGGCGCACCAAGGCGCAGACCAACGAGGAGACGCGTCCCAAGGTGAAGTTCTCTGACGTCGCCGGCATCGACGAGGCGGTCGAGGAGCTGCAGGAAGTGCGCGACTTTTTGGCAGAGCCCGAGCGCTACCACAAGATGGGTGCCAAGATTCCGCACGGCGTGCTTTTGGTGGGCCCTCCGGGAACGGGCAAGACGCTGCTGGCCAAGGCCGTGGCGGGCGAGGCCGGCGTTCCGTTCTTCTCCATCTCTGGCTCAGATTTCGTCGAGATGTTCGTGGGCGTCGGTGCCAGCCGCGTGCGCGACCTGTTTAAGCAGGCGAAGGAGGCCGCCCCTGCCATCATCTTCATCGACGAGATCGACGCCGTTGGTCGCCAGCGCGGCGCTGGTGTGGGCGGCAGCCACGACGAGCGCGAGCAGACGCTCAACCAGATGCTTGTCGAGATGGATGGCTTTGAGGACAACTCTGCGGTGATCCTGATCGCGGCTACCAACCGCCCTGACATCCTCGACCCCGCGCTGCTTCGTCCCGGCCGCTTTGACCGCCAGGTCACGGTCGACCGACCCGACGTGAAGGGTCGCGAGCAGATCCTGCGTGTGCACGCCGCCAACAAGCCGCTGCGCGGTGAGGTCGACTTCGAGCGTCTTGCCAAGCTGACGCCGGGCTTTACGGGTGCCGATCTGGCAAACCTCATGAACGAGTCGGCGCTGCTCGCTGCGCGCAGGCACAAGGAGACCATCGGCATGGCCGAGATCGAGGAGGCCATGGAGCGCGTCATCGCAGGTCCCGAGAAGAAGGGCCGCGTGATGACCGAGACCGAGCGCCGCACCATCGCCTACCACGAGAGCGGCCATGCGCTGGTGGGGCATCTGCTCGAGAATGCCGACCCTGTGCACAAGATCAGCATCATCAGCCGCGGTCAGGCCTTGGGATACACGCTCTCGCTGCCCGAGGAGGACCACTTCCTCCAGTCGCGCAGGGCGATGCTCGACGACCTGGCGGTGTTCCTTGCCGGTCGTACGGCCGAGGAGCTGTTCTGCGACGACATCACGACGGGCGCGTCCAACGACCTCGAGCGTGCAACCAAGATGGCACGCGAGATGGTCACGCGCTACGGCATGAGCGACGCGCTCGGCACGCAGGTGTACGGCGAGGCGCAGCACGAGGTCTTCCTCGGGCGCGACTATGCGAACCACCAGGATCTTTCAGCCGAGACCACCAAGCGCATCGACGACGAGGTCGAGCGCATCATGCGCGAGGCCCACGAGCGTGCGCGCCAGATTCTCTCGACCCATGCCGACCGCATGCACCAGATGGCCTCCGTGCTGCTCGCGCAGGAGACCGTCGAAGGTGACGAGATGACGGCGCTGCTTGACGGCACATACGACGAGTGGCTTGCCCAGAAGGGCGCGACGTCGGCCGAGCAGAAGGATGCGGGCGATAGAGAGCCTTCTCCGCAGGATAAGGCCGAAGGCGAGGACACGCCAAAGGATGATGCGTCCGCCGGTGATGTCCCGCGCCACGCCCAGCGTCCGGTGCCGGTGGAGGAACCACTGCCGACGGTGGCTCCGGCACAGGAGTAGCACCGAAGCTCTGCAGCGATAGCCAGGCCGGCTGCGACGAGTCATGACAGGCGCCTGCCACGGGGAGAACCCTCGTGGCAGGCGCTCTTTTTGTCGGGGCAGGCCGGGCTGCACTCATTCACAGGTGCGAAACCATCCGCACCTGTGCCGCGCGTACAATGGGTTGGTCAACAGAACGATAGGAGTTCGCATGTCCATCAACGAGAAGAGCTATGCGTATGGCGCCGCCAAGTCGTCCATCCGCGAGATCGCCGCTTACGGTGCGGCACGCAAGGCGCAGGTAGGCGCTGAGAACGTCTATGACTTCAGCCTGGGCAACCCGTCCATCCCCGCGCCCGATGCGGTGCGCGCCTCCATTGCGCGCAGCATCGAGCTGCCGCCCACGCAGCTGCACGGCTATACGCCCGCAGCCGGCCTACCCTCCGCGCGCGAGGCGGTCGCCAAGTCGCTCAATCGTCGCTTTGGCACCAACTACGGCCCGGGCGACCTGTATCTCACCTGCGGTGCGGCCGCATCGCTTTCCATCAGCTTCCACGCGCTGGTCAACCCTGGTGACGAGGTCATCGTCATCGCCCCATACTTCCCCGAGTACCGCGTCTGGATCGAGACTTCGGGTGCGACTTGCGTGGAGGTCATGGCAGACGCCGCCACCTTCCAGATCGACACCGAGGCTGTCGCCGCGGCGATCACCCCGCACACCAAGGCGGTCGTGATCAACTCGCCCAACAATCCCGTTGGCTCGATCTACTCGGCCGCCAACCTGCAGGCCCTGGCAGACGTGCTGCACGAGCACGAGGATCAGCTTGGGACGCAGATCTACCTCATCGCCGACGAGCCCTACCGCGAGATTGCCTTTGGCTACGAGGTTCCCTGGGTACCCGCCATCTATGACCGTACGATCGTCTGCTACTCGTACTCCAAGAGCCTCTCGCTGCCGGGCGAGCGCATCGGCTGGGTGCTGGTCCCCGACACCAACCCCGACCACGACCGGCTCGTGCTCTCGGTCGCGGGCGCGGGCCGCAAGCTCGGCTTTGTCTGCGCCCCGGCACTCTTCCAGCGCGTGATCATGGACTGCGTGGACGAGCCCTCCGATGTCGAGGCGTACGCGCGCAATCGCGTGGCGCTGACCGAGGGGCTTGGCAAGCTGGGCTACGAGTACATCGAGCCGCAGGGCGCGTTCTACCTGTGGGTCAAGGCGTTGGAGCCTGACGCCGAGGCGTTCTTCGAGAAGTGCAAGGCGCTGGATCTGCTGCCGGTTCCCTCCGACTCGTTTGGCTGCCCGGGCTGGATTCGCATCGGCTACTGCGTGAGCTACGAGACCATCGTGAACTCTATGCCCGCTTGGGCCAAGCTCAAGGAGCAGTACGCGTAACCTGGGGCTCGTGGCTACCGCGTGCCGTGCGGTGCCGCGTGCGATCGCGACTCTAAGAATTGTGGTACGTTGGGGCTGCGCCCTTCCCGTCAAGGGGGGTGCGGCCCCAACGCATAGGACTGCCAAGCGCAAAGGAACTGCCATGCTGCATCTTGCCTGCGACACCCATACGCATACCATCTTCTCGCGCCATGCCTACTCGACCGTGGAGGAGAACGTGCGCGCGGCTGCCGAGCGGCGCTTCGAGCTGCTGGGGGTGACCGACCACTTCTCGCCGATGATCCACGGCGTGGGTCCCGAGGGTGCGAGCATGCGCGAGTTTCAGGAGTTCATCAACATGAGGATGTGGCCCCGCGTGTGGTATGGTATCCAGCTCATGCACGGCTGCGAGGCGGATATCGTGGACCTTGACGGGCATCTCTTTGGCTGGGACGTTCCCGTGACATACCATCTGAGCGTGCCGGCCGAGCCTCCCTACACCATGCTGCAGAATCAGGTCTTCTCGCAGTGCGACTATGTGGTTGCCAGCGTGCACGAGCACCGGTGGGCCGATGATGCCACGCGCGAGCAGGTCACGCAGATGTACCTACGCGCGCTCGAGCATCCCAAGGTGCTGATACTGGGCCATCCTGGGCGTAGCGGACTCGACTTTGACGCAGAAGCCGTCGCCGAGGCGGCGCGCGATGCGGGAAAGCTCATCGAGATCAACGAGGGCAGCCTGTTTGGGCGCAACCACGCACACGAGCGCTGTGCGGAGATCGCTCGTGCGTGTGCACGTGTGGGATGCATGGTCTCGACGGCGTCTGACGCGCACATCTCCTACGACGTGGCACGCCTCGATCGCGTGCGAGAGCTGCTGGAAGGCGTGGACTTTCCGCCGCGCCTCGTTGCCACACGTGATGCCGAGACGTTCCAGGGCGTTTGGAGGCGTGCCCTCGGTCTGTAACGGCCCTGCGGCTATAGGGTGATCGAGAGCCCCACAGGGCAATGGTCGCTGCCAAACACCTCGCTGTAGATGGAGGCGCTGGTCACCTGGTCGGCTACGCGGTCGCTCACGAGGAAGTAGTCGATGCGCCAGCCGGCGTTGTTCTGGCGCGCGCGTCCGCGATAGCTCCACCAACTGTATGCGCCCGTGAGGTCGGGGTGGCGTGTGCGGAACGTGTCAGTGAATCCGGCGCCGAGCAGCTTGGTGAAGCTCTCGCGCTCCTCGTCCGAGAAGCCGGCGTTGCCGCGGTTGGGACCCGGGTTCTTGAGGTCGATCTCATTGTGGGCAACGTTGAAGTCGCCGCAGGTAACCACTGGCTTGTCCTGGTCAAGCTCCTGGAGGAACGTGCGGTAGGCGTCGTCCCAGACGAGTCTGGCATCGATGCGCTTGAGGCCGTCCTGCGCGTTGGGCGTGTATACGTCGACGAACCAGAACGTGGGGAACTCGAGCGCGCAGACGCGGCCCTCGTCGTCTGCCTCACTGCTGCCAATCTGGCGGATGACCTGCAGCGGCTCCTCCTTGCTGAACACGGCCGTTCCCGAGTAGCCCTTGCGTGCGGCGTAGTTCCACGTCTGGTGGTAGCCCGGCAGGTCGAGCTCGATCTGCCCCTCCTGCAGCTTGGTCTCTTGGATGGCAAAGATGTCCGCGTCAAACTGCGCGAAGATCTCGGGGAAGGAGGGGTCCTTCTTCATGGTGGCGCGCAGGCCGTTGACGTTCCATGAGACAAAGCGCTGCTCGCGCGCGGTGGGTGTGGGCATGGCTGCTCCTTTGTGGCGTGGTGAGCGACGATCGCGGTGCGCCCAGGGGACAGTCCCCTAGATGCACCTGACGTGCTCAGTATATCGGTTGTCGCGTTAGAGGCCCACGAACTCCGTGAGGCGGTCGAGCTCCTCGCGCAGCTGGTCGTGGCCCATGGCGTAGGCGCGCTGCAGCCTGGTGGTGTCGAGCGTGCCGTTGCTCACGGGCATCTCGCGCGGTCTGATGACCAGCGCCCGTCCCTCCCGTTCCAGCCGGGCGATGCGGTCGAGCTCGGCATTGTAGCGCTCGGGGCGCGTCAGCGTGGCCTCGAGGACGTGTGGCATTCCGCCGAGCAGCCGGCCAAACACGGCGCGCTCCACGGACGAAACAGGCTTCTTGTGGTACCCGGCAGGCCGGGTGGCAAGCATGACAAAACGCTCGTAGCCGTCCTGCTCGGCCAGGTGCAGGGGAAGTCCGGCCCCAACGCCAAGGCCGCCGTCGTAGTAGGTCTTCCCGTCAAGGGGCAGCGGCTTCATGGCGATGGGGATGGTGGAGCTTGCCCTCACTCGGTTGATCATCTGCCAGACGTCAGGCATGTCGTCCTTGGTGAAGCTGACGCTGCGGCCGGTGCTCGCCTCGAACGCCTGGATGCGGATACGTGCCGGATTGGCGACGAACGTCTCCCACGCAAAGCCGCAAAAACCGTCGCGAATGCAGCCCTCGTACAGGTAGTCCGCGTTGAAGTAGCCCCTCCCGCGCAAGAAGCTGCCCATGCCGCCGACGGGCTCGTCACCGTCGATGGCGAGAAAGGCCATGTGCACGCGCGTCTGGTCTCGCGACACGTAGTTGATAGTGTGGCTGGCACCCGCCGATATGCCACAGGCGTAGTCAAAGTAGATGCCCTGCTCGAGCAGCAGGTTGACCATGCCCGCCGTGTAAGCCCCGCGATAGCCGCCTCCCTCAAAGACGAGCGCGCAGCCGTGCACGTTGTTGGTGATCTGTTTGTCTGGGGCGCCCGTTTGCCCTGTACCCGTCATTTCCGATGCCTCCCCTCGTCGTTAGCATCAAAGGGCAATGGTACTCCAATCGGCGTGTGCAAGGGATTGCTTGCGTGCGATGTGGCGTAGTATGGCGATAAGAATCGCGGCGAGAGGGGAGACTGGCATGGGCATGACAATCACCGATCCGCAGGAGGCAGCGCTTGAGCTCAAGGAGCGCGTGGGCAGGGCCCAGCGTGTGGTGTTCTTTGGCGGCGCGGGAGTCTCGACGGCAAGCGGCATTCCCGACTTTCGCAGCGAGGACGGCCTCTATCACCAGCACTTCAAGTACCCGCCCGAGACCATGCTCAGCCACCGCTTTTACGAGACGCACACCGAGGAGTTCTACGACTTCTACCGCGAGCGCATGATTTGCCTTACGGCCAAGCCCAACCGGGCACACTACAAGCTGGCGGAGCTCGAGCAGGAAGGAAAGCTCCTGGCGGTCGTGACGCAGAACATCGACGGCCTGCATCAGGCAGCGGGCTCGCGCATGGTGCTCGAGCTGCACGGATCGGTGCATCGCAACATCTGCCAGCGCTGCGGTCACACGTACAGTGCCGAATGGGTTCTAGGCACTAAGGGCGTGCCGGTCTGTGAGGAGTGCGGCGGTCCGATCAAGCCCGACGTGGTGCTTTACGAGGAGAGCCTGGACGACGACGTCATCTCCACGAGCCTACGCGCCATCGCCAGCTGTGACATGCTCATCGTGGGTGGCACCAGTCTGGTGGTCTATCCCGCCGCGGGGCTCATCCGTTACTTCCAGGGGGACCAGCTGGTCATCTGCAACCTCCAGCCGACGCCGCAGGACGCCAGCGCCGACCTGCTGTGTGCCTGCGACATTGCGAAGGCGTTTGACTGGTAGGCCATCGCGCGGCGCGGAGCTTATCGACTATGGACGGCGCCTGGCGCCTTTTCACGTCTCAGGCGTCCACAGTGGGCGACTGTGGACGCCTGAGACGTGAAAAGGCTCTATTTAGGCCGGTTTATCGTTAGAGCCGTCCACAGTGCTTGACTATGGACGATAGAGGCGCAAAAGCCCGCTCCATGGCGTACATAGTGGCGAAAGCGGACGCCGGAGGGCAGGCTCGTGCGGCGCGTCTACTGCATCAGCAGGTCGTCGCCGAGCGTGGCAACGTACTCTCCGAGCTTGGCAAGGCCGGCCTTGAAGTACTCGACGTCGCCGTAGCCGTAGCCAATGCGGAAACCGTGCTCCATGTTGAAGCACATGCCGTGGCACACCAGCGCACCTGTCTTCTCAAAGAGGTCCTCACAGAACTCCTTGGTCGGGATGTCCCAGTCGTAGGTCAGGAAGCTCGTGGAGCCGTGCGACTGGCATGCGAGGTGCAGGTGCGGCTGATCCTTGAGCCACTCGTTGAGCGCCGCGCGACCATCCTCGCAGATCTTGTGGTTACGCGCGAAGAGCGCCTCCTTGTGCTCCACCACGATGGCAGTCAGAAGCTCGGTGATGGGGCTCTCGCAGATGGTGTTGAACGAGCGCAGGTTCTTGATCACGTGGGTGAGGCCCAAGTCGCGCGTGGCGATCCAGCCGGTGCGCAGGCCCGCGCAGGAGAAGACCTTGGAGGTGCCGCCGGTGGAGATGCCGCGCTCGTAGACGTCGACGATGCTCGCCATGTAGCCCTCATCGAGGCCGCGATAGATCTCGTCGCAGACCACGTAGGCGCCGACCGGGCGAGCGATGGCGGCAAGCTGCTCGAGCTCGGCACGGTCGAGGGCGTAGCCCGTGGGGTTGGAGGGGCTGGTCAGGAAGATGGCCTTGGTGTGGCCGTCAACTATCTCGGCGAGCCTGCGGAAGTTGATGCCAAAGCCATCCTCGGGACCGCACACGTACTCGCGCACCTCGCAGCCCAAAGCCTCGGGGATGGACACGAACTGCTGGTAGGAGGGCACGACGACAATGACGTTGTCACCCTTCTCGCAGAGTGCGTAGCAGGTGAGGGCGTTCGCGCTCGTGCCGCCGTGCACCACCATGACGTTCTCGGCGGAGATGGCCGGCGTCTCGAACATCGAGGCAAAGGCCTCCCTCAGGCGCGGCATGCCCTCAAAGTAGCCGTAGTGTAGGCTCATGTGGGCGAGCTCGTCAAAGACCTCCTCCTGCGACACGTCGCAAATCTCAAAGAGATCCTGCATGTTCATGGGCTTGCAACAGCTGGAGCCCATGTTGTAGGTCGCGACAGCGTCAAGCGGGTTGAGCCACCATTCAAGCTCGAACTTCTCGATGTTCATGATTGTGTCCTCTCTGGTATGCGGCGGAAGCCGCTTCGCTTCCTGTGTGTTGGGGTTAGAGCTCGACTGTGGTGCCGACGCCCTCGACTTCGGCAGTCTTGATGATGCGGGCGATGGTCGCGAGGTCCTGCAGCGACAGGCCCGTGGAGTCGAACACGGTGATCTGGTCGTCGCTTGTGCGGCTGGCCACGGTACCGTCGATGACGGCGCCGATCTCGTCAAGCGCGTCTTCGAGCATGCCCTGCTTGTGGGGCATCTCGCATTCGCCCACCGTCAGGCACTGGTGCACGTCATCGACGACCACACGGGCATGGGCGAGCAGCTCGGAGGCGACTTCCTGCTTGCCCGACTTGTCGGCGCCGACGCAGCTGACGTGCGTGCCGGGGCGAACCCACTCAGCATGCAGATAGGGCTGGTAGCTGGGCGTTGCAGTCATGATGATGTCGGCTTGGTGCACGGCTTCTTCGAGTGCGGCGGTCTCGATGATGGGAGCCAACGTGTCAGTGCCGGCCAACAGATTCGCAACGGCGTCTTGGATTTCGTCAAGACGCTCGGACTTGGTCGCACCGTGCAGCGGATTGGTCACGATCACGCGGGAAAGCTGCGGCAGTGCGAGCAGGTTGGCAGCGATGAGATAGGGGCACAGGCCGCCGTCGCCGCAGACGGTGAGCGTGTGTGCGTCCTTGCGCGCGAGCCACTTGGCACCAACGGCTCCTGCTGCGCCCGTGCGATAGCGGGTGATGGGCATTGCGTTGAGCACGGCCTTTGGCGCACCGGTCTCAAAGTCAAACACGAGCGAAGTTCCATGGTAGACCGGAAGCCCATGATCCGGATTGTCGTAGTAGCAGCTGATGGCCTTGAGGCCCCAGATCCCGTCGTCGTCGAGGTTGCCGCTCTTAAGGTCCATGTCACGCACTCCCTCGCGGAAGTCGTGATAGAGCAGCGGCCAGACCGAGCCGGAGCCCTGGTGCTTCTGCAAGTACGCTCCTTCGACTGCCTCGAGTGCCATTGGGATGGTCACGAGGCTGGCAACCTCATTTGCGTTCAGTATGCGTATGGTGTCCATAGACCCCTCCACCAACTTGCGCATGACGGTATTGGCCCAGTGGGCGCCGTATGCAAATCTTTATTGGAAGAGGCCAGGCGGAGGCGGAGGGAGACACGCGTTGCCTCGAGACCGTCCCGGAGTCGCCCCTGCTCCACGACCGGTGTAGGAGTGGCTTCTTAGGGCTGATGATAGGCGGCTACTTAGTGACAGACAAATTGAATAGAGGGCGCGTATAAGGGTGATTTGATGCCCTGCTGATGGCCGCGAACGGAGCTGCACCGCTGAAAGAGCTGCGGATTTACGGTCGAATTAGGGTTGCAGATTATCTCATAAAACTAAGATTGTAAACAAAATAATGGATAACGGCATTCATAGGTGATCCACAACTCTCTGATGGCGAAATATGCCTAGGGTTGCCGACCGGGCGTGTCTTCAAAGTCGGACGGATTGGCGGAGGGTTTCGAGGAGCCAATGAGCAGCCCAGTGCGGGGCGATGGGGAGACTTCGCGAGAGCGATCTGGTCGCCTCTTCGAGTTGCGGTCGCAGCGTGTTACAAGCAGTTTGACCTAGCTGCGCGGCATCACGATGAGGCGGACGCGCGCAGCGCTCGTGCGGCTTTGGCTGCGGCATGTCACGGTCGTTCTGCACGACAGTACGTCGTTTTGACCAGGTTGGACGGACTGTACGTCAAAGCGTCGATTTCAGAGCACGTGGAGCCAAGTTAGTCGCAACCCTTACGTACGAACTTTTGCTAATGGTCACTTTAGCGTACGGTCCCATGCGGCAGCTGCGATTGCGCGTAGCCTCGCTCGCCGTGCCAAGTCTTGAGTAAGCAACAGCCGGCGGTTGGTGAAGGTTATGCCGTGCGTGCAGAGGCCTTTCCCCAACAAAGCGCGTGACGATCCGCATCGGGCTCGTGCGTAATACTGGGCAGCGCAACACCTCCGGAGTACCCACTTCGCGAGTTAGAGTGCGCCTGACCCTGACGGCCGGAGAAAGCGCCGCACTATGAAAGCCGGCGCAATACGAGCTTCGGCTGCGCTTGGCGCCGGCCCTCTGAGCCGCTCGCCTCGCGCAAGCAACCATGCGCCGCCCCGCGATCCAAGCATGCCGCACACGCCCCATTCAGAGCTCAAAAACCATCACACTTTTGGCCCTCGCGCTCTTGAGGCTCTGTAAGGCCGTATATGGCCCAGTGTCTCTCTGGTACGACTGTTTCATCGTTTACGTCAAATAGAAGCCCAATAACGGGCTTGTGTGGCCTCGTTTTTTGACCCTGTCGTATGGTATTTGGTATGCAGAAGAATCTATGTACGGGAGGGAAGCATGGTCGATCGGCGGCTCTTGGTGCAAGCGCTCGTGCGGTATGTAGTCGGTGCCGCACTCGTCGCCCTTCTGGTGTTTGTGCCCGCGGGGACCATACGCTATCCGGGAGGGCTCCTACTCATGGGATGCCTGTTCGTTCCGATGTTCATCGTGGGCATCGCCCTGTTGCTCCATAACCCAACACTGCTTCGAAAGCGTCTGAGCGCCCGCGAACAGGAATCCGCACAACGTGCCGTGGTGGCGGTGAGTGGTCTCATGTTCGTGGCGGCCTTCATAGTTGCTGGGCTGAGCTTCCGCTTTGGATGGCTCACGGCCCCGGGCGCCGTCCAGCATGGTGCGGCGATCGTTTTTCTCTTTGGCTATATGCTCTACGGCGAAGTCATGCGAGAGAACACGTACCTCTCGCGTACGGTCGAGGTTCAGAGGGGGCAGCGCGTCATAGACACGGGTCTCTACGGTGTCGTGCGGCATCCCATGTACCTAGCAACCATCTTGATGTTTCTGTCCATGCCCTTGATGCTGGGGTCGTGGGTGGCGTTTCTCATCATGCTGCCCTACATACCCCTCATGGCGGCCCGCGCGACTAATGAGGAGAAGGTGCTAGCACGAGGCCTTACGGGCTACCAGGCATACCAAAAACGCGTGCGTTGGCGTCTCGTTCCATTTGTCTGGTAAAGCAAGCCTTTGACCTGTGGATTATTGGCTTGAGAGATAGGTTTTGCTATATATGCTTTATGTAAAGCAGGAATAGGATGCATATGAAGCAAACAAAGCTAGCAGCGTCGCAAGTTGCACAGATTAACGTTCGTATCGAGCGAGCCCTCAAAGAGGAGGGTGATGCCGCCCTCGCCGAGGCTGGGATCTCCCCATCTCAGGTCGTACGAGATCTATGGGGGAGATTGGCGCAGAGGGGAGAGGCCATCAGTGATGTGATGGCGGTTCTCGGTTCAGGTGAGCGCACATCAGAGGAGCGCGCCGCCACCGAGGCTCGGCTTGCGATTCTCGATCGCATCACACGTCGCCGCGACGAGCTCGCGTCGCGCCTGGGGCTGTCTATGGCGGACATGCCCGTCTATCCAGATGGCTACGAATGGCAGGAGCGCGTCTACCAAGAGCGTGATCGCAAGTGGGATCGGAGGGGTCTCTCATGAGTGTCAAGGCGCCTCAGATCATGCTTGACACCAACGTGTGGCTTGACGTGTTCGTACCGGGACGCGCCGGATCGGCGACTGCCACGCGACTCGTCCGGAGCGCCATCGAGGCCAATGCCACCCTGCTCTACTCGGCTCGTATCATCACGGAGTTGTTCTACGAGATTCGTCGTGACGCGGCGGAGTGGGTCAGGGCGAGTGCGGGCAGCGTGCCCAAGGAGGCGGCGCGCCTCTGTCACGACTATGCCTGGAGTTGCATTGAGGACCTGTACCAGCTCGCCGTTGCGGTGGGAACCGACAACGCCGATGTGCAGTTGGCGCTGAGATACCGGACGCTGAGCGAGGACCTGGACGACAACCTAATGCTGACCGCGGCGCAGCGTGCCGATGTGGACTACCTAGTGACATCCGACCGCATCCTGTTGAGCAAGGCGACTGTCGCCGCATTGGCCCCGCAGGACATGCTCACCGTACTCGAGACGGGGCTATAGGGCACAAAACTGAAACTGACAGATAGATTAGAATGTAAAACTCACAGTTTGTTCCGCGGACGAGTCGAAGGTTGCGGTACAGCTTCGCCACTCGCTAAACGATAAAAGATTGATGTTATGGAGCAGCGCTCCCGCTCCGCTCCGCGCTGGCGGAATTCCCCGCGACTCCAGCGAGGCAGAAGTGCGGTCAGCGTGTCGAGCACCATGCCCGCAAACCCGATTACCCACTCATGACGTTCGCCAGGTGGGGCGACGAGAGGTCGCACGGAGCCACGTTCCCCGCTGTGGGAGGCGACCTGTCACGCCGAAGGTCGCCCCAAGGCCCAACGGCCCGCGCGGGGTGGCCGCTCGGTGCGCAGACGGCGTCGGTAGCTTCGTTCATATTCGATATCCGTTGCGGTGGAGGTGAGATAGCCAAAGTCGGCACGGCTGCGATACTCGATACATGGGATAATGAACCGGTTGATGACCCGCAGGAGAGAAGCCGCACGCCTGCGGAGCCGCGTGAAAGGAAACCGCATGAGTGCCATCTACCAGCGCGCCAGCGTTCGCCAATACACAAACGATCCGGTGACGGATGACGACGTGCGCGCCATTCTCCGCGCTGCGATGGCAGCTCCCTCTGCGGGCAACCAACAGCCGTGGGAGTTCTGGGTGACGCGCGACGAGGCAAAGCGCGAGGAGCTTGCGGCAGCGAGCAAGTACGCGACGCCCTGTCGTCGTGCGCCCCTCGTTCTGACCTTCTGCTTGCGCATCGAAGCGCGCTTTCCCAGCATGCTCCAGCAGGACATGGGCGCCTGTGTGGAAAACGCGCTCATCGAGGCAGCGGACTTGGGGCTCGGGGCGGTCTGGATGGGCATCTACCCGGAGGCCGATCGCATGGAGGCCGTGCGGGCGGCCCTCGCGCTTCCTGATGGGGTGGAGCCCTTTGCGCTCGTTGCGGTGGGGCATCCCGCTGACACGCCAGAGCCCCAGGGCGCGGCACGCTTTGATGACACCCGGATTCATTGGGAGTAAGGAAACGAATGAGCGCGAAAGCAAGATTCTCGTTTATTGACCGGCGCTATGCCAAGATCTGCGCATATGCATCCGCGACCGTGCTTGCTACGGCCGCCGCCATTATGTGCCTGCAGGCCGCGTCGCCCGTGTTTGCCAAGGCGTGGAACCTGATTCGCGCGGTGCTCGAGCCGATGGTGTACGGCGCGGCCTTCTCGTACGTGCTCAATCCACTGGTCAAGCGGATTACGCGCTACCTTTCGCGCTTCGAGCGCTTTGCGGGGCCAGAGAACGGCGAGAAGCGGCGCAACACGGCGGTGGTGCTTGCGCTGATTCAGGTCGCGCTGATCATCCTCATGGTGCTGCTCCTTCTCCTGGTCATGGTAGCCCATAGCCTATCGAGTCTTGACTGGGTGGGCATCCAGGCCTATATCGCAGATCTCATGGGCAACTTTGACAAGCTCGTTGAGCAGGCAGAACAGTTCCTCGAGGAGTGGCACATCGTTTCGACGGGCAGCGAGAACAATCTGGTGACAGCGTTCAACGGTGCCAAGAATGCAGCCACGACCCTGCTGTTTGCCGTGATCTTTGGCATCTACTTCCTCATCGATGGTCCGCGTGTGACGGACTACCTGGCACGCATTACCAAGGCGATTCTGGGCGAGTACTCGGTTGACCCCTCTCGCATCATCGAGGATGCCGACTTCGTCTTTTCTGGCTACTTCAGAGGCCAAGGCATCGACGCGCTTATCGTTGGCGGTCTGTCTGGTATTGCGCTTACGGCCATTGGCGTGCCCTTTGGACCTGTGGTCGGCTTGCTTACCGGTCTGGGCAACCTCATCCCCTATGTGGGAGGACCGGTTGGCTTTGCATCAGTTGCGCTTATGTGCGCCCCTGAGGGCTCCTGGGGAAAGATGATTCTGGGCTTTGTGGTCATGGCGGTGGTCATGTTCGTCGATGCCAACATCATCAATCCCAAGCTGCTGTCCAATAACGTCGAGGTTCACCCCATCCTCGTGGTGGCAGCGCTCATCGCAGGCGGCGCCGTGGGCGGTGTCGCTGGCATGCTCGTCGCCGTGCCGACGGCTGCCTTCCTCAAGATCCAGCTCGACCGTTGGCTTGAGAAGCGCGAGGACGAGCTAGCGGTGCGCGCCGTGGATGGCGAAGAAGAGGACGAGGACACGGTCATGGTTGAGATCGAGACCGTGCCCGAGGCGGAGTAGCCCATGGGAGCCTTCAACGACAAGGTCTATGAGGTGGTCCGGCAGATCCCGTACGGATGCGTGAGTACCTACGGCGACGTTGCGCGTGCCATCGGCCAGCCCCGCAAGGCCCTGTTCGTCGGCTATGCCATGAAGAGTTCGATGGAGGACGGTGCCGTTCCGTGCCATCGGGTCGTGTTCAAGGATGGGCATCTGTACGCGACCAATGACGACGGAAGCCCTACCGTGCAAAAGATCATGCTCGAGCGCGAGGGCGTGCCGTTCCTCGACGAGGACCACGTCGACCTTGATGCCTGCCATTGGACGCCCGGTCGGATGGACGCGGAGGGGCGTCCCACGGACATCGACTGGCAGGCAGAGATGGGCGACCTCTTCTGACGCAGGCGGGTAAACCCCTTCTGGGCGAGAGGCGTTCCCGCCTCGCGCCAAGACCGTCTCTCCTGTGGCTCTTCTGTTTATCTGCGCGAAGGCGAGCAATCTCGCTACAATAGCCGTATCTGTATCTCGGCGGCACTGCTGTCGTGGGTGGACGAACACGAAAGGGACCAGACCCATGCTCAGATCAGACTACTCAACCTGGCGCTGCGGAAGGCACGAGCTGTCGCTGTCACGACCGCGGATCATGGGCGTTCTCAACGTGACACCCGACTCCTTCTCGGACGGGGGAGAGCATTTCGACGCCAAGGATGCCGTCAAGCGTGGTCTGCAGATGCTCGACGAGGGCGCCGACATCATCGACGTCGGCGGCGAGTCGACGCGTCCCGGAGCAACGCCCGTCACGCCCGAGGAAGAGATGGAGCGCATCGTCCCGGTGGTGAGCGAGCTGGTGAAGGCTGGCGCCATCGTGAGTGTTGACACGCGCAACGCCTCGACCGCCAAGGCGTGCCTTGACCTGGGCGCCTCCATCATCAATGACGTCTCGGGATTCACCGATCCCGCCATGGTGGCAGCGGTTGCCGAGACGGACTGTGGTTGCATCATCATGTGCGACAACGAGTTCCGCGGCAACGAGTCGCGCAAGTCCGTGGTGCTCGAGTCGAGCAACCCGCGCCGCCGCGCGCCCGAGCCGCGCCAGCTGCCTCCTGTGCGCCGCCGCTTCACCCTGCCCGAAGAGGCGCCCATCATGCGTTCGATCATGGGCTTCTTGGGCGATCAGGCCCGCACGTTGCAGCGCTCCGGCATCTCCCATGACCGTATCTGCATCGACCCTGGTCCAGGCTTCAACAAGACCACCGATGAGGACGTCGTCATCCAGCGTGCCATGCGCAAGCTCGACTCCATGGGCTATGTGCTCATGCAGGCGGTCTCCCGCAAGCGCTTCGTGGGTGCCACGACGGGCGTGACCGAGCCTGCCGACCGCGACGCAGCCACTATCGGCATGACCATCGCCGCCATCGAAGCCGGTGCCCGCGTCCTGCGCGTCCACAACGTGGCCGAGGTCGCACATGCCGTGAACGCCTACTGGGCTGTTGCAAAGAAGGACCCGCGACAGGGCTTCATTTCGATTGGCTCAAACGTGGGCGATCGCATGGGATATCTGGCGCGTGCCTGCAAGCTCATCAACGAGATTCCGCTGACCTGTGTGGTCACGGTCAGCCAGGCCTACGAGACCGAGCCTGCGTATGGCATTGCCACACCGGTTGCCAACGCCGTCGTCGAGATCAAGACCGAGCTACATCCGCTTGTGCTCATGGACAAGCTTCTTGATGTCGAAGATCAGCTAGACCGCGTCCGTAATCCGGAGACTGCTGGCCATGGCCCGCGCACGATCGACTGCGACCTCGCGTGGATCGAGGACGAGGTCCATGCCGGCCCCAAGCTGACGCTGCCGCACCCTCGCCTGGGCGAGCGCGACTACGTGCTCGTCCCGATGGAGGACCTCATGCACGACCCGGTGCGTTTCCTCTCGCATGCCGGCGTCGAGGTGCTGCCGCCCGAGGAGCGTGTGGGCCAGGTTATTGGCGAGCTGGGGGTCATCGAGTGGGAGTAAGGGCAGCAGGAGACGTTCTCGCCGAGGTGACGCTGCGGCCGCAGGTTCCGATGGGTGCGTTCCACGCGCTCGGTTACGTATGCGCCATGGGAGCCGCAGAGGGTTTGCGCGAAGCCGACGTTGCGTTTGCGGGCATCGGTTGGCCTCAGGACGTGGTCGATACGCGGACGTACCGCTCGCTCTGCGAGTTGCGCATGCATGCCGGTTACGACAAAGGCATGTATGCGACGTGCACGGTTGTCGCCTCACGGCAGGTGGGCTTGCTCCGTGACCTGCCCGACGACCAGCTGGCGCAGGCCCTCTCTGCGGGCATCGAGGCGCGCGTCTCGTCGTGGGAGGAGCAGATAGCCGCTGGTGCTGGCGCTGCCGGCCCGCTTGCTCCTGTGCTCTCGGAGTACTTCGACCTAGTGCCGCTGCTGGGCAGGCCGGCGACGGCGGTCTACCCCAACGGCAATGAGATGGCGCGCGGCACGTTTGCCGGGATCGACATCTGGGGTCGCGCGACTCTCATGACCGAGGATGGCCGCGAGCTCGAGTTCTCGCCCGAGCAGGCAGGCATCCGCCCCGCGTGACGCGTCGCAAAATCAATGACAAATGACACGCAAAAGGCCAGCCCGGTGGAGCTGGCCTTTCTCTTATTCGTTGCCCTGTGCGGCTACTTGTTGCGCGCCTCGTGCTTCTCGACCGCGTGGCGATAGATCTGATAGATGCCGCGTATGGTGATGTCGGGATCGATTGCGTCAAAGATGTCGGTAGCCTGCGCGATGGTCTCGGAATACCCGCCGGTGCCTATGACCGTGGCGCGTGGGATGCCGTCACCCTCGGCCGCCAGCTCCTTCTGGATGCGTTCGACCAGGCCCTCTATCTGTGTGGCTGCGCCGATGACGATGCCCGACTGAACGGCCGTCTCGGTCGAGTCGCCCAGGGCGTGGGGCGGGACGACAAGAGGCACGCTCGAGAGCTTGGCCGCGCGCGAGAAGAGCGAGTTGGCCGAAAGCAGCAGGCCGGGCATGATGGCACCGCCGCGAAACGCCCCGGTGTGATCGACGACGTCGATGTTGGTTGCGGTGCCAAAGTCCACCACGATGACCGGTGCGCCGTACGTCGTGAGAGCGGCGAGCGCATTTGCGATGCGGTCGGCACCGACCTGCTTGGGGTCGGGCATGTTGATGCGGATGCCGCAGTCTCGCGTGGCGTCGATCATGAGGGGCTCGAGGTCAAAGGCCGTGCGCACCATGCGCTGCCATGACTGGGCCAGTATGGGAACGACGCTGGCGATAGCCACGTAGTCGACGGACGACAGCTCGAAGCCAAGCATCTGGAAGTAGCCATACAGGGTCTCGTGGAGCTGGTCAGAGGTGTCGGTGCGGTCGGTCGCCATGCGCCACTGGCGCTTGACCGAGCCCTCGTCGTCAAAGAGTCCGAGCGTGGTTTGCGTGTTTCCCACGTCAACTGAGAGGAACATGCCGCCTCCTTCTTTGTCATTCTTGGTGGTAATGGTAGCAGGTGCACATGTCGTGCTGGTCACAATGGGCCGTACGGGGGCATCTCGGGCACGTCCACAGGCTCTCCACAGTTCTTAAGCCAAACATTTGCTACACTACCAAAGCTTGACTGTCTTGGGCGAGCATCCTGCCGCTCGTCGGGACAGGTACGACCCCTCGTCCTGGTCGGAAACCAGGACACATACGAAGGAGACCATGATGAAGCAAGGCATCCATCCTAACTACGTCGAGTGCACGGTGCGCTGCACCTGCGGCAACACCTGGAAGACGCACTCCACCAAGAGCGAGATCGTCGTTGACCTGTGCGACAAGTGCCACCCGTTCTACACCGGCACCCAGAAGCTCGTCGACACCGGCGGACGCGTCCAGCGCTTCTCCGACAAGTTCGGTGCCGCTGCCGCTGCCCGTCTCGAGGCTGCCAACAAGGCCAAGGCCGCCAAGGCCGCCAAGGCTGCCCAGCTCGAGGCCGAGCGCAAGGCCAAGGCCGAGGCCAAGGCTGCTGCCAAGGCCAAGCGTGCCGCCGAGTTTGCCAAGAAGGCTGAGGCCGAGGCCAAGCCGGTCGAGGAGCCCGCAGCCGAGGAGGCCGCTGCCGAGTAAGGCGCGCGCCACAACCAGCTCGTAGCAGAAGGGGTCGTCCATATGGGCGACCCCTTCTCGTCATCAGCGTCCACAGTGGGCGACTGTGGACGGTACAGACGAAAAAACGGCCCAAATCGGACCGTTTTTTCGTTGTGAGCGTACATAGTGGGGGGCTGTGGACGTTCCAGACGCAAACTCACGTCCGGCGGCGTCCACAGTAGGGGTGCGGGCACTACACTAGCTTGAAGCCGGTCTTGTCGTTGTCTCCGTCAGCTTCAACCTCGCTGTCGGCCTCTGCGTCGTCGCCAAAGCGCTCGGCGAACATCTGCTCCATCTGGTGATACTTCGCGATGCGGGCGTGCGCCTGTTCCTCGGTCTCGTGGTTGTAGGTGCAGTTGCACTCGGCGACCACGATCTGTCCGGCCTTGGCCTGCAAGGCGGCCTCATGCAGGCCGTCGTACTGCCCGGCGGCGCACGCCTGGCTGATGACGTTCTGGAGTTCGGCGGCGGGAATGCCCAGCAGCCTGCTGTACTCCTGCTCGTCGACCTTGAGCTTCCTCTCATGCGCGTATGCGGAAAGCGCCGCGTCTCCCTCGGCCATCTGGCGAGCCTGACGGTCGAACATGGCCTCGAGCTGCGTGGGCGTCGTGCCGCTACGCATCAAGAACTGCTCCGGTGTGAGCCCGTCGTTCTCGAGCTGCTGGGCAAAGCGCATCTTGACAGCCTGCTTGGCCTGCTCGAGGTGCTGCGGCGGGACGGACTGCGCCAGGCGCTTGCTCAGCTCCTCGACGCACTTGACGACCTTCTGGTTCTCGGCAATCTGCGCGGCCATGCCGGCCATTTGCTTACGCATCTCATCGACCACCTGCTCCTTGGAGGTCATGCCGTCAAAGTGCTCGGCGACCCAGTCGGGATTGTCGAGGTCATCGAGGGTGCCTCCCATGTCGGCAACCGTCATCTGCAGGCCGTACTCGATATCCTCGTCGGTGGTGAAGGGGACGTCGACGGTGATGTCCACGGGGCCGTATGACGTGAGCGTGTAGAACGCCTTGTTGCCAACCATGAGCGGCAGGGGCTTTTCGATAGGCATATTTCCTCCTGTGAGCGTTGAAATGCGTCTCGTTGTGACCGTTTCATACTACCCTTGTTCCCCTTGGGGTCAGCAGACTTACAATGAGAGCTCAGATTTGCCGAAGGCACGGGGAGGACGAGACCATGGCAACCGACGTGACGATTCCCGCAAAGACGGACGTCCTGATCATAGGCGCGGGCCCGGCCGGCATCTTCTGCGCCCTGTCGCTGCTCGAGCGTGGTGACGGTCGCCAGATAACGATGGTCGAGAAGGGACTGCCCATCGAGCGCCGCAGCTGCCCAAAGGAGCAGATCGGCCACTGCGTGAACTGCCATCCCTGTCGCATCACCACGGGGTTCAGCGGAGCTGGCGCCTTTTCGGACGGCAAGCTCTCGCTCTCGTACGAGGTGGGCGGTGACCTGCCCGAGCTGATCGGGCCTGACCTCGCGCAGGAGACCATCAGTCGTTGTGACCAGGTCTACCTGGACTTTGGCGCGGATCCTCACGTTGAGGGCATCGAGCATCCCGAGGAGGTCGCAAAGATTCGCCGCCGCGCGATCGGTGCGGGACTCAAGCTTGTCGACTGTCCGATACGCCACCTGGGGACCGAGCGTGCGCAGGAGATCTACGGGCGCATCCAACAGCACCTGATCGACGCCGGCGTGACCATCCTCTTTGAGCACGAATGCCTCGACCTGATGGTCGAGCGGCTGACGAGTGGGCCTGTGTGCACGGGAGCGTTCGTGCGCCCGATGAAGGGCTCGAGCAGCGCGCACACGGTGCGTGCAAAGAAGGTCGTGGTTGCCACGGGCAGGCGCGGGGCGAGCTGGCTTGCGGACGCGTGCGAGGCCCACGGCATCGGCCACGAGCCTGGTCCCATGGACATGGGCGTGCGCGTGGAGGTCCGCAACGAGGTGATGGAGGATGTCAACAACGTCCTGTACGAGAGCAAGCTCGTGGGATATCCCAACCCCTTCCGTGATAAGGTCCGCACGTTCTGCCAGAACCCCGGCGGATTCGTGAGCCAGGAGAACTACGACAACGGGCTTGCAGTGGTCAACGGGCACTCCTACAAGGACCGCAAGAGCCACAACACCAATCTCGCCGTGCTCTGCACGCAGCACTTCCAGGAGCCGTTCGACAGGCCCATCGCCTATGCGCAGCGCGTCGGGACGCTCATGAACATGTTGGGGGCTGGCCATATCCTCGTGCAGCGCTTTGGCGACATCCTCGATGGCAAGCGCACCTGGCGCAAGGAGCTGCGCCGCTCGAACGTGGTGCCCACACTGCCCGATGCCGAACCGGGTGACATCACCAGCGCCATGCCCTATCGTGCCATGACCGACATCGTCGAGTTCATCAAGGCCGTCGACCAGGTGGTGCCCGGCTTTGCGGCCAGCGAGACGCTGCTCTACGCACCCGAGCTCAAGTTCTACAGCAACCGCGTGCGCATGACCGAGCGGTTCGAGACGAACGTGGCAAACCTGCACTGCCTCGGGGACTCGTCAGGTTGGACGCGCGGCCTCATGATGGCGAGCGTGATGGGCATGCTGATGGGGGAGTGGCTCGACTAGCGCGTAGGCACCTGCGGCCGGGGCTACCGGCGCATTAGCCCTCCTTCTGCAGCGTGAACGTGTCGGCAAAGATCGCCTCGCGCGTATAGGGAACGATCAGCAGCACGGTGCTCTCGTAGCGGTGGGTGCTCGTGAGGGTCGCCGTGGCAGCATCGGGTGCCGTTGCCGATCCCAGTTCGAGCGTGAGCCCCATCGACCCGTTTGCGACGTCCTGCAAGTCGCACTCGAACACGATGCCTGCCGGCGCGTCCTCTTCGAGAAGCCATGAGACGGGGTCACTCTGGTCTCCCTGTGTGACGAGGTGTCCCGAGAAGGGCGCGGCCTCAAGTGCGAGGTCGCCGTCCGTCGAGTCGACGTCCTTGCGCAGATCCTGGTGCATGTGCGCGATGCCCGACACGGCTCCCTCGATGACGGCGCCTCCGTCCTGCGTCATGCTTGCCTGCGTGATGTCTATGGTGAGGCCAGGCTCCTGTGCGGCGAGGCACTTTGCCTGAGTCGACGACTGGCTGACAAACGTTCCCCTCCACGTGCCGACGAGCGGGTCGAACCCGAGGTCCTTGGCACCTTCGCTCACGCTTGCGCCTGCCAGCTCCCATGCGCCGCTCGTGGGGGCAAATCTGAAGTGCGCGGCAAGGTCGCAGGAGTAGTTCACAAAGGTGCCGTTGCTCATGCAGTGGATGACGAGGTCCTCGACCTGCTTCTCCTCACTGAAGCTCTCGTCCGTTACCGTGAGGGTCGCGTTGCGATAGAGCGAGGCGAGGCTTTCGCGCCCATCGTCGGTATCGGCAGCCTGCAGGAGGGCCTCCGCGTTCTCGATCGTCAAGCCGGTGTCCACGCCGGTCTTGGCGTAATGCGAGACCTTGTCGATGGACGAGGCGGCGCAGCTCCAGTCACCGCCCTCACGCACGTAGGTGAGCCTGCCCTCGGCACGGGTTTCGAGGTGATCGTTGTCAAAGGTGGCCACGACCTCGACGTCGCAGGCGTCCTTTCGCGTCTTGCTGGGCTGCTTGTCGACCACCTCGACGGAGCGCAGCTCGAGAGGCTCGTCGGGCAAAAAGGGGCTTTGAGCATGCTCTGGTGTCTGCAACTGGGCAAAGGCGTCCTCTGTGATGAGGTCGTTGGGCGGTGTCTGCCGCGCGTCCATGCTCAGAAGCACGAAGGTGGCCACGATGGCGACGCATACGAGGCCGATGGCGATCGTTGCCATGTGGTGGTGCGTGGCACGGTCTCGCACGTCCCTAGTCCAGTTGCGAAGCCATCGCGCGAACGTGGTGCCCACGTCGGCAAGCGTGGGGTTGTCTGGCGAGGCGCCCGGCATCTCCGTTTGGGGCTCTGGCGCCTCTGATGCTTGAGGCATCGGAGCGGTGACGGAGGGCATGGGGATGGTGACCTGTGTCGGGTCCTGTGTGGGACGATGGAGAAGGTTGTCGTGCGAGGCTGTCGCGGCGTCTGGTTCGGTTCCCTCGCGGGAGGAGGTCTCCATTGCGGCATTGGTCTGCTGGGCCACGTCGGCCGGGGTCTCCCTTTGCTCGTCGGACATCTCGTCACCTCCATCGTCGGCTTCTTCTATCTTCGCAGATGTACGCAGTGGTTTTGCGCCAAAAACGAGGTCCCTGACGCATCTCCATGCAGGGCCGCTGGTGAGGCTGATGCGAGGCGGCCGAACTCATTGGCCTGCGAAATGGCTCGCGGTGGGCCACGCATGGGCCAAGGGCGCTCTCGTAGTTTCTTCTGCCGGGTACAGTTTCGGGATACAAAAGTGTACCCACCAGCGTAAAACGAGAGAGTGTCCGTGCCACTCGTGTGGCCCGTGGTGGGCCTTGGCTAAGCAGGAAGAAGAAAGAGGGGCACCCCGCATCTGCGAGGTGCCCCCGGTCGTGCGATGTGACCTTGCGACTAGCGCTTGAGCAGCTGGCTGGCGATCTGGGCGATGGTGCCAAAGTCGATGCCGCCCGACTGCGCCTGGGTCTGCGGGAGGTTGTTGAGCGTAACGGGCTGGCTCTGCTGGGTTGCGGCGCTGTTGCCGAGGAACTGGCCGGCAAGCGTGGCGATCTCGCCCAGGTCGAGGCCGTCGGCCAGATTGACCGTGGGCTTGTTGGCAGCTGCGGCCGCTGCGGCCTGCTGGGCGGCTGCCGCTTGCTGCGCCGCCTGCTGCTGGGCGGCTTGCTGCTGCTGGTGGTTCTTGGCGGCGCTCATCAGCGTCGAGGCGAGCAGTGCCATGCTCACCAGGCTACCGAGGTTGAGCTTGCCGGACGAGGAGGTCTGCGCCTGTGCCTGCGCGGTGGCCTGCTGCGTGTTGCCACCGCCAAAGAGCATGCTGGTGAGGGCGTGCACGCTGTTGTTGTTCTGGCCAAGGAGCAGCGAGGCGATGTTGGCGACGTCGCCCATGCCGAGCTTCTGGTTGTTGGACAAGGCGGCTGCGGCCGTGACGACCTCGCTCATGTCCTTCTTCGAGATCTGCTCGTTGGTGCCGGTGGCCTTTGCCGTGGTCGAGTAGGGATGCTCAATGAACTGCTGGATGAGCTGGGGGTTGTCGCCGAGATAGTCAACAAGCTGCTTTGCGACGCTTTGGACGTCCATGTTCCCTCCTTGGGTTGTCGGGGCGGGATTGGACTCGGGATGAGGACCGCTCCACGCGCTACAGAAACCTGTGCGCCTATGGTACTACGCATTGCTAAAGGGTGAGGTACCTGCATCCACAGGCGTCAATTAAACGTCCGTTGGCAGCATAAACGCTTGCGGTGTGCGCTAAAATGTGCGGGTGATTGTTTCTTAGATAGGAAAGGTTCCAATCTCTTGACTAACAACGATTCGCTTGCGCGCACTGAGCATATCACCCGCATCGCCGTCATCGCGGCTCTCTACGCGTCAACCACGCTCATCTGCATCCTCTTCCTGGGTGGCCTGGCGTGGGGCCCGGTACAGTTTCGCCTCTCCGAGGCGCTTTGCGTGCTTGCCATGTTCACGCCCGATGCCATCATCGGCCTGACGCTCGGCTGCGCCATCGCCAACCTCGCCAACATCGCGATCTCGGGACTGGGCACGCTTGGCCTGCTCGACGTGGTGTTCGGTTCGCTCGCGACACTCATCGCCTCGATCTGGCTCTGGAGCCTGCGGGACCGTCCCACGCTTGCGGTGCTCGGTCCCGTCGTGGCAAACGCGGTCATCATCCCCGCGTATCTCCCGCTCCTGCTGCAGGGGCTGGGATTCTACACCATCCCGTTCACGTCCATCTCGCTCGACGGAGCCTACATCCCCATGTACCTCTTTGGTCTGGTCTCCACCGCCATTGGCGAGGCTGTCGTGCTGTATCTGCTCGGCCTGCCGCTGTATCAGGCGATCGAGGCCACTCCGCTTGCCGACCGCCTGCGTGGAAACGCCGTCCCCGCCGTGAGCGCAGAGAAGGCATAGTCACGTGAACCCCGTCATCGTCATACCGTCGTACTGGTCTCGCACTGACGACCCTGTGGCCGTTGGCGATGTCGGCATCTACGATCACTCCACCCCGATCTCAAAGCCCCTGCCCGAGCTCGAGACCTGCCTGCAGTCTCTCGAGCAGGTCAGGGGCGTTTTGCGCGTCGTCGTGCTGGTGGTGGCCCCGCCAGCATTTGCGGAGTCGGCGCGGGCACGTGTCGACGGAATCTGCCGCATGCATCCGAGCCTTAACCCGCTGGTGGTCGGCCGCCGCGAGGCGCAGGAGGTCATCCGCCTGGTGACAAAGGTGGCACCCAATCTTGACGGCGAGCCCTGCTCGTTGCGTGGGTATGGCGCCATCCGCAACATGGGACTGGCTGTGGCGGCGGCGCTCGGTCACGACGTGGTGGTATTCCTGGACGATGACGAGGTCGTGCTCGACGAGAACTTCCTGATCGACGCCGTGTATGGAATCGGGCTCGAGACGCGCCAGGGACTCCCCATCCAGGCCAAGAGTGGCTACTACCTCGACCGCGATGACTCGCCCTATGCCAGCACCGACAAGCCGGTCTGGTACGATCGCTGGTGGTCAAAGCGCAAGGAGTTCAACGAGTGGATGACCCGAGCGCTTAGCGGAACGCGCATCTCGAGGTCGAACTATGTATGCGGAGGTTGCTTTGCCGTGGGGGCGGAGGCCTTCTGCAGCGTGGCCTTCGATCCGCTCATCACGCGCGGCGAGGACTTTGACTATCTGCTCAACCTGAGGATGTACGGCTTTGACGTGTGGTTCGACAACCAGTGGAAGGTGCGCCACCTCCCACCCGAGGTACCCAGCCATGCCGCTCGCTTCCTCCAGAACGTCTATCGCTGGAACTACGAGGTCAAGAAGCTCGAGGCCTCGCACGACATCATCAGCCTGCGGCATGTGACGCCCGAGTCCCTGCAACCCTATCCGGCCAACTGGCTCAATGAGGACATCCTGCGCAAGCGCATCTTCCGTACCGCACTCGCTCGCACGATCGTGTCGGACGAGCACAAGGAATACTTCGAGGTTCTGGTCCACGGGCGCCGGGAGGCCGAGCGTTGGGCGGCGTCAGTCGCGCGAGACTACTTTGCGTTCCAGACCTACTGGCCCCGCATCATGGCATCTCTCTGGGAGGACAAGACGCTGGCGCGTGCCCTCAAGCTGCTGGGCTCGCCCAAGCCAGCCAAGAGTCGTACGCACCGCGCCGAGGTGGGCAGCCTCGATGACTCGCTGCCGCTGCCCAAGATCGTGGACGACGCCATTCCCAAGGTGGAGGACGATGACTGATGGGCGGCGGTTCGTCAAAGTACCAGAACTTTAGTGGCATTCATGTCCTGCTGAGCGCCTTGGCGCTCGTGTTGGTCGGTATTCTCTCGTGGGGCCTCATCAAGGGGAACATCGTCGCGACGGTGGTCGCGGGAGTGGGCCTTGCCACCGTCATAACGATGGCAAGCTCAAATTTGCTCGCCCTTGACGATCATCGCTCACAGGCTACGGAGCGCACGCTGCGCGTTGCGTCTGCCACTCAGTACCATATGCGTGGCGGTCTGACGGAGGAGGGCTGCCACGCGGTGTGCCAGCTGCTCTTGCCCGAGACCGATGCGACGGCGATAGCCATGACCGACACGCACAAGACGCTTGCGTATGTGGGCGAGGGCTCGTATGGCGCTGGGGAGGGGAGTCCCAACAGCAGTCCTACCAGCGAGGTCCTGAGCAACGGACGCATCCAGACCTTCTCGAACCTCAACGAGAACCAGTGGAAGCCTGCCGAGGGCGTGCTGGCCGGATTCATCTCGGAGGCTGTCAAGAGCTACCCGGTGGGCATCATCGTCCCGCTGACCGTCTCGGAGCGCACGGTGGGCACCATCAAGCTGTACTACCGCAACGGCAGCGAGATCAACCGCACGCAGATGGCGATCGCCCGCGGCTTTGCCGAGCTCCTCTCGTCACAGCTGTCGGTGTACGAGCTCGACCGTCAGGCCGAGCTGACGGTGCGCGCCGAGGTCAAGGCCCTGCAGGCGCAGATCAACCCGCACTTCCTCTTCAACACGCTCAACACCATTGCGGCCTTCACCAGGACCGACCCGACGCGGGCACGCGACTTGCTGCGCGAGTTCTCGGTCTTCTACCGGCGTACGCTCGAGGGTACCGAGGCACCGATTCGTCTGGCAGACGAGCTCGAGCAGACGCGTCGCTACCTCACGATCGAGCGTGCGCGCTTTGGCGATGACCGCATCCTGTGGACCGACGACGTCGAGGAGGGGTGCGAGGACATCAAGGTCCCTGCGTTCATCATCCAGCCGATCGTCGAGAATGCGGTGCGCCATGCCATGCGCGAGGAGGGGCCGCTGCACATCGACGTGCAGGTGGCGACCGACGGCGAGGACGTCCTCATCGCAGTCGCGGATGACGGCGTCGGCATGGACGAGGACGTTGCCAAGCGCATGCTCAGCGACGAGAGCGGCGCCTCTCCCACGAGGAGCTCGTCAGGCACTGGCATTGCCCTGCGCAACGTGGCAGATCGCATCGAGCTCTTCTACGGAGAGGGGTCTGGCATCGAGATCATGTCGAAGGTCGGGTCGGGCACCTGCGTGACGCTGCGGCTCGTGGGCGTTGCGCCTTCGGTCTCGTCTGACGACGATTGGGACGAGCAAGAGTAATGATGTAATATAAGATCCTTAGAGAACTTGAAACGGTTCGCTTGGTTACGAAAGTGGTGGAAAGATGCTCAACGCACTGATTGTCGATGACGAGGCGCCAGCTCGCTCTGAGCTAAGGTTCCTGCTCGAGGAGACCGGTCGCATCAATTCGATTTCCGAGGCTTCCAACGCTCGCGAGGCCGTCGAGAAGCTGGTGCGCAGCAAAGAGGGTACGGACGAGCGTACCGACGTCCTGTTCATGGACATCTCCATGCCCAAGACCTCGGGCATGCAGCTCGCCGAAGCACTCGCAAAGCTCAAGAACCCGCCTGCGGTGGTGTTCGTGACTGCCTACAGCGAGTACGCGGTCGAGGCCTTCAGCGTTGACGCCGTCGACTATCTGCTCAAACCCGTGGAGACGAGCCGGCTGGCCCGCGCTCTCGACAAAGTCGAGGCTCGCGTCAAACCGACACCCTCCTCGCACGCCGGCGTCGAACGCATCCCCGTGGAGAAGGGCGGGCGCAAGGTCCTCGTTCCCATCGACCAGATTCGTTACATCGAGGCCAAGGACGACTACTCCTGCATCTACACCGAGGGCGATCGCTACCTCTCGACAATCTCGCTTGCCAAGCTCGAGCAGAAGCTCGCGCCGCACAACTTCTTCCGCGTGCACCGTGGCTACATCGTCAACCTCGACAACGTTGAGTCGGTCGACACGATTTCGAGCGGAATCCTGCAGCTTGGCCTCAAGGGCATCGACGAGAAGAAGATTCCCGTGTCGCGCCGTCGCGTCGTCGCGCTCAAGCGTGCGCTTGGCCTGTAGGGCACGACATGCGCTTTGACATCGTCTCCGACACCCACGGCCACCTCTCCGAAGAGCTGCTGGCCGAGCTGCGGGGTGCCGATTACATCGTGCATGCGGGCGACATCTGCTCGGATTCCGATTACCGGCGGCTCATGCGAATCGCGCCGGTCCACATGTGCCTGGGCAACAATGACTGGGGGATTGACTATGGTCCCGAGGTCAAGCGCGTCACCAGGTTCTTTGCCGCGGGGCTTCGCTGGCAGATCTGCCACTACGAGGAGAGGCTTGACCTGGCGACCTGTGACATTGCCATTTGCGGGCACACCCACCGGCCGTTCTTCGAGCGCGACCCCAAGACGCGCACCCTCGTCATGAACCCGGGCAGCCCCACCTTTCCGCGCACGGCGAAGGGTCCGACGATTGGGCGCATCATTGCCGAGAATGGCTATGTGAGCGAGGTGCACATCATTCAGCTCAAGCGCCGGTAGATTCGACTGGCACACGCGTGGCGCGCCAGCTCCCAAAGAACTACTGTGCCGCCGAGAGTCTGGGGCTCTCGGCGGCACAGTAGTTTCCGGGGAGCAGGCGTGCCACGTGGGAGGGCGTTGCCCGCTACCTGTCGATTTTTCCCATCATCTGCGTGTTGTCCGACCCGAGCTTGGTCTTTTTCTCGGGCAGGAAGAGGGGCGCAAAGAAGGTAGTGAACAGGGCGAGCCAGGCAAGCGCCAGACAAAAGCCCGCAATGACGTCCGAGGCGTAGTGGACACCCAGGTACACACGGCTAAAGCCTATGAGAGCGACGATGATGCCAAAGCCTACCACGCTCATCCTTCGCACAAAGGGATCGCGCTCGTAGCGCCATGCCATCCAGGCCAGCAGCCCGTAGAATGCCATGGCCACCATCGAGTGTCCCGAGGGAAAGCTGTACCCGCTCTCGGCGATGAGCCTGAACCCCTCGGGGCGGGGGCGCTGCACGATGAACTTGCACACCTGGTTGACCAGAACGACCCCCACCAGGTTGCATGCGGCACAAAGCCCCGGTCGGCGACCGGGGGCAAACGCCTGCACGGCGAGCAACATCACCAAAAGGACCACCGGTAGCGCCAGCTCGGATATCGACTGCATGATGGGGGTCAGCCATGCTCTGCGCATGCGCACCACCACCAAGCGGTAGGCGTAGTAGTCGAGCCGCAGGATGTCACCCGCCAGCATGTTTTGCAAGATCACCAAAAACAGGACCATGGCCCCGACGAAGATCAGCACCCTGCGGTTTCTGCGCAGGCTATGCCGCATGGTGCGCAACGCGCGCCCGGAGTCGTTGGACGCGCGTTGCGGCTCTTGCTTTATGTGCTTTGCGCTCGCCACGCTAGATGTGCGCTTCGATCTCGGCAACCAGCTCTGCCTTGGGCATGCTGCCGACCATGGTGTGGACGGCCTCGCCGTTCTTGAAGAGGATGAGCGTGGGGATGGACATGATGCCAAAGCGCTGAGCGAGCGCGCCCTCGTCATCGACATTGCACTTGTACACAGCCAGACGGTCGGCCATCTCGTCGCCGATCTGCTCGACGATGGGGCCAAGGGCACGGCAGGGTCCGCACCAAGATGCCCAGAAGTCAACGAGGACCGGCTTGTCGGAACCCGAGATGATGGCGTCGAAGTCGGCGGTGGTGATTTCGGCAGACATTGGAATCTCCTAACATGGGCGCCGCCGTAGCGGCAGTTTTTTCACTTAAGTCTGTTTATACCCATAAACCCGCCCTTCGATTTCCGCGCGTGAAAAAACAGTGGCGGATGGACTCAGTTTGTCAAAAAACGGTCGAACGTACGAGTCCATGCCATGGGTTGGGGCTCGTTTGACATCGACCGAGCAAGCCGGGTTCGCTATCCTCTAGTAGATCGCCCCAAACCAGCGTCATGCGTTTCCCGCTCGGGGACGCAGGTTGCCTGAGCCAAAAGGGGCGGGTTTAGGGGTGCGGCTGGCAAGGCGGGAAGGTGCCATGATTTCAAGTAGGGAAGACAGGCGTGACCGATATGTTGCCAAGGCGAGGGCCGAGCTCGAGTCCCTGGCGTCTCGGGGTGTGCTGATGGCCGGAAATGCCTTTTCGTCGGTGCTGCTACTCAAGGGCGAGCCAACCGACGCCGAGAGGGCGGGGGAACGCCTGCTCTCGGGTGAGGACGGCAACGCCCTGCGCTCGGCGCTGCAGGCACTCGGGTACGCGCCTGAGGATTGGGCTGGTCTGGCCACTTGGTGCGAAGGGGGCGAGCGGCTGGAGGCCGAGCTCCTGCGCGAGGCGGTCTGCGTCCTTGACCCAGAGACGCTCGTTGCCTGCGACCATGGCGCGGCGGACTTGCTGCGCGAGACATATGCAAGTGAGCTGCTGGATGCAGGGTCAGGCGAGCGTCCGGTGCTCGTGGATGGTGAGCTGATGACGCTGGCGGGCATGCGTGCCCTGAGCTTGGGCGGCTTTGCGGCGGCTCTTGTCAGCAAGCAGGAGAAGCAGCTCATGTGGCATCGCCTGAAGAAGATTCCACCCCTGGGCGAGCCCTACTAGGACTCATGTGGCACGGTAGTTCCCGGGGAGCATCCGTGCCACGGTCACGCATCCATACCTCTTAGCGGATAGCTAGGCGCAGCTCGCCGCCACTGCGAGTTTGTATGACTTACAGTGCGCTATCCTACCTCTGACTATGTCCATTTAACGCCAAGGACAGGAGCACGCCATGGCCAATGTTGCAGCACCCGTTGACATCACCGCAACCCCCGAGTGGAAGGCCCTGCAGGAGCACTACGATGCGCTCCAGAAGGAAGGCATCAGCCTCAAGGATTGGTTTGCCGCCGACCCCGACCGCGTCTCCAAGCTCACCTTTGAGACGTCTGACCTGCACTTTGACCTCTCTAAGAACCTGGTGACCGACGAGACGGTCAAGCTGCTGCTCGACCTTTGCCGCGCTGCTGGCGTAGAGGAGCGCCGTGACGCCATGTATGCCGGCGAGCACATCAACCCCACCGAGGACCGTGCCGTCTTCCACACTGGCCTGCGCCGCCCCAAGTCCGACATCGGCAAGTTCATCGTTGACGGCGCCGACGCCATCGCCGACGTCCACGAGGTTCTCGACAAGATGTATGCCTTCGCCGATCGCGTGCGCAGCGGCGAGTGGAAGGGCATCACCGGCAAGAAGATCGAGAACGTCATGTCCATCGGCATCGGCGGCTCCGACCTTGGCCCGGTCATGATCTACGAGGCCCTCAAGCCCTTCCGCACTGGTCCTGCCTGCCGCTTCACCTCCAACATCGACCCCAACGACATAAGCGAGAAGGTCAAGGGCCTCGATCCCGAGACCACGCTGATCATTGTCGTCTCCAAGACCTTCACCACGCTCGAGACCATCACCAACGCCAAGATGGCTCGCTGGTGGCTGCTCGACGCGCTGCGCAAGGCCGGTGCCATCGACGACTCTCCCGAGAAGGAGGCCGAGGCCATCGCCAAGCACTTCGTGGCCGTCTCCACCAACCTCGAGCTCGTGGCTGACTTTGGCATCGATCCTGTCAACGCCTTTGGCTTCTGGAGCTGGGTCGGCGGCCGCTTCTCTACTGACTCCGCCGTTGGCCTCTCGCTCATCCTGGCCTACGGCAAGGAGCGCTTCGAGGAGCTGCTCGCCGGCTTCCATGACATGGACGTCTACTTCCAGGAGACTCCGCTCGAGCAGAACGTCGTCGCCCTCATGGCCATGATCAACATCTGGTACAACAACTTCTTCAAGTTCGATACGCATGCCGTGCTGCCGTACAACCAGTACCTGCATCGCTTCCCGGCGTACCTGCAGCAGCTGACCATGGAGTCCAACGGCAAGAGCGTCCGCTGGGATGGCAGCCCGGTGCTCTGCAGCACTGGCGAGATCTTCTGGGGCGAGCCGGGCACCAACGGCCAGCACGCCTTCTACCAGCTGATTCACCAGGGCACCAAGCCCGTGCCGTCGGACTTCATCGCCTTTGCCAACACTGCCAACGCCATCCAGTGTGAAGGCCAGGACGTCCACGAGCTGTTCCTGTCTAACTTCCTGGCTCAGACCAAGGCGCTGGCCTTTGGCAAGACGGCCGACGAGGTTCGTGCCGAGGGTACGCCCGAGCAGATCGTGCCGGCGCGCGTGTTTGAGGGCAACAGGCCCACGACCAGCATCTTTGGCATCGAGCTCAACCCGCACAGCCTGGGCGAGCTCATCGCGCTCTACGAGCACATCGTCTTCACCGAGGGCGTGGTGTGGGGCATCGACTCCTTCGACCAGTGGGGCGTCGAGCTGGGCAAGCAGCTGGCCAAGCAGATCCTGCCGGCCATCCACGACGACGATGCCCTGGGTGGCCAGGACGCATCCACCAAGGCACTCATCGAGTTCTACCGCGCCAACCGCAAGTAAGCACTGACGATCGTCTTTTGGGTGCCCCCGTCCTCGAACGGGGGCACCTTTCTCTTTTGGGACACTGTGGAGGTTGTGCATGATAGGTGGTGCAAGGATGCGCAGGACGCTGAGAGGTGTTGTCTCGGCGTCCGTCGCGGCGGCGCTCGTGCTGGCGGCCACGCCGGCCTGGGCTTGCACCCAGGTCTACTTTGGGCCTGAGGCCACGGCAAACGGCAGCGTCATCTATGGGCGTTCCGAAGACTACGCACCTCGCTATCCCAAACAGTTTGGCGTGGAGCCACAGACCTCTGGCAAGGTCTACTGGAGTGCCGAGAACGGAGCTGCACAAGACCCCTCGCTCAACTTCACGCGCACTGCGCCGGGGGAGACGTATCGCTACACCTACGTGCGCGACCTGCCCGCCTATTGGGAGGGTGCATCCGGCGCATACTCGGAGGCCGGCGTCAACGAGGCGGGTGTCAGCGTCGATGCCACCGTGTCGCTTGAAGGCAATGCGGAGGTCGCCGCGATAGACCCGCTGGTCGTCAACGGCCTTGGCGAATACTCCATCGTCGACGTGGTTCTCTCCGAAGCGTCGACCGCCCGTGAGGGTGTCGAGCTGCTGGGGTCGATCATCGACGGGCAGGGTACGCAGGAGTGCGCCTCGCTGATCATTGCCGACGCCGAGGAGGCCTGGCACTTTTGGCAGCTTTCGGGACACCAGTGGCTGGCCGTGCGCGTGCCCGGCAACGTCGTTGGGCTGAGCGCCAACATTGAGCGTCTGACCTGCATGGTTGATCTTGGCGACGAGGACGGCTGCCTGCATTCGGCAGGACTGAGAGAGGTTGCCGAGGCGGCTGGCACGCTTGCCGGCACCGATGATGTGATCGACGTCGGAAAGAGCTATCTGCTTCAAGAGGAAGAGCCGAGCAACTACAGTCGCTACGCACAGGGACGACTTGCCTTGGGAGAGCCGCTCGAGCCCGGCATCTCCTACGAGGTGGACGAGGCTGGCGCGATCGCCTCGATGGAGAACGCCCCTCTCCTCTTTGTGCCATCCCGCTCTGACTACGACCTTTCCGACGCCATGCGCGTTCTGCGGACGCGGGGAGAGGGAACGCAGTTCGACACCAGCGTCAATGACGCTGCGTATCCCGTGGCCAACCCAACCGTCGTCGAAAGCCACCTGTTTGAGGTTCGGCCGGGACTCGATCCGCAGCTGGCCACAGTCGAATGGCTCTCGCTCTCGCCCAGCGAGTTTGCCCTGTACGTTCCTTGCTACGGGGCGTTGGTGACCGAGGTCGACCCTGGCCTGTATCCCGACGCGGATGCGTTCGACCTTGGGCACGCGATCGATGTTATCGAGGAGGGCTCTGCGGAGCAGGCTGCCCTGCAGTCCGGCACGAACCCCGTGCTCAACTATCTGCTGATGGACATCAACATCTTGGCTCAGGCGCACCGCGAGCAGGTGGGGACTGGCGTTCATGCCTATCTGGATACGTTGCAGGCTGAGGTCATAGCGCAGCAGGACGAGGTGGACGAGCTGCTGCGCTCGTCGGTGCCCGAGACCGACAGGACCGAGTTTGCCAACGAGGCCCATGCCTGCGTCTCACGGCAGGTGTACGAACACGGCGCCTCGCTGCTGGAGGACCTGCGTGCATACCTGCAGGCAGGCAGCTTTGCCGAGCAGTTTGTGCCTGCGGGCCTGGACGAGACGGGTCAGTTGGTCGAGCCGTTGACGTACGCTGACGAGATGCGGGGATTCGGGAGCGGCGCGACGGAGGCGGTCGAAGATGCCGCGGCTGCGGGCGCGTCCGTCGTGGATGAGGCACCCGTGGATGAGCCTGCGCTGCAGGGAGATCTGCAGCTGCCTACGCCGGTCAAGTATGTGCTCTGTGTCGTGGGGATAGTCGTTGAGGCGGCTATCGCCCTCGCGCTTCACAAGGCCCGCCACAAGTAGCTCCGCTATCGATGCGAGCCAGAAGGGCTAGCAGTTTCCCACCACGACGTGCGCGAGCTCGCCTCGTGCGACATCGGCCAGCTCATGAACTGTTGTGACGGGTGTCGGGTTGCCCCCGGACATCCGCCAGCGAGGAAAGTACCTGGTCACGTGCAGCGTGATGTTGGGGTCGATGCTCCCGAGCCACCGCGCCAGGTCCTCCATCGCATGCGGGTCGTCATTGCGTTGCGGCACGATGAGTGTCGTGACCTCCAAGTGGCAGGTCGGCTCGGCCGCGAGGCGCTTGATGCTGGCCTTGACCGTGTCAAGGTCACCTCCACACCAACGGTAGTAGTCGCTGGTAAATCCTTTGAGGTCGACGTTCGCGGCGTCAACGAGCGGCGCCAGTGCGTCGATCACGTGCGGCTGCGCGCAGCCGTTGCTCACCAGCACGTTGGCAAGCCCGGCCTCATGCGCGAGGACGCCGGTGTCACGGACGTACTCCCACGCGACCAGCGGCTCGTTGTAGGTGTGCGCGATGCCCTCCACGCGCTGCTGGTTGCGCGCGCGTGCGTCGAGCGTGATGCCCACAAGCTCCTCTGGCAGCACCGTACGCCAGGGCACGTCATCGGCTCCTGCCTGCGCGATCTGGTGGTTCTGGCAAAACGGGCAGCTCAGATTGCAGCCATACGACCCAACAGACACCAGCCAGCCGCCGGGACGCCAGCGTGCCAGCGGCTTCTTCTCGACGGGGTCGAGGGCAATCGACGTGATGCGCCCATACGAGAGCGGAGCAACGGTCCCGTCTTGCCAACCTCGCGCGCGGCACCGCCCGACCCGCCCCGGTCCCAGCTTGCAGGCATGGGGGCAGGTGTCGCAGGTGACGCTCCCCGCGCCTTCCCCGGTTGTCATACGTGGCGCTCCACCACAAAGCGCTCGAGACGATAGTCGTCTCCCACGAGGTCGATACCGCCCTTCTGGGCGGCGATGCTCACCTGCTCCTCCACGCTGTCTACGCCGTCGAGGTCGGGAAGCAGCAGGCCACGGCGTCCGTCGGATGTGCTCACGATGACGCCGTAGCGTCGTGGGTCAAGGTCGGCCTCGCTCTCGACGGGCTCTGGCGCGCTCAGCACGTCCACGTCATATACGAGCTCGCTCAGCTCGTCTGCCTCCACGGGGCTAAACCGGTGGTCTCTGCGTCCGGCGCTGACCGCGTTGGCGCAGATCTCCTCGGCCAGCGTTTCCTTGGTGGGGGCGATGGTTCCGATGCATCCGCGCAGCTCGCCATCCTTCTTGAGCGAGACAAAGCAGCCGGCGCGTTGCGAGAGAAGCTCGGGCGACAGCGTCCTGCCGTCGGGGAGGTCGTCGATGCGCACCCCGATGCCGCCACTCAGCACATACGTCTCGAGAGCTAGGCGCGCGAGTGAGACGAGCTCGTCCTCGGCCTCGCGTCGTTGGAGGAGATCCCGCTCGTGCCACTGCTCGTAGCGCTCTTCGAAGGCTCGATCCTCGCTAGCGCCCTCCTCGCCTGTGGGTGTGAATGCGGCGATGCCATAGCCGACCCCAAAGGGTCCCTCGTGTGAGAGCAGCTCGCAGTCGACCTCGGTGCGGTCGAGAGCGCCGGCCATGATCTGGAAGCTTCGCAGGCCGCACTCCGCGGCTCGCTCGGCAAAGCCTCGGTCCATGCAAAGCAGGTCAAGAAAGTCACCAGTGACAAAGTCATGACAGACGCGCTCGTCAAATTCCGGTCCCTCGGGCGCAAAGCCATAAGGCCCCTCTGCCAGCAGCTTGTGGGAGAGATCGCCGGAGGCCACGAATACCACGCGCCGATGCATCACGCTCGCCACGCGCTGTACCAGGGTGCCGATGTGATAGTGCACGGCCGGCGACAGGCCCGACAGACCCATGCGCACCACCATGGGTTGCGGCACGTTGGCCTGATCGCAGGCTTGCTGGATGAAGTGGAGCGGAATCATGGTCGCGTGGTCGAGGCGCGGTTCACGCTCGCCCATCGTGCCCGCAGGAACCTGCTCGGCGAGGCATGCCGCCTCAAGTGCCGCGACAAATGCCCGATCGTACGTGCATTGGTACGCAGCCTGCGGCGCGCGAAACTGCGCAAAGCTGCCGTGCGCGCTTCCTCCTGGGGAGATATGCAGGTAGTCACGGTACATGATGGAGTGTGGGCTCGATATGACCACCGTGTCGGGGGCGAGCGCCGCGATGCGTCGCGCGACCTCTTCGTAGGCGTCGATGGTGTTCTGGATGCCCTGCTCGCGACCCTGACCCACGGCGGGGATGATGAGCGGCGGATGCGGGACGGCAAAAGCGGCGATGATGGCCATGGTGGCTCCTTTCCTTGGCAGTAGCGTAACGCGAGCGCAGGGTCTTGAGGAGATGGGCTCCATGGACGGCGGCAAGGAGACTTACACGCTGCATGGGCTTTGACGCCAGCCCGTGATATCGACCTCCCTTGCGCTTGAAGCGTTGGCGCCTCGTCCCGATTTCGTCATACTGGGTACGAATCGCCGAGGAATGGTTCCATGCATGAATGACGACTACCGCAACAATGCGGTGTTCGAGCGACCCTCCCGTGGGGGTGGCCGAGCTCTGCTCTTTCCCGAGAACCGAGGGCTTCTTGAGGCCATCGATCATCTTAGGCACGTCTCTTTGAACGAGGACGTGGGGTTCGACCGAGGCTCCGACAAGGGAACCGGAGGGAGGCCGGTCAGCGAGGCCAACCGGCGGATCGAGGAAGAGATCGTCTCGCATGCCAAGTTCCTGGTGCCCATAGACGTCTGGAACGAGGACCTTACGCGGGGAGCCGACGGCTCGCTGTCGATTAGGGACGGCGCCAGCTTTGCCCCGTGTGGCATCAGCTTTTCGGATGGCTCGTATAGTGCAACCACGTACACCTACCTGCCCCTGTTTACCGACTGGGACGAGCTGTACATGCGGCCGTATCCAGGCCACGTGCATGCCATGGTGGTGACCTTTGAGGACTGCCTGCGCTTGGTCAAGGAGAGCGGGGAAGGGCGCGGCATTGCCATTAACCCAGGTAGCCAGCGGCTCTATTACGAGAGCGAAGACCTGGTGCGTTTCGCCGCTCTGAGGGAATCGCTGCTAAAGGATGCTCGCGTGGATGGCGACTGGACTTTTGGCCCACGTGGGCGGGAGCACCAGAACGTGGTGCTTCGAGGAACCCAGAACCGGGTGCGCCTGTACTTGCCGGGGCGCTTTGGTGCGGACGGTCGCATCGCAGGCGATGGGACTGACGAATCTCCGGACGCGGTGCCTGGAGTGTGCTTCAGTACGGTGCCCCTCGTCTCTGGTACAGGCGAGCAGCTCAGGGAGGTGCTGCGCGCGCTGCCCATGCGGGGGATTGGCCTTGGTGCGTGGGAGGTCTACGCCAAGGCTGACTGCGATACGCCGCTGCTCATGGGGCGAATCCTGTGCGAGCGCAACGAGCCCGGTGCGGTCAAGATCTGGATGGCGTCCGAGAGCTGCCCCTCCACCGATCTCATCTACTGCGAGTTTTTGAGCGAGGGCGTGCTACAGGCGCTGGAGGACGCAGGCGGACAGCTTGCCAGCGGGTACGCAAAGTATCTGCAAAAGGCGATGCGGTACTGCGCGCTCGATAATACCTACCTCACTGGATGCAGCTATGCATATTCGGGCGAGGAGGCGGCGCGTGAGCGCGCTGTCATGATGACCGAAAGGGGAGTTCAGGACGCTGCGACTACCGTGGCGGTGACGATGCCCATGCTGCTTCTTGGAGCGCTGCTTACCTACGTGACACGTGTCGCACTGTGGCCGGGCGTATGGGCGGCTGTGGGATGCCTGTTCTTTCTGATGGTGCTGCCTGTCGTCGTCAGCGAACGTGTGCTACACCACGTCCGCAGGTCAAGGTCCGTGAATGCCGTTCACGAACAGATGGCAGACGGATACATGCCCTCCGAGGCGCAGCATCATGCGCGCTTCTCGATGCGACCCGACTGCGTCCTGTACTGCGACGAAGAGCGTGAGCTTCGGGGCAACGGGCCATACGACATTGGCGATGCCGAGCACTTCCTGTTTGTATTCTCGCAAGATGGTGTGGCGATACCTGTGGCCAAGTCCGCGCTGTGACGTCGTCACCCAAGCTATTTCAGTCCATCGGCGGGCGATAAGAAGATTTGAGTCGGCCATAAAAGGGCGAGGGAGCGATGGTTTGCCGCGATGTGTAGGTAATACGGGGCACGAGTGGCTCAATTGAGCGTCTGCGTGAAGATTGACTGGCCCAAGGTTGCAAAAAAACGGCGTTTTGGCAATCACGATTTCGGCTTAAGGTCATGACTGCCGAAAGGGCCTAAATCGCTCAAGGAACACGTTTGTAAAACAGCAGGTAGACGGCTTGCGTTCGATTGGCTGACAGTAGATGCGGAATCGAGGAAATGTCTAAATTCAAAACAGATTGCCAAAACGCCGTTTTTTTGCAA
>JAGAVX010000119.1 GCA_017941705.1 Atopobiaceae bacterium
AGCAACTGTGCCACCATGAACCTTGGGCTCATGGTGGCACAGTTGCTCCCGGGGAGCGGGCGTGCCACGGGCGCCGCAGCGTGCCGATAGGCGAAAAACTCCAGCTTGTGGCCCCGATATGCCATGCGTACCAAGTAGAGTAAAGCCCAAGGGAGAGACTCTACGAAAGGGGCATCACATGGCATTACCCAAGGACTTCTTGTGGGGCGGCGCGGTTGCGGCGCATCAGCTTGAGGGAGGCTACGCCGAGGACGGCCGCGGCCTGTCGGTATCCGACGTCATGACCGGCGGCGCCAACGGCGTGCCGCGCGAGATCACCGACGGCGTCGTCGAGGGCAAGTACTACCCCAACCACAAGGGCATCGACTTCTACCACACCTATCCCGAGGACATCGCGCTTTTGGCCGAAATGGGCTTCAAGTGCTTCCGCACCTCCATCAGCTGGAGCCGCATCTTCCCCGAGGGTGACGAGACAGAGCCCAACGAGGCCGGCCTCAAGTTCTACGATGACATGTTCGACTGCATGCTCGAGCATGGCATCCAGCCGGTCATCACACTCAGCCACTTTGAGATGCCGTACGGCCTGTGCGTGAAGTATGGCGGCTGGGCAAACCGCAAGCTCATCGACTTCTTCGTGCGCTATGCCCGCACGTGCTTCGAGCGCTACCACGAGAAGGTCAAGTACTGGATGACCTTCAACGAGATCGGCAACCAGTTCAACATCACCAACCCCATCTTTGGCTGGACCAACTCCGGCGTCATCTTCACTGAGTTCGACGATCCCGAGAAGATGATGTATCAGTGTGCGCACTACGAGTTCGTGGCCAGCGCCAAGGCCGTGGTCGAGGGACACAAGGTCGACCCGAGCCTCCAGATCGGCTGCATGATTGCCTCCGGCCCCACCTACCCGCGCGAGTGCCGCCCGGAGGACGTGCTGCTGGCCGACGACGCCAACCACCACATCTTCTTCTTTGGCGACGTCCAGTGCCGCGGCGTCTATCCCAACTACGCGCTCAAGATGTTCGAGCGCAAGGGCTGGGACCTCGACATCACCGACGAGGACCTCGCTGCGCTCAAGGCTGGCCCGGTGGACTACATCGGCTTTAGCTACTACGCCACCAGTGTGGTCGACTCGGCCGTCGAGGTGGACATCTCCGAGTCCACGAGCGCCAATGACCCGCACAACGTGCCCAATCCCTACCTTGGCGCCACCGACTGGGGCTGGACCATCGATCCGGTTGGCCTGCGCATCATGCTCAAGCGCTTTGACGAGCGCTACAACGGCATGCCGCAGTTCATCGTCGAGAACGGTATCGGCATGTACGAGGACCTCGACGAGAACAACACCGTCGAAGACGATGCCCGTATCAGCTACCTTGGCGCGCACATCAAGGAGATGAAGAAGGCCGTTGAGGAGGACGGTGTGAACCTCATCGGCTACACGCCGTGGGGCTGCATCGACGTCGTCTCGTTCACCACGGGCGAGTATCGCAAGCGCTACGGTTTCATCTACGTTGACATCCAGGACGGCGGCGAGGGAAGCGGCAAACGCTACAAGAAGAAGAGCTTTGACTGGTACAAGCATGTGATCGAGACCAACGGCGAAGAGGTGTAGTACCTGCGGCAACAGCTGCGGCACGCCCGCTCCCCGGGAGCAACTGTGCCACCGTGAGCCTTGAGCTTGCGGTGGCACTGTCATCTGCGGGGGGCGTGCGTGTCGCGGGCGCCATCCGTCTTGGAGAATGAGTGAGCTGCTTTGCCACAGGCGTGGGGATGTGCCAGCATTACGCATGTGATACCTGACCGTCGACAACATCGTTCGAAGGGAACAGACCATGGAAATAAAGCAGGTGAGCGATGAGGTCTTCGAGCTGCCCGATGAGGCTCTGGAGGACGTGGTGGGAGGCCGCTCTCTGTACGACGCACTGAACGCCATCGAGCGTCGCAAGTGGGTTAGCCTCAACAGCGCCGCAATCAGCGCTGCGAGTACGGACGGGTCGAACTCCGCTGCCTACAAGGCCGCGCAGCGTAACCTTGACGATTACCGTGATGACATGCTCGAGAAGTACGGCAACTCTCTTGGCCTAGGTCGGTAGGTTGGCCGGTGCACCTAGGGGACTGTCCCCTGGATGCACCGCGTGCTAGTTGCTGCCGTCTAAGCGCTGACGCGAGACGAGTTCCGCGAAGAACCCGTCCTTGGCGATGAGCTCGTCGTAGGATCCGTCCTCGATGATCTTGCCCTTGTCCAGAACGAGGATCCTGTCGCACTGGCGGATCGTCGACAGCCTGTGAGCGATGACGATGCGTGTGCACTTCATGGTGTCCAACGCGTGCGAGACCTGCCTCTGCGTCAGGTTGTCAAGCGCCGAGGTGGCCTCGTCAAACAGGAGCAGCTTGGGTTTGGGGGCGATGGCGCGGGCGATCAGGATTCGCTGCCGCTGACCACCGGATATGCCGCCCTGTCCCTCGGAGATGAGGGTGTGCATGCCCATGGGCATGCGGCGAATGTCGTCGGCGAGCCCCGCGACCTCGGCAGCCTCCCATGCGTCGTCCAAGGTCAGCCAGGGTGCGGTGACGGTGATGTTCGAGAAGATGCTCCCGGTGAAGAGCTTGCCGTCCTGCATGACCGTTCCGATGCGCCGCCTCAGCGACTTGACGTCAATGTGCGTCAGGTCGCGGCCATCGTAGTACACGGCGCCCTTCTGGGGCGTCTCAAAGCCCAGCATGATGCGCATGAGCGTCGACTTGCCACAGCCGGTCTTGCCGACGACGGCCACGTACTCGCCCGCATGGATTTGCAGCGAGAGGTCGTCGAGCACGGCGGGCATGTCCTCGCTGTAGCGGAAGGTGACGTGGCTCAGCTCCATGCCGCCCGACAGGCGCGTGATGACCTCCTTGTCCTGCGAGATCTCGGGCTCGGTCTCGAGCAGCGGACGCACCATCTCGAGCGTGGGCTTGATCTGCGCAATCGACATGGCGATGCCCGCGAGGTCCAAGAATGCCCCGTTGACCACGCCATATGCCGAGTTGAAGGCGTAGTACTCCGCCACCGAGACGTGGCTCTGGATGGCGGCGTAGTACATTGCGATCGTGCCCATCAGCGAGATGCCCATGGTCAGCACCGAGCTCACCTTGAGGAAGACGGGCGGGTTGTAAGTCAGGTCGGCCTGCTGGGCGTATGCCTTGCCCCAGCGGCTAAAGGCGCGCTTCTCGGAGCCGGAGAGGCGAATCTTCTGGATGCCCGAGATGAGCGCGTAGCTGATACCGCTCTCCTTGGTGCCAAGCAGCATCTGGCGCTCGGACACCCTTGTCTGCATCATGATGGACATGATGGTCGCCAGCAGCGTGAGCAGCGTGACAACGAGGGCGGGGGCCACCAGCGCGGGCGTGTAGTGAACGATCTGCAAGACGTAGGCGAGCGAGAATACCGAGGTCAGACCAGTCGAAAGTGCCATGTTGACCAGCTGGTTGGCCAGCGTGCTCACATACCCCAGGCGGTCGGAGAGCTCTCCTGCGTTGAAGTCCCTAAAGAAGCTGGCAGGTAGCGACAGCATGCGCATCATGGCCGCCGCCTCGACGTTGATGCTGAGCTTCGTGTTGATGCGCGAGCTTGCGAGCGAACGGACCACGCCAAAGATGAGCGAGCTCACCGAGGTGCACAGGAGCAGCAGTCCCGCGCCCAGCAGCATCCGCATGTTGCCGGAGTGCAGCACGTCGGAGAAGAGCAGTGCATTCACGCGGGGCACCAGCAGGCCCACCAGCATCACGATCGTCATGGACCCGAGCAGCATCACGATGTCTGCCGGCGCGATCTGCTCGATGATGTAGCGCATCAGGTCGGGGATGCCCATCTTCTTGAGCGGGAAGGGCTTGTAGAAGGCGATCGCGTCGGTGTCGACCATGGCCTGTGTCCTGCGGTTGAGGGCTACCCACTTGCCGGCCTTGCGGTCGTAGAAGCGGTAGCCCGACAGCCCCCAGGGCATTAGGGCGATCACGCTGCCGTCGTCTGTGCGCGTCCCCAGCATGGCGCCGACGGCGTCGTGGTACCAGCCCTCGTCGAGCCGCACCTTGCGGCGCATGATGCCGTAGGGTCGCATGAGGTACTCGAGCACCTCATTCATGTCCTCGATGCTCTCGGGGACCTCGCTCGGCCTTACGTGGTAGTACCGCAGTATCTCGCCGATAGCATCGGTCGTGACCTTTCGGTCGGTGTTGAGGGCGTCGGACATCCTGCGTCCCATGACCGATTCGGCGATGTCCTGGAGGGAGTCGGCGAAGGTCGCCTCGTCCGCGAGCTTGCGCTGTCGTATCTGCTCTTCGAACCAACCCATGGCCTCCTCCTTCCCCTAGTCGCTGCTCACGAGCGCCTTGTAGGCGCCGTCAAGAGCCATCAGCTCGTCGTGGGTGCCGCGCTCGACGACCTTCCCGTGGTCGAGCACGATGATCTCGTCGCAGTCGCGTATGGTGCTCAGGCGATGGGCGATGACCACGCAGGTGATGCCGCGCTCGGCGATCGACTGCACGACCTCGTACTCGGTGCGCGCGTCCAGTGCCGAGGTCGCCTCGTCCATGATGATCATGGTGGGATCTTGGGCGAGCACGCGGGCGATCTCGATGCGCTGACGCTGGCCGCCCGAGAAGTCCCTTCCGCCCTCGGCAATCTGGTACTGGTAGCCGCCGGGGCGGCGCATGATGTCCTCGTGGATGCGGGCGTCGCGCGCGGCGAGGATCATCTCGTAGTCCTCGATCGTGGTGTCCCACATCTTGATGTTGTTTGCAATGGTGTCCTCAAAGAGGATGATGTCCTGGTCGACGACGGCGACCGACCCCGTGAAGACGCTGCGGTCGATCTGCGAGATGGGCTTTCCGTCAAACAGGATCTCGCCGCTCCAGGGCTGGCGAAGGCCCGATATGAGCTTCGCGAGCGTGGACTTGCCGCAGCCGGACGATCCCACGAAGGCCACGCGCTGGCCTTGCTTGAGCTCGAGGTTAAAGTCCTCGATGAGCGGTGAGCCCAGCCGCGAGTACCCAAAGGTGACGTTGCGCATCGAGAGGGTGCCGCTGAGCTTGTCGTACTCCTCATCGGCGGCTGTGACCTGCGAGAACACCGGGTCGTCGGGGTATTCCATCACGTCCTCGACGCGCTCCATGCTCGTGCGCATCTCCTGGATCGTCTGTCCTGCGGAGATGAGCTGTCCGGCTGGCGCCAAGAACGACGACATGAATCCCTGGAAGACAAAGACCATGCCCTCGGTAAAGCTGCCGCGCATGGTGAGCCACACACCCAGGACCAGCACCAGTATGTTCGAGAGAGAGCTGGCCGCGCCGGTGATGATGCCCAGTAGCTGGTCCTGCTTTTGGTAGTGCACGCTCTGCGTGTTGACGGAGGCCTGGTAGCCCGACCACCGCTCGAAGTACCCGTTCTCGGAGCCGCTGGCCTTGATAGTCTCGATCATGTCGACTGCCGCGACGGTGGCCGAGGCGAGCTTGCCCTGGTCACGCATCTTCACGCGGGTGAGGTTGATGCGCCTTTGCGACACGATCTGCGACAGCAGCGTGTTGACGGCCACCGAGAGCAGGCCCACGCAGGTCAGGAGCACCGAATAGCGCAGCATGACCACAAGGTAGAACACCGCCATCGCGGTGTTGAGAGTCAATGGCGCGACGACCTGCACCACGGTGTTCGCGATCATCGCGTTGGACGACTTGCGCCCTTGGATGTCGCCTGCCATGCGTTGCGTGAAGAACTCCATCGGCAGGCGCAGGACCTTCCACATGTAGCTTGCGCTGCCCACGGCGTCCATCTTTCCGTTGACGCGCAGCGAGTACACCGCCTCGATCCACGCCGACACGAGTTGCAGCACCGTCAGCAGGCCGAGGCCCAAGAAGAAGGGGACTGTCCAGTCTTGGTTGCGCCCCTGCAGGAGCTGGTCGAGGAAGACGCGGGAGAAGCCCTGGGTGAGGATCCCGGTCAGCGAGGCGATGACGGTGGTGGCGATGACGAACGCGACCGCCGACTCGGCCCCGCGGAGCCGCTTGGCAGCAAAGGCGAAGACGCTCTTGGGCTTGCCCTTGGGCTCATAGCCCTCGTCGGGCTCGAACATGAGGACGATGCCGGTGAACGCCTCGTCAAAGCGAGCCCGGCTCACGGCAATGCCGCCCTGAGCCGGGTCGTTGAGGTAGACCTTGTCCCCGCGGAAGCCGTCGCAGACTACGAAGTGGTTGAACTCCCAGTGCACGATGCAGGGGAACTGTCCATCGCGCTGGAGCTCGTCCGTCTCGAGGCGGTAGCCGTCGGCCTTCAGCCCATGGCCCCGCGCCGCCCTGAGGATGTTCTTGGCGTTGGATCCGTCGCGGCTCACGCCGCAGTCGACCCGCATCTGCTCGAGCGGCACCCACGTGTTGTAGTAAGCCAGCACCATGCAGAGGGAGGCCGCTCCACACTCGAGGGCCTCCATCTGCATTACCACGGGTACTTTGGCGACTCCGTGGCGTATGGGTTGTTTGACCTTGCTACTCGCCATGGCTTACGCGCAGGGATTGCGTCGTAGTGCCTCGTCTAGCGGACGTTGTTGGGGTTGACGTAGCCGTACAGGCCGTTCTTGTAGGCGAAGTACCAGCCGCTCTCGCGATAGGTGCGATGCACGCGGATGGGGTCGCCGTTCTGCCAGCCCACGCCCTGGATGATCGAGCCGTTGGGCGAACGACGCAGGGTCAGGCATGCGGTCTCGTCGTAGTGGATGACGTTGCAAACCGTCTTGGTCACGAAGTTGTTGAGGTCATGGATGGAGTCGCTTGCGCCGCCGGCAACCTGCTCCAGCTCTTCCTCGTTCATTGCCTGCTTGTTCTCGTCCATTGTGGTTCCTCCTCTTTCCTTACCTAACTTGCTTACCTACTTGACTATTCCTGCACCGTCTTGACCCTCTGTCAGTTGGTGACAAAGGTGATGGGATGAATCTCCGCGGTGCTCCCATCCTTTCGTTCTACATCCACCGTCCCAAACACGGCCCAAGCCAGCATGCCTGCCAGCAGGATCGTGGTGGCTAGCAATACGAGCCACACCGAGGGAGTGGTAACGCGGATGTAGTCGCTCAGCTCCTCCGGTGAGTTGACCCGCTCCAGGCTCTTTTCCCGAAACAGTTCGCTCATTCTTGCCTTCCGTCTAGTGATACTCGGCGCGGTCCCATCTGTCTCAAAAAAGTTTCGTGGGTTCCAGAATTCTTTTACCCAAGTCTGTCTGAGAAGATAACCTTGCAGGTATACGCAGCTCGTGGTCCGTTTGATCTGTGTTCGTCGTTTGCTCGTGCATTTGGTGACTCTAGCCTACCACGAGTGGCACATTATTAGGGCAATCAATCGGTAATTTCTCAAGTGTCGAAGAAGGCTGAAGGGATGGAACCTGGGACTCGCGTGGCACAGTTGCTCCCGGGGAGCGGGCGTGCCACTATTTGCCGTAGGAGATGGGAGCGAGGTGAGGTATGCGGTTCTTTACGTCGGACCTGCATCTGGGCGACAAGAGCGTGGCGCGATGGCGCGGGTTCTCCTCGATCGAGGAGCACGACGAGCTTATCGCGGAAGGCCTGCGTCGCCTGCATCCCGAAGACGAGCTCTGGATCTTGGGTGACGTCTGCAAGGCAAACGTCGCGTCGGTCGCACGCCTGCGCGATCTGATCTCCTGCGAGCGCGTGCACATCGTCATCGGCAACCACGACTCGGGAGCAAAGTTCCTGACCCATGGCGGATTTGCCTCCGTCGACTATTACGCGCAGGTGGGACGGGTCGTCCGCGATGGCTACAAGTTTGTGATGAGTCACTATCCCATGCTCGATTGGGATCGCGCGTACCACGGCTCTTACATGCTGCACGGGCACATCCACAGCCTGACCGCGGAGCGGGTGTCTGCCTTTCCGGCGCATGGAGAGGGCACAAACAGCGGCATGGGCCTGCGCGGTTACAACGAGCGGAACCGCGACCATGGGATTCGTCGCTTTGACGTTGGGGTTGACGCCAACGGGTACCTGCCGGTGTCTGCCGAGCAGATCGTCGCGTTCTTCCCGGATGATGCGACATGGTATGAGATGCACGGGCTTGTGCCCCAGGCGTGAGGCTCCCTGCGTCCGCCTGCCTCGTTGCCTTAGAATTGAGTTTGGCAGGCATCCGCTTGCCGCCAAAATGCTGATACGAAGGGACCTGACATGGCCAAGAAGCTTGAGTTGTACTACTACCCCGAGTGCCCGTTCTGCCAGCGTGTGCTGCGTGCGATTGACGCCAACGGCTACGAGGGCATCGAGCTCAAGAACATCCACGCTGATGCCCAGGCAGACGAGACACTCGTGCGCGTGGGCGGAAAGCACCAGGTGCCCTGCCTGTTCATCGACGGGAAGCCGCTCTACGAGTCGCTCGACATCATCGATTGGCTTGCGCACGAGTTTGCGTAGCGTCTCGTGGCACGGTTTCTCCCGGGGAGCGGGCGTGCCACGAGATAGGCCACGGATCCTTGGACGGTAGCTGAGGCCATGATCAAGGTCGTCTTCTTTGACATAGACGGGACGCTTCTCTCGCAGCGGACCAATCGCGTACCCGTCAGCGCGCGGCGTGCGGTGAGCGAGCTGCGCAAGCGGGGCGTGAAGGTGGTTATCGCGACGGGTCGCCATCCCATCGAGCTTGATGGTGCTGGCTTGGACGGCCTCACGTTTGATGGGTTTGCTGCGGCAAATGGCCAGATGTTGCTTGATGGTCAGCGTCGGCTGTTTGGCGGCTACCCGATTCCTCAGCATGGCGTTGACGCTCTGGTGCGGTTGTTTGACGAGGGCGAGCTCCTGCTGTGGTTCTTTGGCGAGTCGGACAGCTACGTGAACCGACCGGACGAGGACATGATGGCAATGTCCGCGCAGGTGAGTGGCCTTGTGCCCGAGATCCGTCCATACGCGGGCGAGCCAGTGTACCAGGCGGTCGCGTTCGTGGATGTCAGTGAGGAGGAGGCGCTGCAGCGCCAACTGACCGGCTGCCGATTGCAACGTTGGGGCAGCAGGGGAGTCGACATCATCGCGGCCGATGGGGGCAAGGTCGAGGGGATGAGGGCGTTTCTCGACCGCTTTGGGTGTACGCGCGAGGAGTGCATGGCCTTTGGCGACCAGCACAACGACCTTGACATGCTGCGGTTTGCCGGCGTCGGCGTGGCGATGGGCAACGGTGCGGATGAGGTCAAGGCCGCGGCGGACTTCGTGACGCGGTCGGTTGACGACGATGGGGTCGTCTACGCGCTCGAGCGGCTGGGGATCCTCTAACGTGCGCTGTGCAATGGCACGCCTGCTCCCGGGGAGCGGGCGTGCCACGTCTGGGCTAGAGGCGTCCTGCCAGCAGGGGGCTCATCTCCCCTTGGGCAAAGATGGTCACCTTGTGCATCGCGCGGCTGATGGCGGTGTAGAGCTGTCGGCGGGCCAGCGGCGTGTCGGGATACACCTCGCGTTGTGCGTCGGGAATGATGACGTGGTCAAACTCGAGTCCCTTGGCAAGTCGCAGGTCAAGCAGGACAACACCTTCCTTGGGGAGCGTCTCGTCCTTGTGCATCACGGTGACGCGCTCGCCAAGCTGGCGCGACAGCCAGCTGACCCTGCTGCGGCCTGCCGCAACGATCGCGGTGAGCCCCTCCTCGCCCGCGGCCTCGTCGACGCACCTGGCAAGCGCCTGCAGGTACTCGTCGCGATCCGCGTAGGAGGCGAACACGGGCGCCACTCCCGGCATGCGCACCGAGGACAGGCTCATGCGCGAGCTGTCGTCCATCAGCGAGGCAAACAGCTCGGTGATCTCGGGTGACGAGCGATAGCTGGTCAGCAGCGGAAGCTCCTCGATGCCGCCGTGCGTCTCGGTGAAGATCTGCCGGATCTGCTCAAAGGTCGCGGTTCCCTCGCGGATGGCCTGGTACTCGTCGCCCAGCAGCAGGAAGTGGGCGCGCGAGAAGTAGCGCGCCAGCACCATCAGCTGCGTGACCGTGTAGTCCTGCACCTCGTCGATCATCACGTAGCGGGCATCCTTGGCTCCGTGCCCCGAAATGAGCAGCTTGAGGTACAGCCATTCGGCGGCCGAGATTCCCTCCGATCCGAGCATGCGCATGCCGATGCGGTCGAGGCGCAGCCATAGAAGCTGCTCGATGCTGTCGTGGGCACTGCCGTAGCGGTGCTCGACGTAGGTGCGCGCGAACCTTGCCAGCTCGTCGTCGTTGGAGGCGTTGATGGTCTCGCCAAAGATCTCGAACTGCTCGTCGAGGTCAAGGCCGAGGATCTCCTCGTGCAGGGTTTCGCTCTTGGACATCTGCGTGAACCTGCGGTCGAGTCGGCTGTGCAGCTCGTCGCATACCAGCGCGGCAAAGCGCGGCCCGACAGGGAAGCGCGAGAACTTCTCGACTGCCCCCGTCACCTGCGACGGCTTGAGCAGCACGGTGTCTCCCACACGGATGTCGCGCAGGTCGTCTGGCTCGAGCTGCAGGTTGGGCAGCCGCTCGCTCAGGGTGAGCAGGCGCTCGGGGCTCGCGTCGGCGCCGGTTCCACGCTCGGACAGACCCAGGCGCGTCAGGAACCCGCGCCAGGTGTAGGTCTGTGGGTTCGACTCGCCCATCGAGGGCAGCACTGTGTCGATGTAGCGCTCAAAGATGCTGTTGGGCGTGAAGAGGTATACCTGGTCGGGGCGCAGCGCCTCGCGCTCGCGGTAGAAGAGGTACGCGATGCGCTGCAGCAGCACCGAGGTCTTGCCGCTGCCGGCGATGCCGTTGACCAGCATGACGGGCACGTCGTCGTGGCGGACGATGGCGTTCTGCTCGCGCTGGATGGTCGCGGTGATCGCCTGCAGCTTCTCGGAGTGGTGGCGCTTGAGGGCGCGCAGCAGCAGCGAGTCCTCGATCGCAACCGTGGTGTCAAAGTACATGTGCAGGACGTCCTGCGAGATATCAAACTGCCTTCGCAGCTCGAGGTTGACGGTGCGTGTCTTGCCGTCGACCTGGTACGACGTGGCCCCCATTTCTTGGTTGTAATAGGTTTCGGCGATGGGGCTGCGCCAATCGACGATGAGCGGGCGGCGGTTGCTGTCGGTCACGCCGGCCGCTCCGATATAGACGTCCTGCGCGGGTCGGCCCGGGCGCATCTGCAGGCGGACCTTGGCGAAGTACGGCTGCATGAGCAGCAGCAACACGCGACGCAGCTTGTCCACGGCAAAGTCATGCATTTGGTTGTAGGCGTCGATGACGCTGTTGAGCGTCTCGATGGCCGCCAGCGTCTCCATGGTCTCGTCGGCACCGACAAAGTCGGGGCGGATCTCCTCGCTCATGTCGATGAGGTCCTGCGCGATGCCCTTGTGGCGGGTTTCGAGGTCCTTGGTGAGCTCGTCGCGCATCGAGACAAGCTTCTCGTATGTCTCGCTCAGGTGGCGTTGTTCCTCTTCGAACGTGTTGTCCATGGGCTCCTGCCGTTTGCTTGTGGGGCGCCGCGACGCCAGCTTGCATGGGCCGTCCGCGCGGGGCGCGCAGGGCGACCTACTATTATGACGGTGTTGGCGCGCCGGTGAGGCGTGATTTGGGTGGCGGATGGCGTGTCGGTGCGGTTACGTCTGGCGCTTGGCAGGTTGTGCAAAGCGCACCGGCATCTTACGATAGACGGGAGCGGTACGTTGATACTTGTTAGAACGTGCTGGTAGGTCCGTTAAAGTTGAGGGATTGGAGCAGGCATGGACATCAAGGAGACCACGGACAAGCTCGTCGAGAAGGGCAAGGCCGTGCTGGACATCGACAAGGACGGTCAGGTTGAGACCCAGGAGATCATCGACGCGGTGACGAATCGCGTGAAGGAGACCGCCGAGGCTGCTGGCGTCGCGTTTGATGAGGTCAAGAAGGGCTTTGACGCAGACAGCGACGGCGCTGTCTCGATGGACGAGGTCAAGGCAGTGGCCGACGGCATCGCTGGCAAGGCAAAGGAGCTGTTCGACGGCTTCATGGGCAAGAAGGACGAGGCTGTGGCCGAGGCCGAGGAGGTCGTTGAGGCTGCCGAGCCCGTGGTCGAGGAAGCTGCTGCCGAGGTCGAGGAGGCCGTTGAGGCTGACGTCGTCGAGGACGCTCCGGCGGAGTAGTGCGAGCTGCGCGCCGGCTAAATCACGATGAACTTTGAAGGCGAGCCCCACGCAGGCAGAGCGCTTGCGTGGGGCTCGTGCTGCCTTTGCGCGCTGTTGTCGTCCGCAGCTTTGCCGGTGGCTCCGACGCGTTTGTCTGGGTGTTGGTCTGCGCATGGCTGAATGCGCAGAAACGATGCTGCATTGCCACTCAGCCGCCTGAACGGTATCGTTTGCCGTAGGATGTTGGTTGCCTGGCGAAATAGGCTTGCTTTTTTTGCAGGCCCACGATAGCGACTGCGGTCCCCATGCCAGACGGGACCGAAGGAATTCGGAGAGTGTCATGCGAAGTGACATGAAGGACATTGCCAAGCAGATGCGCATCGACATCGTCGAGATGTTGGCCGCAGCCGGTTCGGGCCATCCCGGCGGATCGCTCTCGGCGTGCGACATGATTGCCGTGCTGTACTTCGACAAGATGAACGTTGACCCCAAGAACCCCGAAGACCCAGACCGCGACCGTTTTGTGCTGGCAAAAGGCCATGCAGCCCCCGCGCTGTACGCAGCCTTGGCCCAGAAGGGCTTCTTCCCGCGCAAAGACCTCATCACCCTGCGCAAGAGCGACTCGTATCTGCAGGGCCATCCCAACATGAACATCACGCCCGGCGTCGAGATGTCTACTGGCTCGCTGGGCCAGGGGCTCTCGGTTGCCAACGGCATGGCGCTCGCCGGCCGCCTGGACGGGCGCGACTACTACGTGTACTGCATCATGGGCGACGGTGAGATCCAGGAGGGCCAGGTGTGGGAGGCCGCCATGAGCGCCGCTCACTACAAGCTCGATCACGTGATTGCCTTCGTGGACCACAATCACCTTCAGATTGACGGCAATAACGACGAGGTCATGACCGTCAATCCCATTGACGAGAAGTTCCGTGCCTTTGGGTGGAATGTCATGACCATCGACGGTCATGACTTTGACGCGATCTCGGACGCGATTGATTCCGCAAAGGCCCAGCAGGGCAAGCCGACGCTGATCGTCGCCGAGACGGTCAAGGGCAAGGGCGTGTCCTTTATGGAAGACCAGGTAGGCTGGCATGGCGTGGCGCCGAACGCCGAGCAGGCAAAGGCGGCCGTGGCAGAGCTCATGGCTCAGTAGCAACCAAGCACGTCGAACATCCTCGTCCGAAAAGGAGCATCCATGAACTCTGCGACCCGTGAAGCCTTCGGCAAGGCGCTTGCCGAGCTGGGCGCCACCAATCCCGACGTCGTTTCGCTCGACGCCGACCTCTCGTGCACCACTAAGTCGGGTACCTTCGCGGCAAAGTTCCCCGACCGCTTCTTTAACATGGGCATCGCCGAGGCGGACCTCATGGCCACCGCCGCTGGCCTCGCCACCTGCGGAAAGATTCCGTTTGCCTCGACTTTTGCCGTGTTCGCGACTTGCCGCGCGCTTGATCAGATCCGCAACTCCATCTGCTATCCCATGCTCAACGTGAAGGTGGTGGGCACCCACGCGGGTCCCAGCTGCGGCGAGGACGGCGGCTCGCACCAGGCGGTCGAGGACATCGCCATCATGCGCTCGCTGCCGCACATGGTCGTGGTCGTCCCGGCGGATGACGTCGAGGCCGAGAAGGTCGTGCACGCGGCGGCGGAGTACATCGGACCCATGTACCTGCGGTTTGCCCGACTCGCCTCGCCCACGGTGCACGAGCGGGACTATGACTTTGACCTGTTCCGCGGCGAGATCATGCACGAGGGCAACGACGTGGCCATCATTGCCTGTGGCATGATGGTCCCCCGTGCACTCGACGCAGCCAAGCAGCTCGAAGCCGAGGGAATCCATGCGCGCGTGGTCAACATGCACACCATCAAGCCCATCGACGTCGAGCTGGTCGAGGATTGCGCCCGCACCTGCGGAAAGATCGTCACTATCGAGGAGGCCAGCATGGTCGGCGGGCTCGGGTCCGCTGTCTGCGAGGTTGTCGCCGAGTACTGTCCCGTTCCGGTGAAGCGCATCGGTATGCCCGACATCTTTGGCAAGTCGGGACCGGGTGCCGACCTGCTGGATGAGTTTGGCCTGAGCGCCGAGCACATCATCGAGGTTGTAAAATCGTTCTAGTATCTATCTAATATATGATGCCTTGATAAGGTGATCTGGTCCTCCGCCTGTCGTCAGATGGGCGGAGGACTTTTGTATGCGCCTTTTTTCAACGAGGGAAAAATACCGACATACAACGTGTCTTGTAGGTGCGTTTTTCCGCTTAATTTACGTGGTCTCTGAAGCGAGAGGCGCAAAACTGCAATCAAATGGCGATTTCCGTATTTCGGGACATAGAAAAGCACCTACAACATAATTTGTAGGTGTTTCGATTTCGGCGAGTACGGATGGTTGCCCGATTCCACTCGGTGGCATGGATTGCTGTCGACGATGGTCTTGGCTCCACGTCCGTGTCGATTTGGGTGAGTACCTACAAGTCACGTTGTGGGTGCATGAGGAGCGCCTTTTGGCTACAAATATCGATTCGTATGTAGTTTTGAGCTGCACTTCTGAGATAGCATCTCAAAAAGCGAAGAAAACCGACATACAAAGTAACTTGTAGGTCACCTACAAAACGAGCCCCAGAAAAAGCACTGACAACCGTAGCCGGCGTTCCCTCTAAAGCCTGGTTATAGGCACGCGTCTTCGATATGCCGTTTGAGCTCGTCGATACCCTGGCCGGTTTGGGCGGATGTAATGATAAGTTGGTCACGATTGAGGCCAAACTGCTTTGCAAGGCGACTGCGCTGCTGTTCATGTTTGTTGCGGCTCAGCTTATCGGCTTTGGTGAGCGCTACCACAAAGGGCAGCTCGCTTTCTTGCAGGAAGTCGAGCATCTGCACGTCGAGCTTCTGCGCGTCATGGCGTATGTCCACAAGCGCGACTACCAGGTTAAAGCTGCGCTCTTGGTCAAAGTAGTCTGCGATGAGGTTGGCCCAGCGCTTCTGCTCGGCCTTGGACACCTTGGCAAAGCCGTAGCCAGGCAGGTCGACGAGGTAGATGCCGTCGACTTCGAAGAAGTTGATGTTGGCCGTGCGCCCTGGGGTGCTCGAGACCTTTGCGAGGGCCTTGCGCCCCACGAGCTTGTTGAGCAGCGAGGACTTGCCCACGTTAGACCGGCCGGCAAACGACACCTCGGGCAGGGATGCCTCGGGCAGGTCGGACGCCTTGCCATACGAGGCCTCGAATCGTGCTTGGTCATAGCGCAGCGCCATGCTTCCTCCTTTAAACGCGTGGTCGCACATCGTACCTGTTGTTCGTGCAGGTTCGATGTGCTACCAGCCTGTGGGCGCCAATGCGGTTGGTGCTAGCTCAGCTTTACATAGCCGCTAGCAAGCTCTGCTACACGCTGCTTTATATATGCCTCTACCTTGCCGTCAAGCTCGCTGATCTGCCGGTTTACCTGCGAAAGCTCTTCTTTGTAAGGCTTCATGCGGTCTTTGACCTCTCGCTTTTCGGCAAAGTTGAAGAACCCCTTGCTGCGCTTTTCGTCCTTGAGCTCGGCGAGCTGGGCCTCCAGGGTTTCGCGCTGCGCAACCAGCGCGGCACGTTCGTCGACCTCGTCGGGATGGTTGTTGAGATAGCGCTCCCTCAGGAAGCCCTTGTGAAACCTGATCAGATCTTCCCACGAGGCGGCCTGGCCCGGCGTCTTTACGTCGAGCGCAAACGAATGCCGGTGCCATTTGCCCTCGCTGTCCTTGTCGTAGTATTCGGTCTGGTGCGCCTGGTCTGCAATCGTCTTGCAGTTGCCCAGTATCAACAGGGCCTGCAGGTGGTTTTCGGGGTCGAGGCGGGCTGCGTTCTCCAGCAGCACGAGCACCTCGCGCGCCCACCTGCCGAGGTCATCCTGCTGCTGCTTTGTTGGGTGCTCGAGCCGCTTGTAGTCATCCAGCAGCAGGCGCCAGCCTTGGCAGATGTAGTTGTTAGCCGCCTGCGCGCCCTGCAGCCCGTTGGCAATCTGAGGAGAGAAATCCACCGCCGAGTCCATGGCCGGCGGCTGGGGCGGCTGGGCGGCATGCGCCTGGCTGGCCGCCTCCGCCTCGGCAGCCTGCGCCATGACGTCGCGCGCCTCCTCGAGGGTGTACTTGCATCCGCATCCTCGGCACACGAACACGCCTTGGTCCTTGACAAAGTCGGTGCTTCCGCACAGTTCGCAGGTAAGACTCATGGTGGCCCCCAGTCTGAAAATGCCGCGCCTACAGTGGTATTGCTGGGCAAAGCAAGTAGCTGCCCTTATTCTATCGAGCAGCCAGACCGAGCAAAAAGGGACGCCCCGCGCGTGCCGTCAAAGGGCGCATGCGGGGCGTCAAGCGTTTGCCGCGACGCTGATGTGCAGGTTGCAGCGATTGTGGGGGAAGGTGCGGCCGTCGCGGCGAGGCTCCAGTAGGGGCTAGGCGTTGTATCCGCCCCAGCCATCGAGGGCGTGGCTGTCGTAGCCGTCTTCCCAGTCGTATGAGGTGTCCTCGCCGGACTGGCCCCTCCAGCTGCGACGGTCGCGATCCTCCTCGGTGTCATAGCCGGTCTCGTCGTCGTAGTAGTAATAGTCGTCATAGTAGGAGTCGGTGTCGAGCCAGTGCTCGAAGAGCTCCTCGTCGATCATCTCGTCGGTGGGGATGGTAAACGTGTAGCCGTCGTAGTCGATGGTGTAGGTATCGTCATCAGAGTTGTAGCTGATGGATTCGTCACCGTAGTCGTTGTAGTACCGCTTGTTTGAGGAGCCGCCGGACGTGTCGTCCTTGGTCTTGTCCTTGCCGCGGGGCGACTTGTTGGTGGAGCTGTCGGCGGAGTCGTCGTCAGTGGGAATCGTGTAGCGGTTGGACTTGTCTTCGTCCTTGGTCGTGGTGCGGGAGCTGCCGTCGTCGTTCCAGGTTGTGGTGGTCGATGGATCAGCCTCGTCCTCGGCGTCGCGCTGCGTTGCGTGCGGGGTGTACGACGCGACGGACTGAGCGTTATCGCCCTGGCCAAAGAGGACGGGCATCTGCGAAGACATGCGCGACGCGAGTCCGCCAGCAATGAACGAGACGATGGCCACTGCGCCGACCAGTGCAATCCTGGCGAGACGCTTGGGCTTGGGACGCTCGGTGGATGCGCCCGGCGTGACGCGCTCCCAGAGCGGGGTGACGGGCTCGTCGCCGTCGGGATTGCCGGTGACGGCAAAGCCGTAGTACTCCTGGTCGGCCTCGGTGAGTGCGGGGCGCTCGGCAGTGAGCTCGATTTCGGGCGTGGGCTCGTCCGCGGATGAGGGGCCGTCGGCCTCGGTGGCATCGGGCGTTGCCTCGGCAGTGGGCTCGACCGTGTCCTCCGCGTCGGGCGCAGCGTTGGCTGCGGCTATGACCTCGGTCTTGACCTGGCTCTCTGCCTCTGCCTCGGCCTCGACCGCTTCCGCAACTGCGGCCTCGGTGTCGTCAGGCTCCTCGGCGGAAGCCTCGGCAATGCCTTCCTGGATCTTGATGGTGGTCTCTGGCAGTTCTTCGTTGTTGTTGGGGGTCTGATTGAGTTCGTCGTTGGGCTGGAGGTTGGCAGTCATTTTGGTGCCTCCTTTTTGGTCCGAGAAACCTAAAACCACTGCTTTTGTTCCCCGCAAACCATCGGGCAAACGGCACCAAATCCCAATCACAGATTCTGCAGGTACCTGTTAAATACCTTGAAGGAACCTAAAGAAAGCTGAATGCGGAAACTGCGCTAAGAGCGAGCGTGCAACACCAGAGAAAGCCCGTCTACCTGCGCTTACCCCTCAAACGTGCCTCGTGGTTGCGCCTGTTTGTCACCAAACCCTGCATGCCATGGGGTACGTAGCTGAGTGTCGAGAGGTCCTCGGGCAGGTAGTCGGCCAAGCTCAGCGACTCGGTCTGCTCGACATGCTTGGGCGCGGGGTCGGGTGTCGCCTCGATTGCGTAGACCGTGGCGCCCTGTGCGGTCAGGCGCTGCTCGTACTCGGTCGCAATGGAGTCCGGGCGCTCGCCCCGCGCGTCATCGGTAAGCCAGAGCATACGGTAGCCGGCCAGCTCAAACTGCCGGCGCGAGAACTGCCAAAAGGGGAGGCTGTCGGTCTTGAGCGTGACCGACGCTCCGTCCGCAAGCACCTCGCGGTATTCCATCAGCCGTTCGAGGATGGTGAGTCGCTTGTCGGCCTCTTTCTTTCGCGGGAAGGGCGTGGGAAAGTTGAGTGTGATGGCCGAGAGCTCGCGGGGTCCAAACATGCTCGCAAGCTGCGACCCAAGGCCGGGAACGACCACCACGTTGCGCAGACCCGCCTCCATGACATGTTGAGCGGTGTATGCGACGCAGATCGGCTCGGCGTCGATGGCGACAAACAGCGCGTGGGGGTTTGCCTGCGCGGCCTGGACGACGTATGCGCCCTTGCCGCAGCCTAGGTCGACGTGGATGCGCTCGAACGCAGCGGTATCGGGACCAGTGAGCAGCCGGCACGCATCGGCCCAGCGGCCCGCGTAATGAGTGGGCTGCAGCTCTATGACCTGCGCATATCGCTCGATTCGTTCCTCGAGGACGAAGTTCTTTGGAAGACGTGCGTGCATGCCGTGCATGGGACCCCCTTGATTGACAAGTGACTATGATGCGTTGTCTTGTGTCGGTGTGCGGCGGCTTTGGGCGGTTTCCAGCAAAGCGACACGCGGGAGGAGGCGCGCTGCGCCGGACAGTGGCAGCACGTAGTTGCAGGCGGGTGTGTCCAACCCACAAGTGGCTCTTCCGGTACGCATTGGCCATCCGATTCCAATAGATGTTATCCAGTTCCAATAGACGTTGGACGGCGGCAAAACGGACGTGAACGGTTGGCAGGAACGCGGCAGTTGGATGCCCAGAGGAGAGTCTGGCTTGCGGTCTCTTTACAAACATTGAATTATGCAAAAGACAAGGCAGATGTAAAAGAGGTCATTATGACTACTACATTAGTGGTAATTAGGGTATTAGTTAGACAAAATATAGGAAACCGTAAAATAAAATGTCTGACACACAGCGCTGGCGCACACTATAAACTACGGTGGCGATCTGGAAAACAAGAGGTAAACGAACTAGACCAACGATTTCCAAAATGTAAGCGGTGCTAAACAGGAGCCGAAGCAATTGATTTTCGGCTATCATGTTATTTCGTATGATGCTGCGCGCATTCTGTCCCGTTATGGCTTTGTGACGCCATGGCCACGCCAGGGGAGAGTGCGAGGTCGGGCTTGTCTGGCAGCCTTTCCTCCATGGCGTGGCCCGTACGGTTTGACACCATGGGGGCAAGCGAAGGGGACGACGTTGACTGGGCACCAACCATCCTTCAAGCGCGACCGCGGCATTGCTGCGGTTTTCCATGCGCCGAGCTTGGTGTGGTCGTTGGTTCTGGCGAAGGCCAGTGCCGGCGCGTCCTCGCATGTTGACTGCTGGTGCCCGGATGGGATCGACCCCGAATCCAAAACCAAATATGAGCGCATACTCTCCCGCGCCAAGAGCGATGGCCTCGGGTGGCGATCGCAGTGGCCCCGCGGACGATGTCGACGCGAACGATGGAGCCGCTGTCGCAGTCGATGTTGCTCATGCATATCAGCTCCCCAAATACGACGAATGCGGGGAGGGTGCCCATGAGTAGCAAGGCGGACCAAAGAGCCAAACTTGGCAAGTCGCACGACGTACAAAGTAAGAAAACCCGTTCGAGGGTATGGGGGATAGCAATGAAGAACGCGAGATTCAGTAAGGTGCAGAAGAGAGAGATGAAAGAGGGCTTCAACAAGTTCCTCTCGGTTCTGCTTACCTTTGCCATGGTACTGCAGACCTCACCGGTCGCCTATGCACGCATGGATGAGGGCGGCGCGGATGCCTACGTTACCGAGGCTCCGGTTCCCGATGAGGCCGTGACCGAGGAGATTCCTGCCGCTGAGGAGGAGGTCTTCGAGGAGGAAGTGCCTGCCGAGGAGGCTCCGGCTGAGGAAGTCGTGGAGCCCGTCGAAGAGGCAGTAGAGCCCGACGTTGCGCCCGTCGAGGAGCAGCCGGTCGAGGAGGAGCAGGTCAAGGCCAGCATTGCGGTGTATGTTGAGAACGCAACCCTGACCGCAGGCGAGGACTCTCTGGCCAACACCTCGGGCACGATTGAGGTGCCTGAGGGCGAGGCGCTCGCATTTACCGTGACCCCGGCCGAGGGCTACGAGCTCAAGGACGACAGCGTCAAGGTCATCGTTGACGGCAACGAGATGGCCATGCCTGCTGACGGAAGCTATCTGCTGGACGCAAGCGCGGTTAAGACTGGCACGCAGATCACGGTCGTGACCAAGAAGATTCCGGTCGAGCGCGTGTACAAGTATGAGGATGGCGACGTGCGCGTGACGGCCACGTTGGACGAGGCCTCCGCGATTCCTGATGACGCGGTCCTGAGCGTTACCCCGATCTATGAGAACAGCACGTACTATAACTATGATGCGTACATGCAGGCCCTGAACGACACCGTCGAGGGCGAGGGCGTTTACGACAACCAGAATACCTTGCTGTACGACGTGGCATTCCTGTGGGTGGATCCCGAGACCGGCAAGACCGTCGAGCTGCAGCCCGAGGAGGGTGCCGTAACGGTCAAGTTCACCTTCCGTCAGCGTCAGCTGAGTGAGGGGCTCGAGGCCGGTAGTGCCGCCAACGTTGAGGTCAACCACCTCCCCCTGGTTGACTCCGCCAAGGCAGACACCACCTACGAGTCCACCAACATCGGCGCGGGCGACGTTATCGTCGAGCCGATGGGCTCCAATGCAACTGGTGCTAACACCGTCGAGGTACGCACCGACACGTTCAGCGTGTTCGCGTTTAGCTACACGGTTGACTTCACGTACGACGGATATACGTACAAGCTCGAGGGCGACGGCAGCATCATGCTGAGCGAGATTCTTGCCGCCCTGGGCATCGACGTGAACATGGCCGACATCGCCAACGTGGAGTTCACGAACTATGATCTGCTGGCGTTTGAGAAGCAGGGCGACGATTGGAAGATCACGAGCCTGAAGTCATTTGATACTCCCGAGAAGCTGACGATTACGCTGCAGAATGGCGATAAGTACGAGATTGGCGTGACCGACCCTCCGGGATCTCAGGGTACGCAATTGTCTCGCTTCCTCTCTGGTGTCACGGTTACTGGAGCTACAGAGAATGCAGATGGCTCCTATATGGTAACCAAAGGGCAGTCATATGCGATAGAGATGGTATTTTCTGAAGATGGCCCAGGCGTGCAGTTCGACAATCCTGAAACTCTTACCTATCAACTTCCGTCAGGTGTAGATGTTATTAATGACATCAATAATCAGGAGATTTCTGTCGAGATTCAGGGAGCTGGCGGCACGATTTATGCCAAAGGTCATTTCTCTTTGGATACGAATGGAAACCTAACTGTTAATTTTGATACAAATGACCCAAATTACAGAGCACTAACAAGGGCGACAAACGTAAGTTTCAAGATTAAGTACAACGCTGAGTTCGAAGAGGACACTGAGTTCAAGAATTTCAACGGGGAAGTTATCCGTGAAGTCGATGTCAAGGACCCGGATCCTGGTACGGTGAGTGTTAACAAGAACGGTACCTTCAACAAGGACACGCTTCAGATGGAATACACCGTTACGGTGAGCTGCAATGGTGGCGACGTGTCTGACGTCAAAGTTGCAGATACCATAACTGGTGACGCGCTTACGTTCAGCGGCGTGACGAGCGTGACGAGCAGCAAGGGCGGTACACCGACCTACACGCAGAATAGCGCGACCAACGGCTTTGACTACACCTTTGATTCCATGACCGATGGCGAGACTATCACTATTAAGTACACTGCAGATGTGAATATCGCCGCAGATACTGATGGCGACGGCAAGATTGAGGCGAGCCAGACGGGCAACAAGGTGAAGGTGACCCCTCCCACCGATCAGACGCCGCCCGAGCAGAACTTTAGCAACGAGATTACGTATCGCAGCACGAACAAGAGCAACGGTACCGATGGTGGCACAACGCCCGACGGCGACAAGATCGTCAACTGGACGGTTACCTATAACAGCGAGTGCATCGCCTCGGCTGCCAATTCGACGATTAAAGACACCATCAACGCCAACTCCACTGACTACATGAAGTACTACAACATCGGCAGTGACAGTGGCATCACAATCGTTGTCAAGGACAAGAACGGTAATACGGTTCGTACCGATCAGGTTGGAACCAATCAGCTCACGGCCTACAGCAACTCAAGCTGGACCTACACGATTCCCTCCAGTGATAACCAACCATACAGCTACGAGGTCTCATACCAGACCGTTGTCGACATGAAGAAAGTTAACGAAAAGGGCAACGTAACGTTGGACAATGACTCCAACAATAATCACGGTAGCTACGAGGTCAAGTCCGAGGTGGAGGTCAAGAAGGGCCACACGACAGCCAACACAGGCGAGATTACGTGGGTGCTCACGGTACATGTCCCCGCAAGCGGTCTTTCGAACGCGACGATTGTCGATACGCTTCCTACAGGATGGATTGATAATGTTGGATACATTGATGCCTATGAAGCTATAACTGACGTCACTGGCTTGGTTGGTGGAGAGACTTATTCTGTGGTAACTGGGCAAGGTTCAAACCACAATGAGCTTGCAATTACCTTCTATACGGACTCCAACAAGACGACGGAGGGCTTTAACAGCAATAGCACGGCACGAGATGTTGTTATCACCCTCAAGACAAAGCCTAACGCCGAATGGATTAACTACGGATTTGAGCATTGGGGAACCTCGACCCACCAGAACCAGATTGGCTTCAATGGTAAGCAGGCGCAGGATACCGTAGTGCTCGTCAAGCCAGGCTTCACCAAGTCTGGCCCGAGTAATTCGGAAAACAGCAAGGATACGATACTAGAATACAGCCTACTGCTCACGGGCGTGACAGCTGGGAACTTTACCATCCAGGACGCCTTTGACACCTCGATTCTCGAATACTATGCAGGTAGCAACCCATGGGAGCTCTACGAGAAGATTTGCGGTGGCGGTCAGTACGACCAGCAGCAGAAGCCCACTGCTGTCACAATCACGCCAACGGGTACGGGTGCGACGATTGACGTTGGCGACTTACCCATGCAGGACGATGGCACCCCCTACGAGTACTACCGTATCAGGTATAGGCTGAAGCTCAAGGACGGCAAGACACTCAAGGACATCGCCATCGACAACAACGGCGAGAAGACAATAACGAATACGGCGACGTGGAACGGCCAGGAGTCGGAGTACTCCTTCACGACTAAGTTCAAGCCGAGTTTTACCAAGTCCGGACCTTCCGACGTGAAGAACAGCACTGAGAAGACGCTCAGCTACACGCTGACGCTCTATGGCGTCCACCAAGACTCCTTTACCGTGAGCGACAAGTTCGACACGAGCCTGCTCGACAATCAGGCTGTTACCAACATGTTCATCTATGGCGGTAACGACCAGAACAACTATGTCGAAAGCACAAAGACGGCCGTCACGGCAAGCGCTGAGGCAAACGGCATCACGATCAACGTGACCAATGTGCCCAAGACGTCGGATAACAAGTACTACGATTATTACAAGATCGTCTACGATCTTACGCTCAAAGACGATCAATCGCTCGCGGGAGCTGCTGCCAGTGATGAGGATGGCGAGCTCGAGATCGAAAATACTGCTGGATGGGATGATCTCGAGAGCGAATACTCCTTCAAGACCAAGTACGAACCCCTCGACAAGCAGCTCATAAATGATGGTGAGATTGGCGGTACTAACCGTACTGCGAGTTACAAGATTACATTCAATCCGGCAGCTGCAGAGCTCTTTGGCGGGCATGAAATGGAGCTCGTCGACACGCTGAGTAAGAATCTGAACCTCGATGCTTCGACCATTGTTGTTGTTGGCACAGATGCGAGTGGCGCCTCAGTGGAGATTCCCTACACCATTGACTTCCCCAAAGACGAGTCTGGGAAAGTTACTGGTGAGACAAAGGTGACCTACAACGTACCAGACTCGACAAGCGTGGTTATTACCTACGATGCCACAGTTATGGGAACGGGTAAGGGTATTGAATTCAGCAATACAGCAGTTATCGGTGGCTATAGAGATACCGAATGGCGATCCAAAGACATGGGTGCTAGTGGCGAAGGGACCGGTTCGCTTATCAGCCTTAAGGTGCTTAAGGTTGACGGCTATAACGCAAACAAGAAGCTTGCCGGCGTTCAGTTCAAGTTCTATGCCGCTGATGGTACTCCTGTGGGTAAAGTAAGTGAAGACGCAGAGACTGCAACGGTGACCGAGCTGTACTACACGACTGGTTCAGATGGAACTTTCACTATTGCGAGCGGGCAACCGGATGACAACGGTGTCTATGCTGATCTATACGACAAGATTTTGTACAAGCTGGAGGAGGTGCAGCCGATTGCTGACTATAATCCGCTGGATGATGCATATGACTACACCTTCACATATGATTCCAACGAAGTTGACCACCAAGATAAATATGTTTATTACTTTATCGACAACACGCACATCGAGAATTGGCCGATCGAGGGTCTGGTAGTCGAGAAGCAAGTCGTTGACGCAGATGGCAACGATGCCGATGACGATACCGAGTTCTCCTTCACGGTGACCGCAAGCGATGCTGAGGGCAACCTGCTCAATGGCAAGGTGGGCGACGATACCTTCACGAACGGCGAGTTCACCTTTACGCTCAGAAGTGGCGAGAGCAAGCAGTTCTGGGGCTTCAAGAAGGGTTATTCCTACAAGGTGGTAGAGAACCTTACTGACGCACAGGGCAACACTTACTCGACCGACGTCACGTATGATGTTATCGAACTTGATGATGAGGGTAATGTAGTTAGCAGGACTCCGACGCTTGCTGAGGACACGACAGAGCATGAAGGAGATCTGACTTCTGGTACCTACGAGACAGTCAAGTTCACAAACAAGCTGAGCAGTGGATCCCTCAAGATTCAAAAGGCTGTGACCGAGAATGGTGCTGTAAATAAATCTGATGCAGCGAAGTCTAAGCTCGCAGGTGACTACACGTTCACTGTGTATACCGACAAAGCATGCACGAAGCCCCTACAGAAAGACAATGCGGACGTTACCGTGACGCTTACCGTCCCCGCCGACGGCTCATCTGTGACAAGCCAAGAGATTACAGATATTCCAGCTGGCACGTATTACGTGAAGGAGACCTCACCCACCACTGCCAACCCGTCCCCCGTTACCAACCCAGTTGAGGTAACGGTTGAAGCTGGCAAGACGGGAGATGCGACGGTAATTGCGACCGTAACCAATGACTATAAGCACGTCGAGGCTGCGCCTGAGGTTACCAAGTCAATTAATGTGTGGCCGGAGAGTGTGAATTCGTTCGACTTCACGCTTACTGCTGGAACTAATACGGCTGGTGTGACGACTCCCATGCCTGTGAGCGGCGGAGAAAGTGCAAGTGCTACGAGCGATGCACGTACCGCAACCTTCGGTTCGATCACTTTCGAGAAAGCCGGTACGTACAACTACACAATCAAGGAGGACGTCCCCGAGGACGACGACCCCGGCACCGCGGGCGTCCAGAAGGACGGCGTCACCTATGTTGAGACGGAGTATCCCGTACAGATAGTGGTTGGGACCGATAGCACCACGGGTCAGCTCACCACTCCGGTGATTACGTACGGCGCCGCGCTTAACTTGAGCAACCTGACGGTCAACAACACCTATGATGCTAGCGGCGAGGCCGTGATCTCGGCCATGAAGGCCGCCAACGACAACCTCGGCGACACCGAGTTCACCTTCGAGCTCACCAAGCCCGACGGCACCAAGCTGACCAAGACCGCCAAGCAGGGCGAGACCGTCTCCTGGGAGGCCGA
>JAGAVX010000120.1 GCA_017941705.1 Atopobiaceae bacterium
CAAGGAGGATCCGTCGGAGGCGGAGCTCGCAAGCCACCGCCTGCTGCTGCGTGCCGGCATGATTCGCAAGACCGCCGCAGGCCTCTACAGCTATCTGCCCCTCGCCTGGCGCTCGCTGCTCAAGATCGAGGCTGTCATCCGGGATGAGATGGAGGGCATCGGCGCGCAGGAGATTCAGGTGCCAATGGTCGTGCCGGGTGAGATCTGGCAGGAGTCCGGGCGCTGGGACGTGTATGGCCCCGAGCTCCTTCGTCTCAAGGACCGTCACGGGCGCGACTTTGTCGTGGGTCCCACCCATGAGGAGACCTTCGTCGATCTTGTTCGTAACGAGCTGCGCTCGTACAAGCAGCTGCCAGTCACGATCTACCAGATCCAGGACAAGTTCCGTGATGAGATGCGCCCACGCTTTGGCCTTATGCGCGGCCGCGAGTTCATCATGAAGGATGCCTACTCCTTTGACGCGACTGTGGAGGGGATGCAGAAGAGCTACGAGGACCAGAAGGCCGCCTATGCGCGCGTCTGTGACCGCTGTGGCCTGCGTGCCCTTCCTGTCGTCGCCGACTCCGGTCAGATCGGCGGAGACACCTCCGTCGAGTACATGGCGCTGGCAGATGCAGGCGAGGCCGAGCTGGTCTGGTGTGACTGTGACTACGCCGCCGACGTCGAGGCAGCCTGTGTCGGCATCGAGGTCGAGGAGGGCCCTGGCGACTCCTGCGAGCGCATCGAGACTCCTTGCGAGGGTTCCATCGCCTCGCTCGCCGCACTTCTCGGCATCTCGGAGAAGGCTTGCCGCAAGAGCTTCGCGATTATCGCCGAGGACGAGACGCCCGTCCTGTGCCTGCTTCCCGGCGACCACGAGCTCAATGACGTAAAGGCCGAGCACGCCTTTGGTCACTACGACATCATGAACGAGGAGCAGATGGCCGAGTATGGCCTGGTGAAGGGCTTCATGGGTCCCATCGGGGCTGACAAGCGCGTGCGCATCGTTGCTGACGTCTCGCTGCGTGACTCGCAGAGCTGGCTCATCGGCGCCAACGAGGAGGGCTATCACATCAAGGGCGCTCGACCTGGTCGTGACTTTGAGGTTGACGAGTGGATTGACCTCGCATCCGCCAAGGAGGGCGACGCCTGCCCGCATTGCGGCAAGCCGCTTCACGCCGCGCGCGGCATCGAGGTCAGCCAGGTCTTTCAGCTCGGCACCAAGTATTCAGAGGCGATGGGTGCGACCTTCATGGACGAGGACGGCGTCGAGAAGCCATTCCAGATGGGCTGCTACGGCATCGGCGTCAGCCGTACGTTGGCAGCCGTGGTCGAGCAGCACCACGACGAGCATGGCATCGTCTTTCCGGTCTGTGTCGCCCCCTACGAGGTTGAGGTAGTGCCGCTCGATATCAAGGGCGAAGTGTGGGATGCGGCCGATGACGTTGCCAACAGGCTTGTCGAGATGGGCATCGAGGTCGTGGTGGACGACCGCAAGGAGCGCCCGGGCGTCAAGTTCAACGACGCTGACCTCATGGGCTTCCCGTATCAGGTGGTTTGCGGCAAGCGTGGCATAAAGAACGGCGTCGTCGAGGTGAAGGATCGTGCTACGGGCGATCGCACCGACATCGCGCTCGATGAGGTCGTCGCATACCTCGCAGAGAAGGTCATCTCGCAGCGCAAGTAGTATCGTGCGCCCTGGATGAGCTATTCGCGTGCCAAGGGGGAGAGGAACGCTGGCCATGGACTACCAAAGCAGCTCGTCGTTGGCACACGGTCAGATGGGGGAGTGGTGCAAGGCCTGCCCCGTCTGCAACGGTAGGGCATGCGGGGCCCACATACCCGGCCCTGGGGCAAAGGGTCAAGGAACCGTTGCGGTGCGCAACTATGACGCCTGGCAGAACATGCGACTCGTCATGGACACCATCCATGACGAGTTTGCAGCGTCCTGCGAGACCACGGTCTTGGGAAGGAGCCTTGCGCTCCCAGTCATGATCGGTCCGGTCGGTGACGTCAATCGCCATTATGGTGACAAGTACAACACCGTCACCTACAACGGGGCGATACTACGCGCTGCCAGCAGCGCCGGGAGTCTTGCTTGGACGGGAGACGGCCTCGACGGGACCATCATGACCAAGGCGCTGACTCTGATGGACGAGCTTGGCGGCCAAGGCATACCGACCATCAAGCCCTGGTCAATGGACGTGATATCCGAGAAGCTCGAGGATGCGCTTGCCATTAGGCCCGTCGCCGTCGCCATGGACATAGATGCGGCTGGCCTGCCCTTCCTTCGTGGGCAGCAGCCACCTGCGGGAGCCAAGAGCGTACGCCAACTTCGCCAGATCGCGAAGCGCTGTCACGATGCCGGGACACCCTTCATCCTCAAGGGGATCATGTCTGCGCGTGGTGCGCACAAAGCCGTGGATGCCGGTGTCGATGCGATTGTCGTGTCAAACCATGGCGGTCGCGTTCTTGACGGGGTCCCCGCTACGGCTGAGGTCTTACCGCAGATCGCAAGTGAGGTCGGCTCTGACTTGCAGATATTCGTCGACGGCGGCATTCGCTGCGGAGCTGACGTCTTTCGCGCCTTGGCACTCGGAGCCTCGGCAGTCCTCATCTGCCGCCCGTTTGTCGTGGCGACCTTTGGCGGTGGCGAGGAGGGCATTGCGGGTTACCTCGAGCAGCTTGCGCGGGAACTGATGGATTGCATGGAGATGTGCGGGGCGCCCACGGTGGCGGACATTGACCGCGACATGCTCATGTAGGCAGTCTCAAATAGTGGCGCCCTCACGACGATTACATCTCGTATTGTAGCTTCTGCCTGCAGAGACGGGCTATATTGCATCGTTTGTCGCAAACCGTCCACCAGCCATTGCGTCCCTCGTATGATGGTGGTGAGACGACGTAGGAGGCCATCATGCAATACCTCTACCTATGCCCCATCTGCCTTGTCATCGCGGCCGTTTTCATTGCCATCGAGAAGGCGCGGTTCTATCTGGTGGCGGACGTGATTAAAGGTGTGGCATCGGCCTTTTTCGTGGCGCTTGGCGTGCTGGGCGCCTTCATGTGCAACGACCCGGTGTACGCACGCACTATCGTCATCGGCCTCGTGCTTGGCGCCATAGCCGACATCTTGCTCAACCTGCGCTACGTGTACGAGGGCTCGAAGGCACAGATCGCCTTCCTGGTTGGAATCCTCGTCTTTTTGGCGGGGCACATTGCCTACATCGTGGCCTGCGTTCCGTACTGCATCAATCTCTGGGTGCCGATAATCGGTGGAGTGGTTCTTGCGGCGCTCCTGCTGTATTGGATCTTCTCCATCGTGGAGGCAAAGCTTGCCTTTAAGGTCTTTGGAGTCTTCTATCTCGGTGCCATCGTCATACTCAACTGCATGGCGCTCTTCATCCTCGTGACGAACCCAACCGCCCACTGGCTTATGTTCTTCTCGGGTACCTTGCTGTTTCTTGTGAGCGACGTCATCCTGATCATCAACACCTTTGGTCCAAAGGCGAGCTTTGCGCTCCGAATATCAAACCTCATGCTGTACTACGTAGGTCAGCTGCTGATAGCCCTGAGCCTCCAGTTGCCACTCTAGCAACGGTATCGTAAAGGCTCGGATAAGGCTCTTGTTGTCCAAGCGCTTGGTTTGTGTGAGATGCGTTGGTGTGACGCCATGGTCAATATCATCGGGTAATATACCCTACAGGAATAAGCCCAACGAAGGGGTTGGCATGAGTGAAGACTCGCTCGACAATTATCTGACTTCTGACTCGCATGAATACGAGGATGGCGATTTTGACGGCCTAGCAATCTTTGACGAGGAGCAGGCTGCAGAGTCCGTGTATGCGGGATGGGACGAGGGAGCTCCCGAACCTGATGAAGTGGATGGCTTCAATGGCGACGACGACCAGTTCATCTATGGACTGGAAGTCGAGAAGGCCGGAAAGCAATCCGACGAGTATGCGCGTGGCGTTCCGAGCGTTGTCCGGCCAGTCATGACTGGTGTCTTGGTCGCGGCGCTGCTTGGGTGCGGAGGACTTGGCATTTGGAAGATGCGTAGCAACCGTGCTGCAGAAGCCGCGGAGGCTGCGGCTGTGGCGGCCAGAGCCGAGCAACAGAAGGCTGCCGCCGCCGCTGAGAAGCCCAAGAAGCAGAAAGTCCATTCCGCAGAGGAAATACGTGCGATCATATCGACGACCATTTCCTATGCAGGACAAGGAATCACGGTGGAGTCCAGCCGTATTGCCGTCGAGGTACAAGACGGACACGTTCTGGTCACACACAAGCTTGCCGAGAACGATCTGCCTCAGGCAGACCAGCTGACCGCACGCGCTGGCATTCGTGCAAACGTGCTGGCGTCGATGCTGCGCGACAAGCTCGTCTCGCCAACAAGCGACAAGGGCGTGGCCCTTAAGGATATTACCTGGATCGTGAGGAACCCCAACGGCGAGGCGTACATCGCCCTGCGCGAGCTTCCGGGAGACCTTCGCTCGTCGGACAGTCCCTTTGGCATACTTGCCGGCTCTGATGGGTATGTCCTCTCAGCCGACCTATTTGAGAAGCTCGGACCGGACAGCGGCCTCTCGCTCAGTGCGGGTACGACCCCGACCGACCTTGCCGGGAACCCCATCGAGGCAACCGCCAAGATCGAAACTGAGGAGAAGACGGAGACGCCTGCCGAGACCACGACGCAGACCACTCAGACAACCGCGACGACGCCAGCTTCGCCCACTTACTACGATGATGCCAGCGACGAAGGCGACTACTATTACGAGGAATATGTCGAATACGACAATGGCGGTGGCAATAGCGATGGCGGCGGAAGCACCAATACTGGCGGTGATACGGGGGGCCAGACGCAGCCCACGCCAGTAGAGCCTGCTCCCGATACGGGGGGTGGCAGCACCGATACGGGTGGTGGCACCGATACGGGGGGCGGCACCGATACCGGTGGTGGTTCGGCCGTAGTGCCTGAACCCAGCCCGAGTGGCGGACAGGAAGAACCTGCTGCCGAAGCTTAGAGGCTAGCATGCATGGGACGCGGGTCATAAGGTGCCCGCGTCCCTTATGTATGCAGCACGATCAGTGCGGTACGAATCTTGTTACGAGCTGCTGCAAGTTCATATGGCTACAAGTTTCGCCTGGAGCAAATCTAAAGTGTTGCATGCGATTTACCTGCATAAATGCCAACATCAATCATTTCCTTCATCTTTTTTCGAATTCTCGCTTGACACGATTTCTGGCTTTGGTAATATACCTCTTGCACCAACCCACGGGGAATTAGCTCAGCTGGGAGAGCGCATGACTGGCAGTCATGAGGTCAGGGGTTCGATCCCCCTATTCTCCACCAAGAACAAGCGGGCGGCGGCTTTGGCCGTCGCCTTTTTGTATCCGGGCCTATGGCGCAACGGTTAGCGCAGGGGACTCATAATCCCTGGGTTGGGGGTTCGAATCCCTCTGGGCCCACCACATGCTCACAGGCCGCGGTGCATTGCATCGCGGCCTGTCTTAGTAAAAGTGCGATCGAACGTGCGTAACCAACAACTTAGAACGGAGAGATCGTGACAGCTGACGGAAAGATTCTTAAAGTCACATCCATCATTGCGCTGTTTGCCGGCATTGCATCCATCGTTCTTGGCTTTGTGCTTCTCATGCCGAGCTTTGTCGATCCAGATGCCTGCATCACGGCGCTTGAGGGCCTGGTGTCTATCGTTTATGGCGTAAGGACGGCAATTATGGCGAACGTGCCCTCAAACACCGCCAAGATTCGCACCAAGGCTCTCATCCTCATGCTCTTGGCAGCTGTCGTTGTCGGTGTGTTCTACTTTGCCGGTCTTGATGTGACCATGTACCAGATTGTCATGGCGGTGTGCATCTGTGTCATCGCGGTTGCGGGTTTTGCGATGGCGAGCAAGATCGTGAAGGAGCAGCTCCGCAAGTAGCTCTTTAGAAGAAATTGCGATTCTCGCTCGCATGGCGGTGAGAAGTCTGCTACCATCATTCTTCGCAAGGGCGATTGGCTCAGGGGTAGAGCACATCCTTCACACGGATGGGGTCGCTGGTTCGAATCCAGCATCGCCCACCATAGAGTTTCATGAGGCCAGAGATGTATTCTCTGGCTTTTTTCTTGCACCGAGAATCTCCGACTAGTTGCTACACAAGCAGGAAGGCGCTCATTAAGTGCGAAAAGGTTTTGATATATCTTGAGGGCAGAATGTGAGCACAGTCTATTTACCTGCGGTAACGCTATGTAATGACTTGGGTCACCTCAACACTTTTTCGCACTTAATGAAGTGAGTGCCGTCGATCGCTGGTTTAGACCGCCGCCTGCCGCCTGCTTGCAGTAATTCCCTAAGCTAGAGGCAAGTTCGTGCGGCCATGACGGCTGCTAACGTCTACAATGGGCTTCACGGTTCCATCTATAGGAGAGGAGACCTTCAATGGATTACCCTGAGATTTCTGAGGAGCTCAAGGCCAAGGCAGCGGCTTGCAAGACCACCGAGGAGCTGTTTGCTCTCGCAAAGTCAGAGGGCGTTGACATCTCAGAAGAAGACCTGTCCGCTATTTCGGGTGGTAAGTGGGAATGCGAAAACGCTCCCTGCACTGTTGACGCACCCGATACGACTCCCTGCCCCGACAAGTATTACTAAAGATTCGTCACCGATCCGGTTCTTTCAAGAGCCACAGTGATGGAGATGATGAGGGCTCGCCACTATGGCGGGCCCTCATTCACCAAGTACGATAAGTCCTAGATATAAGAGTCCCATGTTGGGACTCTCGGAGTGGGCCACCCTGCCCACATGGTCGTTATCAGTGCTTTTGCCGCAGCGGTATTTGTATGCGAGACCATCTTCTATACTTCTGACGTCACAAGAAATGTTAGGAGTCCGTTTGATAGCCCTTGCTGACAAGATCGAAAAGTCATTCGGCGGCCGTGTCCTGTACACGGCCGCTACGTTGCAGCTCAACGCGGGAGAGCGATGGGGGCTTGTCGGCCCCAACGGCGCAGGCAAGACGACGCTGCTCAAGATTCTGATGGGACAGGAGAGTCCCGACTCGGGAACGGTCAGCTTCGCACGTGACACCACCATCGGATACCTCGAACAGGAAACGCACCTGGCGGGGGAGAAGTCTGCCCTCGCGGAGGTCGTTGACTCGGCAGTCGAGATTCGTCGCCTCGAGGATCGTATCGAGCAGATGGAGCACGAGATCGCCAACGCCACGCCTGGGGACGACTTCGATCGGCTTCTCGAGCGCTACGGCGCCGCGCAGGACCGCTACGAGCGGCTTGGTGGCTACGAGCTCGATTCGCGCGCACGACAGATCCTAGGTGGCCTTGGGTTTCCCGTCGAGGACTTCGACAAGCCCGCCAAGGAGTTCTCGGGCGGTTGGCAGATGCGCATCGCGCTGTCAAAGCTCCTCCTACGTCATCCCGACCTGCTCCTGCTCGACGAG
>JAGAVX010000121.1 GCA_017941705.1 Atopobiaceae bacterium
CCCACGCGGAGGACCAACCACAGGAGGTTAGAACATGGCTGTAAAGATCAACATCAGGACACTGCTCGAGGCTGGCTGCCACTACGGTCATCAGACCCGTCGCTGGAACCCCAAGATGAAGCCGTACATCTTTGGCGAGCGTAACGGCATCTACATCCTCGACCTCAAGCAGACCGTCATCGATGCCGATCGCGCTTATTCGTTCCTCAAGGACACCGCTTCCAAGGGCGGCAAGGTCCTGTTCGTGGGCACCAAGAAGCAGGCCCAGGAGCCCATCGCCACTCAGGCTGACCGTTGCGACATGCCTTACATCAACCAGCGTTGGCTCGGTGGCATGCTGACCAACTTCGTCACCATGCGCTCCCGTATCGACCGCATGGAGGAGCTCGAGGCCATGGTCGCTGATGGCCGCATGGCTGCCCGCGGCAAGAAGGAGCAGGCTGTTCTCACCAAGGAGCTCGAGAAGCTCCAGCGCAACCTCGGTGGCGTTCGTGACATGCACGCACTGCCGCAGGCCATCTTCGTCGTCGACACCAAGCGCGAGGAGATTGCCATCAAGGAGGCCAACCGCCTGCACATCCCCGTCATCGGACTGCTCGACACCAACTCCGACCCCGATGTCGTTGACTACGGCATTCCCGCCAACGACGACGCCATCCGCTCGGTCAACCTGATGTGCGAGCTTGTCGCCGACGCAGTGCTTGCCGGCGCTGGCAAGGAGCAGATCTCCGAGGCCGAGATGGCCGCCGGCGAGACCACTCCCGCCGTCGAGGTCGAGGCTCCCGCAGCTGAGTAGGCAATCGGATTCAACCACCGCACAAGGAGGAAACAATATGGCTCAGGTTACTGCCGCAATGGTCAAGCAGCTTCGTCAGATGACCGACTCTCCCATGATGGAGTGCAAGAAGGCACTCGTCGAGGCCGAGGGCGACATCGAGAAGGCCGTTGACATTCTGCGTACGATGGGTGTTGCCAAGGCCGTGAAGCGCGCTGGTCGCGACACCAACGAGGGCACCATCGCCGCCTTCATAACCGCCGACGGCAAGCGTGGCGCTCTGCTCGAGCTCACCTGCGAGACCGACTTCGTGGGCACCAACCCCAAGTTCACCGGCTTTGCTGCCGATCTCGCCGAGATCGTCGCCGAGAACGATCCTGCCGACGTCGACGCTCTCAAGGCTTGCGAGATGAACGGCAACACCGTTGAGGACGAGCTCACCGAGATGATCCACGTCATCGGCGAGAACATGAAGATCCAGCGCTTCCAGCGCGTCGAGGTCAGAGACGGTGCTCTGGGCAGCTACATCCACCTGGGTGGCAAGCTTGCCGACATCGTGACCTTCAAGTTTGACAAGCCTGAGACTGCCGAGAACGAGCAGTTCAAGACCTTTGCTCACGATGTTGCGATGCAGGTTGCCGCCATGCCGTCCGTTGCCTGCCGTCGCGAGGATGTCCCCGAGGACGTCATCGCCCGCGAGAAGGCCATCTATATGGCTCAGGCCGCTGACTCTGGCAAACCCGAGGCAATCCAGGAGCGCATCGCGACTGGCCGTCTCGAGAAGTTCTACAAGGAGAGCTGCCTTGTCGAGCAGGACTTCATCAAGGATGGCAACGTGACCATCGCCCAGCTGGCCAAGCAGGTTGGCAAGGCTGTCGATGACAACATCGAGGTCATGTCCTTCGTCCGCTACGCCTTTGGCGAGGAGTAAGGCGCATTCTTGAGATGCTTGGGCCGACACGTCTTAGTGTCGGCCCTTTTTCATAGCCATGCACCAGAAGGCATGGTGTTGCTGTCTGCTCGTGGTCATTTGGCATGTCCGTCAGCAAGCCCTTTGATACACTTCTGACGGTTGCTCATGCACGAAAGCCTGTCCACGGCTTACAACCATTGGAGGAGTTTTGTCTGATTACAAGTACAAGCGCGTCCTGCTGAAGCTCTCGGGAGAGGCGCTTATGGGGAGTCGCTACTTTGGCATTGACCCTGAAGTTCCCCAGCACATAGCGGAAGAGATCAAGCCAGCATATGACGATGGCGTGCAGATTGCCGTCGTGGTCGGCGGAGGCAACATCTACCGCGGCCTTGAGGGTGCCGCCGAGGGAATGGATCGGGCCCAGGGCGACAACATGGGCATGCTTGCCACCGTCATCAACTCCCTGGCACTTCAGGATTGCTTCGAGAAGAACGGTTTCGACTGCCGCGTCATGAGCGCAATCGAGATGCACGCCATCTCCGAGACTTACATTCGCCGTCGCGCAATCCGCCACCTCGAGAAGGGGCGCATCGTCATCTTCGCTGCCGGCACTGGCAACCCGTACTTCACGACCGATACATGCGCCGCTTTGCGCGCCTGCGAAATCGATGCAGATGTACTTATGAAGGCAACCAAGGTCGACGGAATCTACGACAAGGATCCCGTCAAGCATCTTGATGCTAAGAAGTATGACGTTATCACCTATCGTGACGTCCTGAAGAAGCGCCTTCAGGTCATGGATGCAACCGCCACCGCGCTGTGCCAAGACAACTCGATGCCCATCATGGTGTTCAACATGGAGCAGGATGGCGCCATCGTTCGTGCCCTTCGCGGAGAGCATGTAGGTACGACCGTGGTAGAGGACTAAACGTTAGGTATGATGGCATAATGCATGGCGCACTCTCGTGTGCCGCTAGGTAACGTGTTATGGCATCCAAACTGGATAGGATAGGAGCACAAGATGAGCGAGTACACCGATTCTGCCAAGCGTCGTATGGAAAAGGCGATAGATGCCCTCAAGGCCAACTTTGCCCGCGTCCGGACCGGGCGTGCCAATCCTAATGCGCTCGACGGCATCAAGGTGGATTACTATGGCGTGCCCACTCCCATTACGCAGCTCGCTGGCGTCAAGGTCCCCGAGGCGTCCATGCTCGTCGTGGAGCCTTGGGACAAGTCCTCTCTGCGTGCCATCGAGCGTGCCATTATGGACTCCGACCTTGGCATCACGCCCTCCAATGACGGCATTTCCATTCGACTTCCGTTCCCCAAGCCGACCGAGGAGCGCCGCAAGGAGCTTGTCAAGGAGTGCAACAAGTACGCCGAGGAGGCCAAGATTGCCGTCCGCAACGCCCGTCGTCATGCCAACGAGAAGGCGGAGCGCGCGGAGAAGGACGGCGACCTCACCGAGGACGACGTCAAGCGTGAGAAGAAGGCCATCCAGAAGCTGACGGATGACTATACCAAGAAGGTCGACGAGATGCTCAAGACCAAGTCTGCCGAGGTCATGGAGATATAGATGCAGTATGACGAGGCGCTCCTCAAGGAGTATTATGCGCCTGCCGCAGACGACATCACTCTGGACGACATTGACCTCGGTCATATGCCGTCACACGTATCGATCATCATGGACGGCAATGGCCGCTGGGCTCAGGCTCGCGGCCTTGACCGTTCGCAGGGGCATGTTGCCGGAGTTGATTCGCTGAGGGAGACCGTTACGACGTGCGTGCGGCTCGGCATAGACGTCCTTTCGGTCTATGCGTTTTCGACCGAAAACTGGCGGAGGCCCAAGCGTGAGGTCGACCTGCTCATGCATCTGTTTGCCACGACACTGCTCAAGGAGCTCCCGCTCTTCTCGCAGGAGAACGTTCGCCTGCGATTCCTTGGCGACCTCACGGCGCTTCCCAAGAAGACCTATGACGTCTTCCAGGAGGGCCTCGAAAAGACCAAGGACCATACGGGCATGATCTTTGCATTAGCCGTCAATTACGGATCTCGTGCAGAGATCACCCATGCCTGCCAGACGCTGGCCGAGCGCGTGGCATCAGGCGACCTCAAGCCTTCGGACATAACGCAGGACCTGATTTCAAACGAACTGTACACGGGTGGCCTGCCGGACCCTGAGCTGCTCATTCGCACATCAGGCGAGCTTCGCCTCTCAAACTATCTGCTCTGGCAGCTCGCATACACAGAATTCTATGTGACCGAGAAGTTCTGGCCTGATTTTGACCGATGGGAGTTTCTGCGTGCGATACGTGCCTTCCAGGGGCGTAACCGTCGGTTTGGGGGAGTGGTCAACTCATGAACAATGCCGCGCCAGAGGGAACGAGCAAGGTTCTCGTACGAACCGTAGTTGGAGCGATATACGCCGTGTCAGTCGTCGGGTGCCTCTACCTGGGCATCACGGCCACGGCCGGCATATCTACACTGATGGCGTGCATGTGCGCTTGGGAGCTGCTCAGGCTCCTGCATGGCTCGGGTCGTCAGCCTAACGACATCATTGCCCTCATTGCAACCGCACTGTACCCCATCGCTCCCTTGATGCCACAGGCTTCGGCAATCTCGCTCGTCACCATTGGACTTCTCGTGGCATGCGGCGCTTGGTATGTAGCTTCGCCGCGCGTTACGATTCACGATGTCGGCATGACGCTGTTTGTGCCTGTGTACTGCGGATTTGCTTTTTCCTGCGTCACGAGCATCCGCGCCTGCGATCCCGGCATCCAAGGGTTTCTGCTTACGTTTGGCGTGCTTGGATCAGTCTGGCTCAACGATGCCATGGCCTATTTCATTGGCTCGAAGTTCGGCAAGCGCAAGCTTGCTCCACGCATCTCGCCCAACAAGAGCGTCGAGGGGTTTTGGGGTGGTCTCGCTGGTTGCATGATCATCTGGACCGTCCTGTTCATCCTCAAGGTGCGCAACATAGGGCTTCTGTTTGCAATTCCCTGTGGCCTTGCGGTCGGGTGCACAGCGGTGCTTGGCGACCTGTTCGAGTCTCGTATTAAGCGCGGATTTGGCGTGAAGGACTCTGGGAACCTCCTGCCTGGACACGGTGGCATGCTCGATCGCAGTGACGCCTTGATCTTTGGTAGTATGACCGCTTACTTCCTGCTGACACTTGGAGGGATTGTGTGAGCATCTTTGAGGACACCGCTCCCAGATCACCTCGTCCACGGCCACTTCGCGTGGCCGTGCTTGGCTGTTCTGGGTCCATTGGAAAGCAGACGCTTGACGTCTGTCGCCAGCATTCGGACAAGGTTCGCGTAGTTGCGGTTTCGGTCAACCGGTCGTGCAGGCAGCTTGTCGACGCAGCACGAGAGTTTGGCGTCCGGCATGCGTGCGTTGCAGACGAATCGCGCAAGGCGGATCCGACCCTCGACGAGCTTCCCAGGGATTGTGAGCTGTCTTTTGGCCCCAGTGGTCTCGCGGCACTAGCCGAGCTCGATGATGTCGACTGCGTCGTCAATGCGCTCGTGGGCGCTTCGGGCATAGAGGCTGGCTATCGCGCGCTTCGCGCCGGAAAGGTGCTCGCCTACGCGAACAAGGAGTCGATCATCGTGGCCGGTGAACTGCTTATGCCGATGGCAAAGCCGGGCATGCTCATTCCGGTCGACTCTGAGCACAGCGCCATATTCCAATGCCTGGTGGGGGAGCGCACAAAAGACGTTCATCAGATTTGGTTGACTTGCTCGGGAGGTCCATTCTACGGATGCTCGCGTGCTGACCTTGGGAAGGTGACTGCGGCTGATGCCCTGGCGCATCCCACATGGCTCATGGGCGCCAAGATCACCATCGACTCTGCGACGTTGATGAACAAGGGCTTCGAGGTTCTCGAGGCACACCACCTCTTTGAGGTTGGCGTCGATGACATCCGCGTGCTCGTGCAGCGGCAGAGCCGCATTCACTCAATGGTCGAGTTCTCCGATGGGTCGACGATTGCGCAGCTCGGGCCTTCGGACATGCGCATCCCCATACAGTATGCGCTCAGCTATCCGGAACGCTGGTCGACACCGTCACAGCGTATCGATTGGTGCTCGGAGAACCCCATCACCTTTGGCGAGGCGGACGAGGAGACCTTTGGCTGCCTGGCGCTGGCCCGTGAGGCCGGCAGGGTAGGCGGTACGGCGCCTTGCGTGCTCAATGCTGCAAATGAGGTTGCAAACGCGGCCTTCAGGGAAGGGCGTTGTGGATTCCTCGACATCGAGCGTATCGTAACTCACGTGCTAGAGTCCCATGAGGTCCAGAGGGTCGAGAGCCTCGAGCAGCTTGACGAGATTGACAGATGGGCTCGCGCATACGCCGAGTCCCAGATCGCGATGTGATGACATGGGTGCATTGTTTAGCGTTCTTGCGGCAATATTCTGGGGGGTCCTTGTTCTCTCTCTCCTCGTGTTCGTTCACGAGGGCGGGCACTTTCTTGCGGCTCGCGCATGCGGCGTCAGGGCAACGGAATTCTTTCTAGGACTCCCTTCGCGCTTTAGGCTCTCGTGGAAACACCCAAAGATCGGTACCGAGTTCGGTGTCACCCCGTTGCTGCTGGGCGGATACACGCGCATCAGCGGCATGGAGGGCGACGTTGACCCTTTCCTGTCCGACGCACTTGCGATCGTGCAGGAAGCGGGTCGCATTCGTGCCGATGAGCTCGCGGCAAGGCTGGGTATTGACGAGGCCCGATCCTACCAGATGCTGGCATACCTCGTGGACATGGGATCCATCAAGCCTTTCTACGACCCTGAGCTTGGTGAATACCAGAATCAGCCAGACTGGCCCGCTGCGTTCATGACCTCGAAGCGCGATGCGCGGGGGCTGACCGAGTATGACGCAGAGCATGACTTTGGGAGCGATGGCGTAACCGAAGAGGGGCAGCCGCGCCCCGTTGCGGACAAGCAGGCCTTCTTCGACGAGGAGACCTCGCACACCTACCGAGGAAAGGGCTTCCTGCCTCGCATCTTCATGCTGGCGGCGGGACCGCTGGTGAACCTCGTGCTCGCAGTGGTCCTGATCACGGCAACGGCAATGATTCAGGGATTCGAGATTGCCACCAACACAAATGAACTGGGTTCGGTGGCCGAGGGGTCCCTTGCCGAGGAGGCGGGACTCAAGGCTGGCGACCGGATCGTCATGTATGACAACAAGGACATCGCTGACTGGAACCAGCTGTGCGATGCCATTGATGCCTCCAAGCAGAACGGCGCCTCGATACCCGTCGCGTACGAGCGTGGCAGCGAGACCTTCGAGACGACGATCAACCTGCCCGATGAAGGCGAGATCGACGTGATCGGCATCACGGTCAAGTTCGAAACCTATCACCCGAGCTTTGGCGAGGCGGTGGGATTTGCTTTCTCGTACTTCGGCATGGTCGGCTCGACCATCGCTCGGATCATCATGCCTCAGCACACCATAGAGATCGTCAGCCAGTCGTCGTCAATAGTCGGCATCTCCGCAATGGCGTCCGAGGCTGCGTCGTCTGGCATTGCAGACCTCATCATGTTTATCGCGGCCATCTCCATGTCGCTTGGTTTCATGAACCTCCTGCCCGTCCCACCTCTCGACGGTGGAAAGATGCTCCTGGAGGTCATTCAGCTGGTCACCCGAAAGCCTCTCTCGACCCGCTTTCAAGCTATCGTCAGCTATGTCGGTCTGGCTTTCTTCCTCTTCATATTCTGCTTTGCCCTGCATAACGACCTTGTCATGATCATGGGTCGCTCATAAGCCTAGAAGGAGCGCAACTATGGCACAGACAGACAACGGGGGCCACGACACGCCTGCACGCGACCTGACGAGAAGCGTCATGGTTGGGGGCGTGGCTGTCGGAGGCGGCGCACCGGTGAGCGTGCAGTCAATGTGCACTACCAAGACGGCCGATGCCGAATCTACGCTTGCGCAGATTAGAAGGCTTGCCGATGCCGGATGCGAGATCATTCGAGCGACGGTGCCCAACAAGGAGTCGCTTGACTCGTTCGGTCGCATCTGCGAGGAGTCGCCGCTGCCGGTGGTCGCAGACATACATTTTGACCATCGGCTTGCCATAGAGGCGGCAAGGCGTGGCGCCGCGGCCTTGCGCATCAATCCCGGCAACATCGGATCGTTCGAGAAGGTCGATGCCGTGATCGATGCGGCGGGCGCCGCTGGTTGCGCGATTCGCATCGGCGTGAATGCGGGCTCGCTCGACCCCGCAATTGGCGAGAGAACCGACATGACCCTACCCGAGAAGCTCGTTGCCTCGAGCGTCTCGTTCGTCGAGCACTTTGAGGAGCGCGGCTTTTCCGACATCGTTCTTTCGGCAAAGGCCCATTCTGTCCCGGTAACGCTCGAGACCTATCGCTCGCTCTCGCGCGAGCTTCCCACCGTCCCCCTTCACCTTGGCGTGACCGAGGCAGGAACACTGAGGCAGGGGACCGTGAAGAACTCCGTGGGGGTCGGCATACTGCTGGCGGAGGGAATCGGCAACACCATCAGGCTCTCGCTCACTGCTGACCCCGTTGAGGAGGTCGACGTCGCCTGGGACCTCCTTTCGGCGCTTGGCCTCAGGAGGCTGCACCCTGAGCTTGTCAGCTGCCCGACGTGCGGGCGTACGCAGGTGGACCTCATTGCCATGGCCGAGGAGGTATCCAAGCGTCTGTCTCGTGTGAACGCCCCCATCAGCGTGGCAGTCATGGGGTGCGTCGTGAACGGCCCAGGCGAGGCGCGAGATGCTGACATCGGCATCGCATGTGGCAAGGGGCAGGGCCTGCTCTTTGCGGGCGGGGAGCCCATCCGCAAGGTCCGCGAGCAGGATATGGTCGACGAGCTCTTCGCCGAGATCGAGAGCCGTTTTGGCGTCTAGGAACCAACACACGATCGCTGTGTGACGAAAGGAAGTCAGATGAAGCGTTACATGAAGATGTCCCAGCTGTATGCTCCTACGCTCAAGGAGGATCCGTCGGAGGCGGAGCTCGCAAGCCACCGCCTGCTGCTGCGTGCCGGCATGATTCGCAAGACCGCCGCAGGCCTCTACAGCTATCTGCCCCTCGCCTGGCGCTCGCTGCTCAAGATCGAGGCTGTCATCCG
>JAGAVX010000122.1 GCA_017941705.1 Atopobiaceae bacterium
GACAGGCTTTCGAATTCCTTTATGGAGCCGACCTCCGTGAGCGTGAGCGGTCGCAGCGCTGATGCAACGGTCTGCTCCGTGCCTGCTTCTGTGGTATCGGCAGCGTCTGCCTCTTGGACAGCGCTTTCTGTCGTGGAGGATGAAACGCTCTCTGATGATCCCCCACATGCCGTCACGCTGAATAGGGTGGCAAACAGCGTGCACACTACAATCAGTCTCTTCTTCTGTTTCATCCCTTCACGCACCTTTAGAACCAACAGAAACCTAATTCAGGATACATAACCAGATGAGAGGGGGATGGGATGTCGCACCAACATTTCGATGAAGTGTGTCATTAGAGCGCCCGCCATTGCAGGAACTGCTGGCGCATGCGGGTCACGCTCCCTGCATGTGGCATAAGCAAGGGAATCTTCTGATTGGGCAACGCGTTGCGGGTCGTTTACAGTGCAGTTGGTCTGACGAACAATTCCGCCCTCCACGAGTCGCGGCGAACTGGCTACAATTGTCTCTCGTATGCGAAGCAACCCAATTACTTGGGAGAGACAACGATGATCTATGACAATGTCCTCGAGGCAGTGGGGCATACGCCCCTCATTCGTCTTAATCGTGTCGTCGAGCCGGGAATGGCACGTGTGCTGGTCAAGTTCGAGGCCGTCAACGTGGGAGGTTCGATCAAGACGCGTACTGCGGCACGCATGATTCGCTCCGCCGAGGAGCTGGGCGTGCTCAAGCCCGACAGCATTATCGTCGAGCCTACGAGCGGTAACCAGGGCATCGGCCTTGCGCTGGTCGCAGCGGTGCTGGGCTACAAGGCTCGCATCATCATGCCCGACAGCGTGAGCGTCGAGCGGCGCAAGCTCGTCACGCACTATGGGGCCGAGGTTGTGCTTGTGCACGATGCCGGTGACATCGGAGCCTGCGTGGACGAGTGCATCCAGATGGCGCTGCGCATGGCCGAGGAGGACCCACGTGTGTATGTGCCGCAGCAGTTTGTGAACAGGACCAACCTCGCCGCCCACCGCCTGGGCACGGCAGCCGAGATTCTGTTTGATGTCGACAGCGAGATCGACGGCTTCTGCTCGGGCATCGGCACGGGTGGAACCATCACCGGAGTCGGCCTGGTGCTGCGCCACATCAACCCCGACATGCAGATCTGGGCTGTCGAGCCCGACCAGGCCGCCATCCTCAGCGGCGGCAAGGTGGGCACCCACCTGCAGATGGGAATTGGTGACGGCATCATCCCCGAGATTCTCGACCAGGACATCTACAACCGCATCGTTACGGTCACTGACGAGGAGGCCCTGACGATGGCGCGCAGGTTGGCACGCGAAGAGGGCCTGATGTGCGGCATCTCCAGCGGTACGAACGTCGTCGCTGCCCTTCGCATGGCGCGAGAGCTGGGGGAGGGCAAGACGGTCGTCACCATCTGCCCCGACACAGGCGAGCGCTACATCTCGACAAAGCTCTTCTGCGGAGAGTAACCGTTGCCTGGGGGACACGCCCCAGGCAACACAACCATGGCCAAGGCGTATTCTCCTGATACCGACAAAGGGGGAGGCACATGCGCGAGAAGGGCATCAAGCAGGTCGTGCGATCGGCCTTTGACGTGTCTAAGGGCAGAGCCAAGTACTCGACGATTCGAGAGCGCATCGAGTCCTCTGCCAAGATCGACGGCATCCACCTGTGCCAGTTGATTGCGGCCATGATCATTGCGTCCATCGGCCTCAACATCGACTCGACCGAGGCGATCATAGGCGCCATGCTCATCTGTCCGCTCATGGGGTCGGTGCTCGAGCTTGCGTACGGCATTGCCGTCATGGACATGCGCGAAGTGCGCCAGGCTCTTGCCGGGTTGGCCCTCCAATGCGGTATCTGCTTGGTGACCTCGTCTTTGTACTTCGCGTTCTCCCCACTTGAGACATTCACGTCGGAGCTCGGCACGAACTCGAGTGCGACTGTCTGGGACGCTGCGATTGCGCTGGTGGGTGGCTTTGCCGGCGGCTTGGGGCTCTCGCGGCGAAAGGAGCCGGCGACCTTGGTCTCGGGTGTTGCCGTCGCAACGGCCCTCATGCCTCCATTGTGTACCGCAGGCTATGGGATAGCCAGTGGAAGCATCACACTCACCTTTTTGGCCCTATACGAGTTCCTGACAAATGTCGTCTTCATCGCGTTCGGTTCAGCCGTCGTCTTTGTATGGCTGCGCGTGCCGCTGGTCGGCGACATGGATGGCGACGGCAAGGAGACGGAGGCCGAGCGAATGGAGGCCGAGCGAGAGTCGGGTCCCATGCGGCGCGCATTGCTCATAGGAGCCCTGATCTTCGCTGTGCCGCTCCTGTACATTTCATTGGGGGTAGTGAAGGATTCGATCGTTCAGGGTGCTCCAGCGGAGCAGGTCGTAGACTCGTACGACACCGAGATGGTGTCAAGGGAACTTGGCGTGATCTGCCCCGGCTTTGTGTCCTACCGGGTCGCCATCGAACACTCGGCGGAGGGTGAGGGGCCGGTGGAAGAGCGGGTGGTCGCAACGGTGTCGACCGCCAGCGAGCTCGATCAGAGCCGGAGGCGAGAAGTCGAGGCCCTCGTCAGACTCCATGTGATTGACCTCGACGAGATGCGGTTTGAGGTCATCGATCAAGGGTAGGTGCCATCGGCCAAAGGCAGTCGAGCGTCGCACTCCTCAAACGAAAGCAGCCAGGCAACTAGCTTGGCTGCGGTAGGTGCTCATCCGTTCTCAGCCAGCTTGCTCTGACATACGAGTTGCCGCAGGCTGGCGCTGAGCGAAGGTGGCGGATACAGCGTCTGTAATATGCGCGCCCATAGGTCTCTCAAGGCGCCTTACAGGGTAATGTGCATTGTGGAGAGTTGAAAAGCACGGGGTATACTTGTCTGCTGATTGAAATGACTTCTACCCATGGGGTTGCCGATGAGGAAACCGACATATATGTGCTTGACTGCCGTGGCGGTTGTGCTGCTTGCCGTGCTGGTCGTCTTTGCCGTTGCCAAAGGCGCTGGTGTGCCGGGCAATGAATCACAGAGCCAACAGTCATCCGCTGGCGCTCCGGCGGAGACGCATGGCGTTGATGCAGACCAGCAATTCCCTGAGAGCTCCGATACGACGAAGGATGCCGATACCGCCGAACAGGCCGTGGATGCGAGCGACGCGCCGCAGGAACCGCGTGAGGTGCAGCCGTTTGTCATGCCCGAAGGTGCGCGCTATGAGCCCCAGACGGTGGTGGTCGGGATTCCCGAGGGAATGACGGACGACGAGTTGCAGGACGTGCTTGGCGAGATGCCGCACGCCCGCCTCGTGCAGAGCGAAGATGGGGTGGCGCTGCTTGAGATCGACGAGGGGACGTCGGTCGAGGAGGCCATAGATCAGCTGAATGCCATTGGGGCGTTCGACGACGTTCAGCCCAACTACCTGTACACCGCTTTGGAAGATGATGGCGTTGCGGCGCTCTCTGAAGCATTGGATGCCTATGAGTCGAGCTCTCTTGCGCCTGTCGGTAGCCTTGTAAGTGATGGTGTCGATGCTGACGAAGAGCCGGCGATTGAGTCTGGTGCGATTGATGATGCGGATGGCCAGGGTCATGCATCCGATCAAGAAGGTGGGTCTGACTATGGGCAAGATCAGCAGGCCCAATCTCAGGCAGATGAAGAACCGTCTGATCCGGCCGACGTCCAAGAAGGCGAAAGCTTGACTGCAGATGTGCAGGAGCAGACAGACGGTATCGCTCAGCTGGCGGAGACGCTCGAGGTGAACGACCCGCTCGCCCCCTACCAATACAACCTGAGCAGCGTGCATGCGCGCGAGGCTTGGTCGGTCGCCCGTGCCGAGAGCGATGCCAACGGCAATCCCGTGACCGTGGGCGTGCTGGACACGGGATTCTATGCAGACCACGAGGACCTGGCTGACAACGTCGTGCTCACCTACAATGCGGTAGATGGCGGAACCAACGTCAACAACGGGTCTTCGTATTCGGTTCACGGTACCCATGTGGCAGGCGTGCTTTCGGCCCGCGCGAACAATGGGCTTGGTGTCGCGGGGGTCTCGCACAATGCGCGGCTGGCCCTCGTGTTGGTTGCGAGCAGTTCTGGCGAGGCGTCAAGCTACACGATCGCTCGCTCCATCGATTACCTCCTCGAACGCAGGCACGATCTCAATCTGAGGGTGATCAACATCAGCATGGGCGCATCATACAAGAGCAGCTCATACCAAGATCAGGACAAGCTTGTCATGAGGCGCGTCGATGAGGCTTTTGCGGCTGGTGTGGTGACGGTCGCGGCGGCAGGCAACAGGTCCAACAGGGTCACCATCCCCAATGCCATGTTCCCCTCCGACCTCCATCGAGTGGTGAGTGTCATAAGCGTCAATGAGGCGCACGAGAAGACGGGCACCTCGAACTACAACCGTCCCGGCGAGGACACCAAGAACATCTCGGCGCCGGGCGATGCGGTTCTCAGCACCAACAGAAAGGATGTGTCGGTGTCGTATGGCGGCGTCTGGTACAAGGGCTACACGACTAGTGGCGGGACGTCTTTTGCCACCCCGTGCGCCTCGGCGATCCTGGCGTTGGAGTTCTCGGCAAATCCGTCTCTCACTGCCGAAGAGGCGGTCAACATCCTTTACGGAACCGCTGATGACATTGGTGAGGCGGGCTGGGACGAGCTGACGGGCTATGGTGAGGCGATGGCCTATGATGCGGTTCGCGCTGCCACCGGAATCAAGATTGTTGGCCCCCAAACAGCCGTCGTGGGGGACGGTGGACTGTCATACAGCCTCAGCGATGGCTCGAGCGGCTGGCGCTTCTCTTCGTCTGACTCCCAAGTCCTTTCCGTTGATGCTCGGACGGGTTCTGCCAGGGCGCGGAGCGCCGGTACGGCAACCGTCGTTGCCACAAACGGTGACGGTGCGTCGCTCGTCAAGACGGTGCGGGTCTATCGGGGGATTGCAGGCAATTCATCGATAGGCTGCGACTCGACAACAACCTATGCAATCGATGGTGCGGACGACATCCTGCAGTCATGGACCTGGTCGACGTCAGACACGAGCGTGGCGACCATTGGATCCGACACCGGCGTTCTCACGGCCGTCCGCGCGGGCACCGTTACCGTTACCGCCACGTCCGTTGCCGACCCGAGCTTCTCCATGAGCAAGGTCGTCGAGATTGTCGGGACCCCGTCCCATCCCATGTATCGCCTCTACAACCCCTATACGAGCGAGCATTTCTATACGGCGAGCGAGTACGAGCGCGATGAGCTTGCGGATTTCGACTGGAACTACGAGGGGATTGGATGGTATGCGCCTGACAAGTCCTCGTCACCGGTCTATCGTCTCTACAATCCCATCGTGGGGGACCACCACTACACCCTGAGTGCGTTCGAGCGTGATGACCTGACCAAGCATGATTGGATCTACGAGGGGATCGGCTGGTACTCTGACGACCAACGTACCGTACCCGTGAGGCGAGAGTACAATCCCGGACTGTTTGCCCGAAACCACAACTTCACTACCAGCCAGTTTGAGCATGACTATCTTGTCAGCTTGGGATGGGACGACGAGGGCATCGGCTGGTATGCGGTGGCGGTGGGCGGGCCTGCTGCCTAGCGGTTGTCTCGCCTCTGTGAACAAGTCCGCATATGGCGGGCAAAACTGCTAAGGTCTGTGATGCCGCGCATTGGGCGTGGCATCACTGCATGATCAGGGAGAATGCATGCATACAGAATTCCTCATGGGCAACGAGGCGATAGCTCTCGGAGCCTTGGCTGCCGGCGTGAACGTCGTGGCAGGCTATCCGGGCACCCCGTCGACCGAGGTGCTCGAGACCGTGGCCAAGCGCAAGACGGATGACGTCTATGTCGAGTGGTCCATCAACGAGAAGGCGGCCATGGAGGTCGCCGCAGGTGCTGCCTATGCAGGTGCCCGCGCCATGGTGACCATGAAGCAGGTCGGTCTCAACGTGGCGTCTGACCCACTGATGAGCCTGGAGTACATAGGCGTCAAGGGTGGCATGGTGGTCATGGTCGCTGACGATCCCGGCCCCATATCGTCGCAGACCGAGCAGGATACGCGCACCTTTGCCCAGTTCTCAAAGCTGCCGATATTCGATCCGTCATCGGTTGCCGAGGCCTACCAGATGGTACAGGAGGCCTTTGAGCTGTCCGAGCGTTTGGGGACGCCGGTCTTCTTCCGCGCCACCACGCGTGTCGATCATGGCTACGAGTCGATCGAAGTCGTAGACGAGCAGGACTGGCAGCGTCATCGGCCAGAGGGCTTCGTCAAGGATTCGTCGCGCTGGGTCATCTTCCCTCGACTCTCGGTGGTGAACCACGCCAAGATCGAGGCCCGAAACGCACGGCTCTCCGACGAACTCTCGGACTATCACCGCAACTTCATCGTGCCGGAGGTGGGCGTGCAGCCCCGCATCGGCATCGCGACCCACGGCATCAACTATGCCTACGTGCGTGAGAACATCGACGAACAGAGTCATGTGCGCATCCTGCGCGTGGCGACTCCGTTCCCGTTCCCGGAGCGCCTTGCCAAGGAGTTCCTCGAGGGGCTTGACGAGGTCCTTTGCGTGGAGGAGCTCGATCCCGTCATCGAGCGCCAGCTCGTGTACGTATGCGGAAAGTACGGCCTTGACGTGCGCATACGTGGAAAGCTTACCGGTGATGTCGCGCCGTCGGGCGAGAACACCGTAGAATCGGTGGGCGAGGCGATCGCCGCGTTCATCGCACAGGTCAAGGGATCGACGGACGATCAGGCTCAGATCGAGAGCGAGACAGAGGCGGTTCCTCCCACGCTCCCGGTGCGTCCCCCTGTGCTTTGTGCCGGCTGCCCCCATCGGGCCAGCTTCTATGCGGTGAAGTGCGCCATGAAGGGCCGCAAGACCATCTACTGCGGCGACATCGGCTGCTACACGTTGGGCAATGCCGCACCGCTCGATATGGTCGATACCTGCCTATGCATGGGCGCTGGCATCAACATCGCCCAGGGCGTCTTTCACGTGGAGCCCGACACCGCCTGCTTCGCCTTCGTGGGCGACTCGACGTTCTTTGCCAGCGGCATCACCGGTACCGTTAACGCCTTCTACAACCAGGCGAACATGACGCTGGTCGTGTTGGACAACTCCACGACGGCCATGACCGGCCACCAGCCGCATCCCGGCACCGGTCGCACCATGATGGGCGAGGTCGTGGAGAAGGTCAGCATCGAGGCCATCCTGCGCGCCATCGGGCTCAGCGTGGTGGAGACCGTCGACCCGTTGGATCACAAGCTGGCCGTCGAGACCGTGCGCCGCGTTGCCGACGAGCCGGGCGTCAAGGCCATCATCTTCAAGAGCCCCTGCGTGGTGCTCGCAAAGCCCCAGGCAAAGAGCCAGGTCGACCCGACCAAGTGCGTGGGGTGCCAGCGTTGCGTCAGGCAGCTGGGCTGCCCTGGGCTGGTCCCGCGCGATGGCAAGGTGGTCATCGATGACTCGCTCTGCACGGGCTGCACGCTGTGCGAGCAGGTTTGCCCGTTTGATGCCATCAGTGGTGGCCAGAGAATCGAGATGGATCTTCCCAAGGCAGGAGGTCGTGCATGAGCACCAACATCATTCTGTGTGGCGTCGGTGGCCAGGGCACGATCCTTGCCTCCAAACTCATAGCCAACGCCGCAATGGAGCGAGGCATACCCGTGAAGACGGCCGAGACGATTGGCATGGCCCAACGCGGCGGCAGCGTCTTCAGCCATGTCAGGTTGGGCGACGGGATTGCCTCGCCGCTCATGGCGCGGGGTACGGCTGACCTTATCATCGCCTTCGAGCCCGCCGAGGCGGTGCGCCAGCTGCCTTATTTGAACCCCGACGGCTGTGTGGTGGTCAGCAACCGTCCGGTGGTTCCCGTGAGTGCGGTCACGGGTGGCCCTGCCTACGACTACGACGGCATCATGACGTACCTGCGAAAGCAGGTGAGGCATCTCGTCGAGGTTGATGCCGACGAGGCGGCTGCCGACCTGGGAAGTGCCAAATGCCTCAACGTGGTGCTGCTTGGTGCTGCCGCGCGCAGTGGGGCCCTCGGGCTCACGACCGAGGATGTCTCGGGCGCCGTAACCAGGCTCGTACCCGCACGGTTCCAGGAGCTCAACGCGCGCGCCATCATGTACGCATAGCTCCACGACGGCCGTTGCCAAAAGCGCGCCTACCGGGTCAGATCTCCTTAGCAAGAAACCATGAGTCGCCCTTGACACGCACGGTGTGCCAAGGGCGACTCTCGTCATGGCGCGAGTCAAGGCGACGTCATCAACACAATGTCGCTCTTGCTCGCACACCTCTAACGAACATGTTTCGATTTGCGCGCATCCCTATGAAAACAACCTTTACCGTGCTTTAATCGTCCGATGTAACCCGCCGCGACGGGAAGTCGCGACCATGGCAACACGAGAGGGGTCCTTCCCATGCAGATAAGCGATATCCAGCTCGAACAGGTGAACACGCAGGTCCAACGTCTGCTCGCGTCCAACAACTTCTATGGCAAGCGGCTTCGCGAGGCGGGCATCACCGGCGTATCGTCGATGGAGGACTTCTACAAGCTGCCCTTCTCCGAGAAGCAGGACCTGCGCGAGGCCTATCCGCTGGGACTCTCCGCGGTTCCGCAGGACGAGATCGTGCGCATCCACAGCTCGAGCGGCACCACTGGCACGCCGGTCATCATTCCCTACACCCAGAAGGACGTTGACGACTGGGCAATCCAGTTTGCCCGCTGCTACGAGTACGCTGGCGTCACATCCGAGGACCGCGTGCAGATCACGCCGGGATATGGCCTGTGGACTGCCGGTATCGGGTTCCAGGCAGGCTGCGAGCGTCTCGGCGCCATGGCCATCCCGATGGGGCCGGGCAACACCGAGAAGCAGCTCCAGTTCATGATCGATATGGAGTCCACCGTCCTCACGGCCACCGCAAGCTATGCGCTGCTCCTTGCCGAGGAGATCGAGAAGCGCGGCATCAAGGACCAGATCAAGCTAAAGAAGCTCATCACCGGCTCCGAGCGCTCGGGCGAGAAGATCCGCAATCGCATCATCGATGCGCTGGGCGTCGAGTACTACGACATCTATGGCCTCACCGAGGTCTACGGCCCTGGCATCGGCATCAGCTGCCAGCACAGCCACGGCATGCACGTGTGGAGCGACTTCGTGTTCCTCGAGATTATCGACCCGAAGACGGGCGAGGTGCTGCCGGACGGCGAGTGGGGCGAGATCGTGCTGACCACACTGGTCAAGGAAGGTGCGCCGCTCATCCGATTCCGCACGCATGACCTCAGCCGCATCATCCCGGGTGACTGCGAATGCGGGCACAATGAGCATCCGCGCATCGACACCATCACCGGTCGCTCGGACGACATGATGAAGATCCATGGCGTCAACGTCTTCCCGGCTCAGATCGAGGAGATTCTCGCAACCTTCCCCGAGTGCTCAAGCGAGTACCAGATTCGCCTGTCGCACCTGGACGGCCGCGACACCATGCGCATTTACGTGGAGACCAACGGCTCGGTTGACTGGGAGGACCTGCGTGGTCGCATCGCACGCCGCGTGCGCCACAAGATCGGCTTCACGCCGCTTGTCAAGATCGTCGAGCTTGGCGTCCTACCGCGTAGCGAGAAGAAGACGAAGCGCGTCTTTGACGAGCGTTACGAGTAGGGGTTACTCGCGGACAGATGGATTGGGGCGCAACGGGTTTGCTTGGCTTCTTCCGTTGCGCCCTATTTCTGCGCCGGGCGTGCTGCTCCGCGGGAAGGGTCGGCATACTGCCGTCTGTGGGAATGGTGAGAGTTCATGAGACTGTCAATCACGCTCGGTGTGCTCGTTTGCATTGTCGGCGCACTTGCAACAATGGTGGCTGGAGCCTGCCTGCCCGCTCGTGTGGTGCTCAGATCGCTTCCCAAGAGAATCAAGGAGCTTACCGCGGAGCATCCAGATCCGCCCGTATGGCGTCAGGCTCTAGGATACGCAGGCCTTGTCGCATGGGCGCTCGTGATGCTCTGTGCCATTGCCGTTACGATTCGTGACGCCCGCGCCAGCGGCTCTGGGTTCATGGAGCTTCTCATGCGCCTCCTCGTCATCTTTGGCATGTGGAAGGCTACCGATATCATCCTGCTCGATTGGCTGCTCGTCTCGCGGGTCCATTTCTTCGCGCGCTTCTTCCCCGAGATGCGCGGCCACGAGGAGCTCGTGGCCTTTGGCTTCAACCGTGCCGAGCAAATTCGACACACGATAGGGGCGATTGCCTGCTGCGTTGCCATTGCCTGGATCTTCTCACGGTAGGATGCATTTCCGGCTTGCTGCGCGAGGTGCGCTATGCCTGGGATGCTGAAGTCGCCACCAACGGCGCGCAAGAACGGCTTTGAAGACGACAGCATGACTGACTAGCCCAAAGGCATTGTCAACGCGATCCCCTTCGTCATCTTTGACGAGGCGTGGGTCATGCTTCTGTCACAAGCATTGTCTATCCTATAGTTACTGGCATCTAACACTATCGAGAGGATGGGCTCGTGGACAACGGACGTCTTATCAGGTTGCTGGGCAATCACTATGGCAAACGGCTCATGCACTGGTACGAGCAGCGGGGGCTTGCGCATGAGGAGGCACGCTCCATTCGCGACCAATACCTCTCACGCTTTACAGAGGCTATGGACGCAGCGGACTTCGGAGCTGACAATGGCCGTTTCTCCAGCTACCTCAACTGTCTCTCGGGTGTGATACCCTACGCGATGGCGCGTGAGCGCGGACTCACTCAGGAAGAGGGCGTTGCCTGCTACGACTACCTCGCCCAGCCGGTGCGCCGTTTTGCGGCTTGGCTATGGAACACGGTCGATCTGCTGCCTAACGGCTACCAGATCGTAGCCAAGAACGTTCGCGACGACCTGACCGGACCCAAGGGCGTCTGCTGGACCACCGAGATCATCCGCGATGATGAGGATGCGTTCGAGTATCGCTGTCGTACCTGCCTCTACTACGACATATGTTGTGAGCAGGGCTATCCCGAGGCCATCCATCTCTTCTGCAACCACGACCATCACGCATGGGACGGCCTGCGTCGCCACGTGCGCTTTGTGCGATATGGCGGGGTGGGGGAGCGCCGTGAGGACGGTTCGCTCTCGGACGGGCTCTCGTCCACCGAGTCTGGCTGCCTCTGCCACGATGCGTTTGTGCGTGTGCGCTAGGCTTGGGTGGCCGACATCCCATCTGGCGCTAGAATCGTCTGCAGACGCATTGTGTCATGCAGGTCTGACCGAGGAGGCACCAAATGGATACCAGCTTCATTACGATCAATACCCACAGTTCCATTCGCCTGGAGACCAAGCGGGGGACGGTCATCTACGTCGATCCGTATGGCTTTGAGGCGGCGCCTCACGATGCTGACCTGATTCTGATCACGCACACCCACTTCGACCACTTCTCGCCCGAGGACATTGCGCGGGTCGGGAAGCCGCACACGGCGTTCGTGCTGCCCGCGACAGCCATGGGCGACTTTATCAAGGCTGGCTTCACAAGCGAGGACGCGGCATTTCTCGCTCCGCATGAGCATGCGATGCCGTTGCCCGGCATCGAGATAGAGACCGTGCCCGCATACAACCTCACAAAGCGTTTCCATCCCGAGGAGAACGGGTGGCTGGGATACGTGGTGGACGTGGACGGCGTGCGTGTCTATGTTGCCGGTGACACCGATGACCTGCCCGAGAACCGCGAGATTGCCTGCGACGTGGCGCTGGTGCCTGCGGGTGGTACCTACACCATGGACGCCCGTGAGGCGGCCGCCTTCGTCAATGCCCTGAAGCCCGCAGTTGCCATCCCCGAACACTACGGCACGGTTGCTGGATCCGCCGACGACGGCAAGACGTTCGCGAGGCTCGTTGATCCCGGTATCGAAGTCGTGCTCAAGCTGTAGCTCGTCGCTCGCCAGAGACCGGACGGACGGCCAGGCTCCGGCGCGCGACACTCTCATCAAACGCACGCTGCTCGCATCGTCGTTTGAACTCTCGATATGGGAGCCCAGACGATACGAGCGGCGTGCCTTGTTGTATGTGTAACGGCGCTGCAAAAGACGGTACGGGGCGCTACCTTCGGCGCGCAACGTGCCCATACTTTGAGGGATGCGACATCCATATATGTATAAGACATGAACTATATTGAATTTAGTGATTCGCTGGCAGAGTATGGCCAAAGCAATGTCCGATGATTTGGGGGAATCATGATGCAAAGGGTGCTACGCAGCGGTCTCATCATGGACACGGCATACATCATCGTGGGGTCGATACTCTTTGCGGTAGGGCTCGACTGCTTCGAGATACCGAACGGAATTGCGGCAGGAGGGGCATCAGGTCTCGCTACCGTCATAGCCGAGCTCCTCCGCCGTGCCTCGTTGCCCGTCATACCGGTCGGCATGCAGGTCCTTGCAATGAATGTCCTGCTCATGGGAGCTGTTTTACATGAAGGTGGCGCTCGCTATGCGGCACGTTGCATATTGGGCATCGTGGTCTCGTCGGTGGCGACCGACGTGCTGGCACCTGTGCTACCAGTGCTGGGCAATGGCGACATGCTTCTGTGCGCCATGTGGGGTGGTGTGGTGTGTGGCATTGGCTTGGGCCTGGTCTTTCGAGCCGGTGGCAACACGGGAGGAACCGACATCGTCGCACAGATCGCAGCGGCTCACACCTCGCTTTCGACAGGTGTCGCCTCGCTGCTGGCCGATGCTGCGGTCGTTGCGGTCTCAGTTCCGGTATTTGGCATAGAGAACGCACTTTATGCATCAATTGCGATGTATCTGGGCACGCGTGTGCTCGACATGGTTATCGATGGCTTCAACACGCAGCGTGCTGCCTATGTGATTTCCGACCAGCACGATGAGATCAAGGCCCATGTCTTCTCCGACCTCGATCGGGGCTGCACCGAGCTGCTCGCGCGCGGTGGCTATACGGGCAAGGACCGCCCAGTCCTCCTTGTGGTGCTCACGCGATCGGAGATGGCCTATCTGCGGCGCATTGTCGCAGGCATCGATCCGTCGGCGACCATCATCGTGAGCAAGATCCACGAGGCCTTTGGCAACGGGTTCACCTCGCTGTCGGGCACCAGCTGACGCTCGACTGGAAACGCTGCTCCGCCGCCTCGAACGCGTGGCGCCTGTCCGTGTAGGGCGGGACGGTCATGTACGGGCCGATGTAGTCAAGCCGGCAACCGGGCACGTCTAAGCACGCATATGGTCAATAATAGGTATCTTACTTCTGCCCATCTGCTGCAACAATGACGTTGTCTTCTTCGGTTGCGGACATCGGAGGCATCTGTGGGCAGGAGGCCGTCTATACCCTGGGAAGAGTGCAGCGAGTTCTTGCTCGTCTGCGGATCAGAGCATGAGCCATATCGCTTCAGCGTGAGGGTTGTCGAGCGGATTCGCGATCTCGTTCCCTACGATCAGGCGATCTGCCTGATGCTCGACGGAAACCGCAAGATCGTGCGTAAGCATTTCGTGGGCGTTCCCGAGCGATGGTCGCAGATGTACCTCAACTATTACTCCAAGTCGGTGACGGACGACTTCAGTCTCACGAGCGACGCCTTCGAAATCGCGGGCAGAGGATACGTCGACCTCATCGACTGGCGAGACATCGATTGGATCCACGACGACTTCATGGACAACTACATCAAGCCGCGTAACCTGTCGGAGAGCCTGTCGTTCGTGCTCTTTGACCTCAAGGGATCACCGGCCACCATCTTTTGCCTCGACCGCCTCAACGATGGCAGGTTCTCGGATTGCGAGGTCGAGGTCGTGCGCCTGCTCACGGCCCACCTGAGCAACCTTTACAAGAACCTCTTTGTGCGGCCGACGGGGCAGGTGCGCATGTGGGATGGCGCGGTTGGTGCCGGAGACCTCACCCCGAGGGAGCGTGAGGTGCTCGACTTGCTCTGCCAGGGAATCAAGCCGGTCTACATAGCGCGCGAGCTGCACATCTCGCTGGGCACAGCCAACAAGCACATCGCGCACATCTATCGCAAGCTAGGTGTCGACAACAAACAGGAGCTGCTGGTCAAGCTCCTTGGAAAGTAGGATGGAAGGGCTCATATGGCAATCATTCAAGGAGAGGCGGCTCGCGAGGCTCTGCTGGGGGGAATCGACGAGCTTGCTGCGGCGGTTGGTTCGACGCTCGGACCCAAGGGGCGCAACGTGGCCATGCACCAGAAGGCCAATCTTCATGGGGCCGACTATGGCGATCGAGCCCGAGCGGGAGCCCCGGTTCTCATAACCAACGATGGCGTGACCATCGCCAAGGAGATCTCGTTCGCCGACCCCGTCAAGAACATGGGTGCGCAGCTTATGAAGGAGGCGGCCGTCAAGGCCAACGACGAGGCGGGTGATGGCACTACCACGGCAATCGTGCTCGCGCAGGCGTTGTTGCAAGGAGCCTTCCGCAACATCGCCGCCGGGGCTGACCCGCTGGCGCTGCGTCGGGGCGTCAAGGCGGCTGGCGACCTCGTGGTGGAGCGGCTCGTGGCGTCTGCCGTCCCCGTCGTGACCGAGGACGACATCGCCCACGTGGCAACCATATCCTGCCAGGACGAGACGCTTGGCGCCATGGTGGGGGAGGCCATCTACCGCGTGGGGCTCGAGGGTGTGGTCAACATCGACGACTCGCAGCGCGTGGAGACCACGCTCACTGTGGACGAGGGAATCGTTTTCGACCGCGGACTGATCTCGCCGCACATGGCCACGGACACGCGTTCGGGCGAGGCGGTGCTCGAGGAGCCCTACATCCTGATCTGCGACAAAAAGTTCGAGAACGCGCAGGATGTCATCCCCGCCCTCATCTGCGCGGCGGAGGACGGGCGCGACATCCTGGTGATATGCGATGGCATCGAGGGCGACGCGCTTGCGCTCGTCATGCGCAACAAGCTCGAGGGCGAGATGAACGTCGCTTGTGTGCAGGCACCTGCCTATGGCGAAGGCAGGCGGTGGCGCCTGGACGACATCGCCGTGCAGACGGGCGGCATGTTCGTGAGCGAGGAGATGGGCCTCTCCATCCGCGATGTCACGCGGGAGATGCTGGGCTCGTGCGAGCGCGTGAAGGTGACGCGCAAGCGCACCATCATCTCGGGGGGTCAGGGCGACCCCGAAGCAGTCGAGAGGCGCGTTGCGGAGCTGCGCTATCGTGCCGAGAACACCGACTACGACTTCAACCGCAAGCGACATGCGGAGCGACTGGCGTCGTTCGTCTCGGGCGTGGCTACGATTGCCGTGGGTGGCGTGACCGAAGCCGAGCAATGGGAGCGCAAGATGCGCGTGGAAGACGCTGTCAATGCCGCGCGCGCCGCATTCGAGGAGGGTGTGGTTGCTGGCGGAGGCGTAACCCTGCTTGGGTTGGTGCCTGCGCTGGAGGAGTATGCATCCTCGCTCGAGGGTGACGAGCGGACGGGCGTGCGCATTGCCATCGACGCTTGTATGGAGCCTTTGCTGCGCATTGCGGGCAATGCCGGCGTCAACGGACATGTGGTTGCCGAGCGCCTACGCGACGCAACGCTCGGTATGGGCTACGACGCGGCGCGCGCTCGCTATGTCGATATGTTCGAGGCGGGCATCATCGATCCGGTGCGCGTGACACGCTCCGCCGTCGAGGCCGCCTTCTCAGTCGCCGAGACGCTGTTGGTAAGCGAGGCGGGAGTCACACCGGTCAAGGGCGAGGCGCCGAGCTTGGCGGAGGCGTTCCATGCGGGAGGTGCGCGATGAGTTACAGCGAGGAGAGGTGGCGTGCCTACGTGCTTGCCTACGATGTCGAGGTGGCGCAGGAGGATATGGAGGAGGAGCTCTACCGCATTCGCGCCGACATGAAGCACCGCATGGTCTACGCGCACATGACGGGGGCCGAGACGCACCCCTTTCCCGACATGGAGCTCGAGGAGCAGAAGGATGCCCTCGTGGAGGCGGCCATATTCGAGGTCAAGGAACCGCTCGTGCTGAAGGACCTCACCAAGAAGCTTGATGTCACGGTCACGCCCGAGGAGTTGCTTGCCGAGGGCGAGGCCATCGCCAGGCGCCAGAACTCTACCCTCGAGGAGGTCAAGCGCTTCTTTGGCCAGGACCTGGCGTTTCTCGAACGCGACGTGCGCGAGCGAAAGATCCGCGAGTGGGCCTGCTCTCGGTAGGACTGCCAAAGACCGGGGAGCAGGCGTGCCACCATTTGACGACCGTTCGAAAAACACTACCGTTTACCTGCGCAAATACTGAACAATAGGTATGAGCTATACCAACTCTTGCCCATAACCCGGCAAACGGTACGGGGCGATACTTTTCCCAAGGTCACAGTACTCATTTTGGGGAAGGGAACCGCCATGGACAAAGAGGATCTGTTTGACATGTCGTCCGACAGCTTGGAGGACGTCGAGCCGTACTCCGAGCTTATGGATCTGAGTGGCAAGGTGGCGGTCGTCTCGGGCTCGGTGGGCCTGGCCATGTTCGTGGTCAATCGCCTGGCTGAGCTGGGAGCCAAGGTCGTCTTTGGCGCGCGCTCCGAGGAGTGGGGCGAGATGGCCACCGAGGCCCTCGAGGACCTGGGTCGCAAGGACGTGGTCTTCCATCCCTACGACACGCGAAACGTCGCGGCGTCCGAGGAGCTCGTCAAGTTTGCCGAAGAGACGTTTGGGCCTGTGGACATCTGTGTGCCCGTTGCCGCCACGTGGCAGGCACGCGCGTTCCTCGACATGGACGAGGAGCTCTACGACGACGTCGTGGACACCGACATGAAGGGCCAGTACTTCCTGGTGCAGGCCTGTGCCCGCTCCATGGTGCGTGCCAAGCACGGCGGCAAGATCGTCACCATCGCCAGCGTCGCATACCGTGGCGAGGACATGACCAAGCTTGCCATGATGACGCACTACAATGCCGCCAAGGCGGGCGTCATCGGCATGACTCGTGGCATCGCCAAGGAGCTCAAGCAGTACGGCATCAACGTCAACTGCGTGGCACCGGGCGCCATGGTCACGCCGGGCGCCATCGCCAACTGCCTCGAGACCACCGAGCGCTATGGGCAGGAATGGCAGCATGACCAGATGAGCCTTTCCGACGCTCCGGTCGCCTCGACACCCGACATGATGGCGCGCATGATCGTGGCCATGTGCACGGGCATCTCGGACTTCATGTACGGCAAGGTCATCGACGTCGATGGTGGCGCGGGGCTCTCGTTCCAGGAGAAGCCCTGGAGCTACACCATGGAGGGTGGCTTACGCGGGGACAACTATCAGGTGTGATGGTCGTGCCCGCGCGAGAGTCGCGAAGCGACTCCGCGTGTGAAGCCTACGCGGGGACAACTATCAGGTGTGATGGTCGTGCCCGCGCGAGAGTCGCGAAGCGACTCCGCGTGTGAAGCTTCACACCTAGACTCCAGTTCAGTTGGGTAAAGGCCCGCGCAAGCGGGAAGAGTAAGCAAACAGCAAGAGAAGGGAAGCATCATGGCCATCAACAGCAAGAGCAAGCTTCGCGACGTTCTCAAGGACGAGCGTGCCGTCGCCATCATCGACGAGTATGTCCCCGGCTTCGTCGACAACCCCGAGCTCGGCCCCGTTGCCGGCATGAAGATGAAGACCCTGCTCAAGTTCCCGCAGGTGGGCCTTCCCAAGGAGACCGTCAACGAGATCATCGCCCGTCTGGACGCTCTTGACGCCGAGTAACGAATAGCCTGCAGGCGGCCAGTCACCCCTGGCCGCCTGTCACCTTGTTCTGCGCAAAACATGAAAGGAGACCAGCTATATGAAGTCAAGGGATAATCCGAAGTTTTTCGAAGCTGAGTAGATTTACCCGATCAACGCACTTTGACAGCCGAATATCGAATGCTTTTGGGCGCAATGGGGCGCATCGTGGATGCGACGGCGGC
>JAGAVX010000123.1 GCA_017941705.1 Atopobiaceae bacterium
ATGAAGCAGGAGGAGCACCCGATGCAACCGTCAGGGTCCACCAGCTTCGCGGGATGGTAGCCCTTGGGGGTGATGCGCTCGCTGTCGAGGGCGAGCACCCCCTTGGGGCAGGCGTTCACGCACAGGCCGCAGCCTTTGCAGTGGACGTCGTCGACAATGATACGAGCCATACGCGATTCCTTCCTCTCCGTTGGAACCGATGAAACAACACGTGGAAAGCCGGGCGCAGAAGGTGTGACCTTAACGCCCCGCCTGATGCTAGCTATCCCATGGTGTGCGTACCAATCTAGGCGTGAGCACCAGTGGTTCGGGGTCTGATGCGCCGTCTATTAACGCCTCGGTAACCGAGTTTGGGGTAACGGTGGCCCAGTCTGGGAGTGCGGGCGTGTCGTGAGGGCTCCCCAGACGCCGCACGGCGACCTCGGGGACTACGGTCGCTACAAGCGGCAGACCCAGCAGCTCGGCCGTCTTGGCGGCAAACACACGCCCGTGGCGTACGTGCTCGGGAGCCGTCTCGTCGCCCAGGTTGGACGAGTTGAGGACTCCGTCGGCCGTGAGGTGCGCATGCCACTCGATGTCGGGCAGCATGGCGGCGGCCTGCTCGGGCTCGGTCGTGAGCGAGCGATAGGCGCTCACCACATAAAGGACCTGCGTTCCGGCGGCCTTGAGTCTGCCCGACCAGCGTCCGATCGTGGTCGCGCCGTCGTCGTCCCCTCCCACGTCGATCACCAGGCGCTTGGTGGGCGAGCCCGCCGTCTGCTCGATGACCACGTCCAGCTCTCCGGTGAGGCTGGGCGTGTCGAGCGTGGTTCGGGCGAGCACGGGCGCGATCAGACGAATGTTCTTGCTCGCCAGAAGCTCGGGATAGTCGCTGCTGCGAAAGTACGGGTTCACGACGTCGAGGTCGGCGAGCGTGACCTCGTAGCCTTCGTCCGCAAGGGCGAGCGCGAGGCTGAGGGCGATGTTGGTCTTGCCGACACCGGCGTGACCCATCAACACCGTGATGGGGGAGGTGAAGACCTGCGAGATGGTTGTGGCACTCATGGACGATCCGTTCGTGTCTTATGGTCTTGTGCAAAAGTCCTCGTCAACGGTAACACGAACGGTGCGGTTGTCGTGGGGTGTACACATCACGTGCAGATTCGGCGTGCATTGGGGACAGGCACCAGCGCACGCGGGCGTGCATTGGGGACAGGCACCAGCGCACGCGGGCGTGCATTGGGGACAGGTTTGCCTCCGGCACGGGAGTTCCCGGGAAGTTGCGTGCCAGGGCGTTGCGCTACGATGTCCAGTATCAAATCTGACGTGATACGACTTGTCTTTGGGGAGCGTTTGGCTTGAAGGAGATGCTACGTGGGTTCTGTTCCATTCTGTTGTCGTTCATCCTCGCGGTGTCGCCTGGCATCGCCTACGCACGTGGCAAGTCGGACGAGGCTGCGCACAAGGAGGAGGCTAAAGCCATGCTAGACGGGAGCGTCGAGGATATAGTTGCGTCTATGACGCTCCAGGAGAAGATCTCCCAGATGATCATGATTTCCTGCCGCACGTGGGACGATGACGGACTCACCGACCTCGATGCGGCGCCTGGCCTCGCTGCTGCCCTGCGCAAGCATCCCTACGGCGGCATCATCCTCTTTGGGCCGAACGTCGTGGGCAACGAGCAGGTGGCGCAGCTCATTGAGCAGCTACAGGCAAACAACCGTAAGGCGGCGACCTCGACCGTTATCCCGTATTTCATGGCGACCGACCAAGAGGGCGGCATCGTGACGCGCCTCAGCGCCGGAACGCGCATGACGGGCAGCATGGCTATCGGCGCGACGGCCGACGCTGCAGCAAACGCCGAGCTCACGGGTGACATCATCGGTGAGGAGCTTGCTGCGCTGGGCTTTAACGTCGACTTTGCCCCCGACGCCGACGTAAACAGCAACCCCGCCAATCCCGTGATAGGAACGCGCTCGTTCTCGGACGACCCCAACAAGGTATCGGAGCTCGCGTCCTTCTTTGCCAAGGGGCTTGCCAAGCACGATGTGATCGGAACCTACAAGCATTTCCCCGGCCACGGCGACAGCGGCAATGACACCCATATCGATACGGCGACGGTCGACAAGACGCTCGACGAGCTGTACGAGGCCGAGCTCGTGCCCTTCAGGTCCGTCATTGGTTCGGGTGCCGAGATGATCATGACCGCCCATATCACGCTTCCGAGCTACGATGACCCCGTGACCTTTGCCAATGGCATGCAAGGCACCTATCCGGCCACGATGTCGAGGAAGGTCGTGACCGACCTCCTGCGTGGCGAGCTGGGCTACGACGGCGTGGTGATCACCGACGCGCTCGAGATGGATGCCATCGACAAGGCGGCCCTCGTCGAGGGAGATTCGGGCTCGGTGGAGTACCGTGCCAATATCGCCGAGAAGATCATCAACGCGGGCGTTGACATGCTCCTGATGCCGGCCGACCTCAAGGACGATTCGGTTGCCGAGTTCTACGACGGCTATCTTGCCGCCCTCGAGGAGAAGGTGACGAGCGGGGCCATCAGCGAGAAGCGCATAAACGAGAGCGTAACGCGCATCCTCAGGCTCAAGGCGGCTCATGGCTTTTTGAGCGAGGCCAAGCCGGCGGGGGACGTCTCGGTCGTGGGGTCCGCGCAACACCACGTGCAGGAGATGAAGATGGCGCGCGAGGCCATCACGCTTGTGAAGAACGATACCCAGACGCTGCCCGTGTCCGGTCAGGGCAAGAGCATCGTGCTCATCGGTAGGACGTCCGGTGACGCCACGGCCATCGAGCATGCGGTCAAGGACCTGCAGAAGATGAATCTCATCCCCGATGACGCCTATGTGCGCAATCTCGTGTCGGGGTCTGCGCGCGGGACGGAGACCTCGTCGACCAGGATAACGATTGACTACACCTACGAGGCAGATCCTGCGGGCGTCCACTACAGCGACGAGCTCAAGGCCACCATCGTCGAGGCGGACCTCGTGGCCGCGTTTGCAAAGACCTACACGCTGTCGGCGCTCGCCTCGGGAGCCCCGCAGTACGAGGCCGTTCACCAGCCCCTCACCGACACGCATGCCGCTGGCGGCAGGTTCGTCCTCATCAGCAACAACCTGCCCTACGATGCGGCACGCTATCGTGATGCCGACGCCATTCTGCTTGCATACATGGGTACCGGCACCGATCTCGACCCCACCTCCCGGCGCGACGGCTCGACCAACGTTGGTGCGTTCAACGCAAACGTGATTGCGGCGGTCGAGGCGATGTTCGACTGCGAGCCTCCCGTGGGTACGTTGCCCGTTACGATTCCCGTGGTGCAGGAGGCGGAGGACGGGACGCTCTCGTATGCGAAGACTTCGCTGTATAGCCGCGGATACGGCCTGCGCTATACCTACAAGTTCACCGACGGGATGAATGGAACCTACATCAAGGGCACGTCTGGGGGTCTCTCGTTTACCGCCAATGCTCGCTGCGACAGGTTGGCGAGCGTGCTGGTGGACGACTACGAGCTGCAACCCGAGAGTTTTACCGCCGCAGCCAGCCCCACGGTCATCACGCTGAGCGAGGACTACCTCAATGCGCTGGGCGAGGGGGTCCACACGCTGACGGCGCACTACCTCTACGAGTCCGGGAACGACGTGGACGTGGAGACCAGCTTTACCGTGGCGGCGCCTGCCGGCAAGAAGGCGAAGTAGGGAGGTCGGATCGGCTGGGCGACCCCTGTGATGCCTGCGCGCGGGCACAATGCTCGCCCCCTGCGGCGGTGTCCATGTTTCGCGCAGGTATCTACCTTTGGTTGTTTGCTTACAACGACCCAAGGTGGTGGTATAAACCTTTCTGCACCGTAGTGTCTGCCACGCGCAGCGAAGGGAGGGAAGCATGAGCGCCAAGACCCGCGACACGCATTTGCCCGTGCCCGTCTGTGGCCTGCTGTCCCTCCTGCTTCTTTAGGCGCTTCCGCGAGCAAGCGGTTGCGCCCATAACCCCTTTTGCAGGTCGCTTTACGACCAACCCGCGCCTTGCGCATCTCTCATGCCTGCGTGCCGCGCCTCGCGTCGGCCCTACAAGATAGGAGTACCTGCACTCATGAAGCTCGCTTTCTCCACGCTCGGTTGTCCCAGCTACGCATGGACCGACATCTATCCCATGGCCAAGGACCTCGGCTTTGACGGTATCGAGATTCGTGGCATACAGGGGCGTGCCTACGCACCCGGCACCGCACCGTTCCTGCCCAACCGACGTGACCGCACCCGTGCGCAGCTCGAGCACATGGGACTCGAGATTCCCTGCTTCTCGTCCAACTGCGAGCTGGCGGACGTCAGCTGCCGCGAGGACAACATCACCGAGATCATGAACTACATCGAGCTCGCGAGCGATATGGGTACCCCCTACGTCCGCGTGCTGATCACGCGCAACATCCACCCTGCGGGCGAGGTTGACGATGACGACATCGTGGACGTGCTTACCCAGCTCGGTGGCTACGCCAGCGTCTATGATGTGACGCTTTTGGTCGAGACCATCGCGGAGTACGCCGACACGGCTCGTTTGGCCCGCGTGCTCGACCGCGTGGGGATGGACAGCGTGGGAGCGTTGTGGGACCTCCATCATCCCTACCGCGTGTTTGGCGAGGACCCAGCCACAAGCGTTGCCAACCTTGGCCACTACCTGCGCTATTGCCAGGTGAAGGACTCCGTGCGGGTAGGGGAGCGCTACGAGTATCGCATGATGGGCGACGGCGACCTTCCGCTGCACAGCATGTTCGATGCGCTCAAGAACGCGGGCTATGACGGCTACATGAGCTTTGAATGGGTCACAAAATGGGCCCGCGACCTAGCCGTGGGAGAGGCGGGCATCGTCTTTCCGCAGTTCATCGGCTATATGCTCGACTACCTGTCCGAAGAGGAGACCCCTGCGGCCCAGGCCGTGGCACCCGAGTCCGAGCAGGCAGCGCCGGCGGCGACGGAAGTCTTCGAGCTGCAGCATTCGCTGACCAATGACGGCACCTACCCCTGGCCCAAGGAGCACCTCATCGACGAGACGTTCCCGCAGCTTCTCGACCGCATCTGCGAGCTGTATCCGCGCCAGTACGCCTTCCGCTTCACCGAGCCCGACAGCTGGTACAACCCCGATTCCGACATCATGGGCGAGTACTACGTCCGCACCTACCCGCAGTTCCGCGCGGACGTCGACGAGTTTGCGCGCTCGCTCATCGCCATGGGCGTGAAGCCGGGCGACAAGGTCGCCATCTGGGCCTCCAACGTGCCGCAGTGGTACCTGACCTTCTGGGCCGCCGTCAAGATCGGCGCGGTGCTGGTCACCGTCAACACCGGCTACAAGATTCACGAGCTTGAGTACCTGCTCCGTCAGTCCGACACGCACACGCTGGTCATGATCGACGAGTACAAGGGTACGAGCTACCTCGACATCATCGATGAGCTGATCCCGCAGATCGCGGGCGCGCGCCCGGGTCAGTGGCACACCAAGAAGCTGCCCTTCCTCAAGAACATCATCACCATCGACGGGCCGCATCAGGGCTGCTACAGCTGGGGCGAGGCTCTGGCCCTGGGCACTCCCGACCTGCAGGCCGAGGTCGAGCGCCGCTGCGCCGCGATCGACAAGCACGACGTGTGCAACATGCAGTACACCTCCGGCACCACCGGATTCCCCAAGGGCGTCATGCTCACGCACTACAACGTGGTCAACAACGGCAAGGCAATCGGCGACTGCATGGACCTCTCCACCGGCGAGCGCATGATGATCCAGGTGCCCATGTTCCACTGCTTTGGCATGGTGCTTGCCATGACCGCGTCGGTGACGCACGGTACCACCATGAGCCCCATCCCCATCTTCTCGCCGCGCAAGTCTCTGGCGTGCATCACGCGCGAGAAGATCACCTGCTTCCACGGCGTGCCCACGATGTTCATTGCCATGATGAACACCCATCCCGCCTTCGAGGAGACCGACTTCAGCCACATGCGCACCGGCATCATGGCCGGCAGCCCCTGCCCGATCGAGAAGATGCGCGAGGTCGTCGAGAAGATGCACATGCGCGACATCTGCATCACCTACGGCCAGACCGAGGCCAGCCCGGCGACCACGATGTCCAAGACGACCGACACGCTCGAGCAGCGCGTGGCCACCGTGGGCCTGCCCATCTTTGGCGTGGAGTGCAAGATCATTGACCCCGAGACGGGCGTCGAGCTGGGCGACGACGAGCCGGGCGAGTTCTGCAGCCGCGGCTACAACACCATGAAGGGCTACTACAAGATGCCCGAGGCGACGGCTGCCACCATCGACGCGGACGGCTGGCTGCACTCCGGCGACATCCTGCTGCGCCAGCCCGATGGCTACTACCGCGTGACCGGCCGCGTCAAGGACATGATCATCCGCGGTGGCGAGAACGTGTACCCCAAGGAGATCGAGGACTTCCTCTATACCTTCCCCAAGACCAAGGACGTGCAGGTCATTGGCGTGCCCGACAAGGTCTACGGCGAGGTCGTGCTGGCCGAGATCATCCTCAACGAGGGCGAGACGGCCACCGAGGAAGAGGTCAAGGACTTCTGCCGCGCCCGCGTGGCCAAGGAGAAGGTGCCCGAGTACGTGCGCTTCGTTGACGGCTTCCCGATGAACGAGGCTGGCAAGATCCAGAAGTACAAGATGCGCGAGGAGGCCGTGGAGCTGCTCGGCCTGCAGGAGGCCGCCAGCATCGAGACTGCGTAGGCCCATTACCCGAGAGTCTGGCCTGGCCCCTCTCCCTCGGCAAACGTCCTCGCCGCTCAGCGCGCGGCTGCGGAATGTTTGCCGAGGGAGAGGGGCCAGGCCTGTTACTGTGGATAATGTTTCAGAGTAGGCTGCCTGTTGCAAGTAGGCAGATGCAAGGGGGGTGGGGCTATGAGACCGTTCGGGAAGGACTTGTTTTCGTGGCTGTCTCCTGGCAAGCCCGAGAAGGCCTGCCGCATCATCGTCAAGGACGAGTCAGGAGCGCCTGTGAAGGGTGTCAGGGTTCAGCTCTGCTCGGATCTCATGTGCAGCATGGGCGAGACCGACGACAAGGGGATTGCCACCTTCAAGGACCTTGACGAAATGACCTATACGGTGCACGTGCTCAGGGTCCCGGAGGGCTTTGCCGAAGACCGGACGGAGTATGAGGTCCGGGAAGTGTTTGGCGATACGACGATCACGCTGAAGGCTGGCGTCGCAGAGGATGGGCGAGGTTGAGAGGCATGGATATGAGCGGAAAGAAACTCCCCTTGGGACTCAAGGTCCTTCTGGGGCTTGTGAATGTGGCGGCTGTGGCGTATGCGGGCGTAAACCTCTGGCTCAAGTTCAACAGGGACAAGCTCTTTGACGGAATGGTCGCGAATGCCGGAAGCATCGACGACTTTGTTGGCCGTGAGATGCCGGCGTTTGACGTCGAGCAGCCTGATGGAACCCACATCACCAAAGATGCGCTCATTGCGGGCAAGGAGGTCACCGCGGTCGTTCTGTATGCATCGTGGTGCGGTCCCTGTGAGAAGGAGTTCCCCGAGATGGACGCCATCTACAGGAAGTATCAGGACAGGATGGGCATGGTCGGCATCGACGTCGACGGCTTGGACACCATGGAGGACGTTCGAAAGTACCAGGACTCTCACGACCTCACCTTCCCCCTTGCCCTTGGCGCTGGCAACGAGAGCCTCGATTTTGTGAAGACCAAGACCTATCCGACCACGCTGCTGGTTGACCGCGAGGGGATCATTCGCTTCTGCCGCGTGGGCTCCATTCCTACTGCCGAACTGTTCGAGGAGCTCGTCACGTTCTTCTTGGGCGACGATTACGTGCAGGAGGAGCCGGCGCTTTACACGTTCGTCGCGCTTGTGAAGGGGAAGGCCGGCCAGGGGGTCACATTTACGGTGATGACGAAGGATGGAGAGCAGACGTTCGTCACCGACGAGGGCGGCACCTGCCAGGTTGTCCTCAGGCAGCGTGGCGTTCTGCCGGTCAAGGTGCTCAGCGCTCCCGAGGGAGTCGAGATCATCGATGGCGGCGAGACGACGACCGGCATGATATCCACCCTGGTCAAGCTTCCGGTCAGGTGATGTGCGCGGCAAGGCTGCTGACGTCGAGTGCGGACGAGTCGGCGCTGGGCCGGCTCGTTTAGTGCGAAAAAGTTGAGGTGCATACAAAGAGCGCGCTTGCAAAGCCGCAGGTGAGAGGCTTGCCTGTTGCACATGGCCGCTCGTTACATCAAAACTTTTTCGCACTTAATGAGAGCTGGGGAGCGGACGTACTTGCCGGACCTATCGCGGCATTCGAACATGCCAGGTCTGCCGGGATACAGGAGCCTCTTTGGAGAAGGCGAGCAGTTGGTCGGGATGCTCGGCGAGCGTGCGCATCCGCAATTGGTACTCGACTTGTCGTTGCCACTGGTCGTCGGTGACCTCGGGCAGCGTCATTCCCAGCTCGTTAGCCACGATGCCGGCCACCTGCTCGAGCCTGCGAGGCGTGCGCATGTGTTCGGTGGTGATGCTTACCAAGCGGTAGCCCAGCTGTGCGAGCACGTCGCGCCTTGTGGCGTCGGTCGACCTCCTGTGGCTGGACGAGTGATGCAAGTCGCTGTCGTACTCGATGGCGGCCTTGCCCTTCTCCCACAGAAGGTCGGGCGTGATGAAGTCGTCGTTCCAAAGTGCGCGCGCCCTGCCGGTCACGGGGAGGGGCTTGTTGAGCTCGGGTGCGGGCAGCCCAAAACCGCCCCGTTCAAGCGACTGCGAGAGGATGATCGCGAGCGCCGATTCCATGGGAGAAGCCGCGTTGGGGATGATGAGCGGCGCGACGCGTAGGGCTTGCTTTCGTCCCCGCACACGGGTCATATTGCTTGCGAGATCCAGCAGGTGTGCCGGTTCGCAGGTCTGCGGACGCAGGAATATAGTGCCCTCACGATCGATGCCGTAGCGTCCGCAAAGTTCCATTCCAAGGAAGAGGAGTGTCTCCTCGTCGAGCTCGGACGCCATCTGCAGAAAGGCGAATGCGGGCGTCGAGCAGAAGACCCCTCGTTCGACGCGTAGGCAGGGATAGTAGTCCGTTGGAGAAACAAGCAGGTGGCAGGTGGTTTGCGCCGATGGCCGGCGGTTCTCACGTATGGCCACGATGAGGTGCAGTGGGAGTGTGAGGTCTGCGAGGAGCGAGGGATGGCGCTGCAATCGAGTGCGGCTGCCTTCCAACGAGAGCGGCGCGAGCGTGAACTGCTCCTCGGGGGAGGTGACCGCGCGTCTGCGCAGCCACTCGACAGCCGTACCCTTTCCCAGAAGAAATGCCATGGACTCACCCCACTAAGACCGCGCCAGCGCCGGCAGGATAACATGGGAGGACATGGAGGCTTTACGTTAAGTGCGAAAAAGTTTTGATATAAATATCTGATTAGTCGGCATGGCAATCCGTCTACCAGCGCAAATGTAGAGTGGCGTGTTTGGATGCGTCGACACTTTTTCGCACTCAACGAAGCCTGTGCGCGGCAAGCCAAGCAATCGGACCCGCTGACTCCGACGGACATGATGCTTGGGTTCGTGTCGTGCGGTTGACGCAGGTGCACATGCCCCACGGGAAGTGGGCTCATCGTCCAAACATGACGCCCAACCGACCGATTTCGACAGCGCAAGGCCAGGGTGGGGTGCATGTCGTACTCTCAGAATCGAGAAGAACGGCTGAGAGGATTCCACATGGCTTACGAAGACACCATCTCCCAGATGACCCTCGACGAGAAGTGCGCGCTGCTGCAGGGCGCGAGCGCCTTTGGCACCTTTGCCATCCCGAGCTTGGGCATTCCCGAGCTGCAGTTTTCCGACGGCCCCCACGGCATGCGTCACCAGGACCCCGAGAAGGCCAACCACCTGGGCATTGGCGGCAGCCTGCCTGCAACGTGTTTTCCGACGGCGGCGACCGTCGCGCAGAGCTGGGACCCTTCGCTGGGGGAGCGTCTGGGCGTGGCGTTGGGCGAGGAGGCCGCCTGCCAGGGCGTGGGCTGTGTGCTGGGACCTGGCCTCAACATCAAGCGCAGCCCGTTGACCGGCCGCAACTTTGAGTACTTTTCCGAGGACCCCATCCTTGCCGGTAAGATGGCTGCTGCTTACGTGCGCGGCATCCAGAGCCAGGGCGTGGCGGCATGCCCCAAGCACTTTGCGGTCAATAGCCAGGAGACGCGTCGTCAGTCCTCCGACTCCGTGCTCGACGAGCGTACCCTGCGCGAGCTCTACCTCACGGGTTTTGAGACCGTAATGCGCGAGAGCGACCCTTGGACCATCATGACTAGCTACAACCTGGTCAATGGCACCTATGCCAACGAGTCCAAGCATCTGCTGCAGGAGATTCTGCGCGGCGAGTGGGGGTTTGGCGGCGCGGTGGTCACCGACTGGGGTGGCTCGAACAGCCATGTGGCTGGCGTCGACGCGGGCTCCAACTTTGAGATGCCGGCACCGGGCCTCGACGAGGCGCGGATGCTCGCGGCGGCCGTGCGTGACGGGCGCATCTCCCAGGCCACGCTTGACGCCCGCGTGGAGGAGGCGCTGCATCTGATTCTTCGCACGCGAGCGGCGGTTGAGGCCAAGCAGGGCCAGAAGTTTGACGAGGTGGCCCACCATCAGCTGGCTCGCGAGATTGCTGCGCAGTCAATCGTGCTGCTCAAGAACCAGGCGGCGGAGGCACGCGGCGCTGTTGCGGGCGGTGAGCCACTGCTGCCGTTGGCCCCTGGCACGAGCGTGGCGCTGCTTGGCGACTTTGCTCTGGCCCCACGCTACCAGGGGGCGGGGTCTTCGCAGGTAAACTGCACGCACATCGATACGCTGGCAGAGCTTGTCGGCGCGGAGGATCTGCAGCTGTTGGGTGTGGAGCGTGGCTTTACGCGCGGCGGCGAGGTGGACGCGACGCTGCAGCGGGCGGCGGTCGAGCTGGCGCGCAAGGCGGATGTCGCAGTGCTCAACCTGGGTCTTGACGAGGTGGCCGAAAGCGAGGGCTTCGAGCGGCTCAACATGCGCATCTCGGACGCCCAGATTGCCCTGCTCAAGGCTGTTGCCGCGGTCAATCCCAATACGGTGGTGCTGATCTCTGCCGGCGCCTCGGTCGAGACAGAGTGGGCGGTGGACGCCCGTGCCATGCTGCATCTTGCTCTGGGAGGCCAGGCTGGTGCCGGTGCGGCGCTCGACGTGCTCATGGGCCGCGTCAATCCCTCCGGTAAGACGGCCGAGACCTGGTACCAGCACCTCTCCGACAACCCCACGGCCGGCAACTTCCCCAGCTATGAGAAGACTGCCGAATATCGCGAGGGACTCTATGTGGGCTACCGCTACTGCAACACGGCGGATGTGCGTCCGGCCTTTCCCTTTGGCTATGGCCTCTCGTATACGACGTTCGCCTATTCTGACCTGCGTGTCGAGCAGGGCGATTCCGCACGAGGTGCAGGGACCAAGATCTCCTTCACCCTGTCAAATGTGGGCAGCGTCGCTGGCGCCGAGGTCGTGCAGCTCTACGTTGCCAAGCCCAAGCACGAGGTGTTCCGTCCCGCGCAGGAGCTCAAGGCCTTTGCCAAGGTGTTCCTGCAGCCGGGCGAGTCGCGTGATGTGACGCTGACGCTCGACGAGACCGCCTTCCGCTATTGGAACGTGGCAACGGATGCGTGGGAGACCGAAGGCGGCACCTACGAGCTGCGTGTTGCGGCGTCGAGCGAGGACGTGCGCCTGACCGGTGAGGTCGAGCTTGCTGGTACCGGGGCTGCTGATCCCTACGCAGGACTCGACCTCGCTCCCTACAAGACCGGTCAGGTTGCCGGTGCCTGCGTGAGCGACGCGCAGTTTGCGGCGCTGCTGGGACGCGCGCTGCCCGAGGCCAAGGTGACCATCGACGAGCGTATGACCTTCCGCGACCTCACGCACAGCCGTAGCCCCCTGCTCATGGCGATTGGTGCGGCGCTTGGTGTCGTTGAGAGAAAGGCCCTTGCCAAGGGCACGCCCAATCTCAACGTGGAGTTCGTCTACAACATGCCCCTGCGTGCCATTGGCCAAATGACGGGTGGCATCACCGACTCAGGTCTGGTGCGTGCCATCGTGCGTGAGGCCAAGGGCTGGGGGTTGGGAGGCCTCGCCCTGCTGGGCGGGTCGGTTGCCCTCGGTCGAGGCGTGGGGCTCGGTATCCTGCTCTGCCTGGTCTGGGTCTTTGGCCCCTGGGCGGTCGCAATGGTGGCCAACGCCATCAAGAACGCAGCAAGCAAGAAGGCCCTTGCCACAGCCGATGCGGCTCGGCGTTAGTGCGCAAGGTAAGAAGGGAACGTCGCTCATGTCCTTTGCACAGTGGAAAGAGGAGCATCAGGCCCTCTGGGAGTTCATCCTGTTCAACATTCTGTCCAACGTGTCCACCGTAGCGCGCTTTGTGGTCACCTGGCTGGGCACGGCGCTCACCGGTGGTGCGGGCACGGTGGTGGTCTTTCTCGCCGAGCTGGCCTCGCAGGTGGTCAACTACTTCGTACAGATGAAGTTCGTGTTCAAGAGCACAGCCGACTTTAGCAAGTCCGCACCCAAGTACGCGGTGCTGGCGCTCATCATCATCGTCATGAACTCGGTCATCGTGCCGCGCGTGGGCCAGCTGCTCATTGGCGCAGGCGTGGCTGCGACCGCTGTCAACGGCGTGATTGTGCCAGTGGCAGGGACGCTGCTGGCCGTGATCATCAGCTTCCCGCTGCTCAAGTTCTGGATTACGCCTGACGACAAGTAGGGTCTGCCTACCCGGGGACCTTCTTCTCTTTCGCCCGAGCAATCTCCAAGTATTCGGCGGCGGTCATGCTGCGGATGAGGCTGTGGGCAAAGGCGTCCTTGTCGTGCGTGACGATGACATCGGCGTCGTTGAGCTCCGCGCAGGCACGAATGATGCCGTCCTCAAAATCGGGTTCGTCCGAGTTGAGCGCCATGTCACAGACTTCCCCGTCAACCGGCGCTATGACCAGTAGGTCCATGAGCTTGCGAACGATATCACGGGCCTTCTGCTCTCCATAGAGTTTAGTGGAGAGGTAGTAGACGTCTTTGAGCGAGAGCCCACATACCATGCCAAAGTCGCCCCATCCGCTGCAGTAATCGATGACCTCTCTGGCTTCTTGATGTTCTGGCCTGGTGGGCGACAGGGAGTCCATAAGAATATTTGTATCGATGAGAACTCTACACATAGCCCCACTTCCTCATCTGGTCCTCGGCAATCATGTCGTTCATCTCGCGATCGGTCATGGTCGCAAACCACTCGGGAGCAGGTGGTAGTGACTCGACGAGTTCGATAAACTCGTGGAACTTCCGGCGCTTCTCCTCAAACTCGTCAATCTGCTGCTGGGTGGTGGGAAGCTCGCCCGTGATGGAGATGTTGACCCACATATCCTTGATGACTTCCGCAGGCGTCTTGCCCGCACGCTCGAGGATGCGGTCCACCTTGAGCTTGACTTCCTCATCCACGCGCCCTGACACAACAACGGTCGCCATGCTTCTCCTCCTAAGACTGTATACGTGTATACAGTCTAGCATGCTAGGAAAGGAACATGCAACTGAGGGGTCGCGTTACTCAGGCAGGGGAAGCGTGATGTCCAGGCAAAAGACCTCGCCCTTTTGCGCCGCGGAAAAGAGGCCGTCGTAGCGCTCGGTCAGGGCGCGCATGGAGCGGGTGCCAATGCCGTGGTTGACGGTGTCGCGGGTGCCGTCTGACGTGCGTTTGGTGGTCTGCGGGAGTCCGTCCACAAACGACGCCTCGCCTACGCAGGTGTTCTCCACGTGGATAACCGCCATGCCGGCTGCCTGTCGCACGTTCAGCGAGATGGAGCGGTTGTCAACGGGTGCCCGTCGCGTGGCTTCGATCGCGTTGTCGAGCGCGTTGCCAAACAGGGCATAGAGCTCGGAGGGTGCTAGGAAGTCGAGGGCATGACCGTCGGCCATGCAGGTGAGCGTGATACCCTCGCCCTCGCAAACCAGCCGTTTCTCAGTGAGGATGGTGTCAAGTGCCTCGTTGCCGGTGTGCACCGTTGCGTCATAGACGCTGACCTCGCGCGCAATGTCGGCCAGCACAGTGGCGTCCACGGCCGTGCCCGTCTCGCCCAGATGGCGAATCTGGTGTCGAATGTCGTGGCACTTGATGTTGATGGCCTCGATGTTCTCGCGCGAGAGCTCGTATTGGCGCTGCTGCTCGGCGCGGAGTCGCTCGGTCGCGGCCGCCTCGGCACGCAGGCGCTGGGCAAAGAGCATCTCATACTGGGCAAACAGCACAAAGATGCACGCTGCTCCGTGAATCACGCGCAGGCCCACAAGCAGTGGGAGAGGAGTGGGCCCTAGGCTCAGAGCCTTGTTGACGACGTCAAACAGAATAACCACCAGGATGACCACCACAAAGACCCCAACGGTCGCCCTATCTTCCACCTGCACGGTGCCCGCGCGGTCAACGGCGCGCACCAGCAACAGGTAACAGGGGAGGTAGACTGCGACGGTCGCCAACAGGCTCACAATTGACCGAAACGCCACGCTTCCATCTCCGATGCCCCAAAGCCGTTCTCCCAGCAGCACGGCCAGTCCGTCAAGGCCGCTCGCAAGGTTCTGCATGGTATAGCCCATGGCGCAGCAGAGGAGCGCGTGGAGAACGGGTACGTCGTAGAGGAGGCACACGGCCCATACCAAGTAGCCCAAAAGGAGGTTGAAGAGCACAAACTGCCCTACGAGCTGAGGTGCGCCGTTGGCGGTGAACTCGGGGTGGGCGCTCATGCCATACCAGCTGAAAAAGGCTATCGCGAGGAGCAACATTGTGCCGAGGGCTGCCGCCCTGGGCAAAAAGCCCTCACGCTGGTCTTGATGGCGCACCACCAACCAGATGGCAAAGCCTATCTGCAGCGCGGCGGCAAGCGGTTGGAGCATGCCCACAAGCCAGTGCCAGGCCATCAGAAGCCGCCTCCCAGGTAGGCGGCTATGGCTGCCTGTGCCTCGCGTTTCTTCGCGCGTGACATAAAGAGCGTGGTTCCGTCGGAAAGAGTCACAGCGTCTGCGCGCACGCGACGGATGTGCGCCATATTGGCAAGGGAGCTGCTAGAGAGTCGAACAAAGGAGAGTCCCTCAAGCTCGGATTCCACGCGACGCAGGGAATCTCGCACAACAAGCGGATCGAGTTCGCCAGCCACATGGTAGGCCACGTCATGGCCTTGAGTTTCCACGTATACCAGGTCTGAGGCGGCAAAGATCTGCAGGCCATCGCGGGTCTTTACGCGTAGGGACCGCGTGGCGTTGCGCTCTACCGCTCGCATCGCCCGGGCCATGCGCATGCGGAAGCTCTCATAGGTTACGGGCTTGACCATAAAGTCGATGGCATCCACCTCGTAGCCGCGCACGGCGTACTGGGCAAGATTGGTCACAAATACCAGGGGTGTCACGCTGTCCTGCTCGCGCAGCTGATGGGCGGCTTCCAGGCCGTTGATGCCTGGCATGTCGATGTCCATGAAGATGAGGTCGGCGGCGGGACGGTCCTCAAGATAGTCCAGCGCGTTGGTGAGCCAGGTAACGGAGAGCTCAAGGCCCTGTTCGGCGGCATAGCGCTCGAGGTGGCCGCGCAGTGTCGCGGCTTCGGCGGGTGTGTCCTCGATCATCACGACATGCAGCATGAGCCTTTCCATGCCATTGTCGCACGAGCTCGCTTCCAATTCTGCCATGCGACCGCCCGATTCCGACGAGCTTCTGCCTGTGGTACGGCAGCGTCGTATGGTATGCCTGAGATTGGAATCGCCGTATGCGGCGAGTGAGGAAGGAGAGCGAAATGGCGGCAGAGGTTTCGACGGCTCGCAAGGTGGGACGGGTGGTGAAGACCGTCCTCAAGACCGTGCTGGCTCTGGTGCTCGCTGCGGTATTGGTTGCCATAAACGTCATCCTGCCTGGTCAGGGCATGATCGTGCGCATGGCCAACAACATGCTTGGTTACAGCCAGAGCTGGACCACACCTGACGGCGCCAAGGATGTTGACGCCAACTACTACAAGAGCGACTTCACTGCTGACGAGATTGCCGACGCCGAGAAGGCGCTCGACACCCAGATTGCATCCGAGGGCTACGTGCTGCTCAAGAACGACGACGCCACGATGCCCTTTGCCGAGGGCACTACGTTCTCGTTCTTCTCCGAGAACGTGCGCAACCTCACGGCCACCCAATCCCTTCTGACGCAGTTCACGGGCGCGTCGGGTGACGAGGACAAGCTCACGACCTCCTTTGAGGCAAAGGGCCTGCACGTCAACGGCACACTCATGGAGTTCTACACCAAGGGTGCTGGCTCGTCCTACAAGATGGGTCCAGGATCCATCAGCTTTGGTGCGTACGAGGACTTCTCCGTGGGCGAGTGCCCACTCTCCGAGCTTGAGGCTGCCGACGGCGTGCTCGACAGCGCAAAGGACACCGTGTCCGTGTTCGTGTGGAGGCGTTCGTGTGGAGGCGCGTGGCAGGCGAGGGTCGCGACATGCCGCGCTCCATGTACAACCATGCGAGCAACCACGAGGACCAGGTGAAGAGCTACCTTGAGCCCGACACCACCGAGCTCGAGATCCTCCAGTACCTCAACGACAACTACGATGACGTGGTGCTGATCGTCAATACCGCGAGCGCGCTGCAGCTCGACTGGGTGGCGGAGTTCCCCAGCATCAAGTCCATCCTGTTTGTGCCATCCACCGGCACCTATGGCACCGATGCGCTGGCGAGCATCTTTGCGGGAGAGGTCAATCCGAGCGGCCACACCGTGGACACCTTTGTGGCGGACGCCCTGGCCAGCCCGGCCGGCAAGAACTACGGCGACTTTGAGTTCACCGATGAAGACGGCAAGCCCACCGGATACAACTACGTGAGTTACCTCGAGGGCATCTACGTGGGCTATCGCTACTACGAGACCCGTTATGAGGACAAGGTCCTCGATCAGGGCAACGCGGGCGACTTTGACTATGACGCCGAGGTTGTCTACCCGTTTGGCCACGGTCTTTCCTACACCAACTTCGAGTGGAGCGACTTTGCGGCAGAGTGGGATGGACTGGACTCCATCACGGCCAAGGTGACTGTCACCAATGCAGGTGACGTGGCTGGCAAGGATGCCGTGGAGATCTACGCTCAGGCTCCCTATACCGAATACGACAAGAAGCAGGGCATCGAGAAGGCCTCCGTGGCGCTGGTGGGCTACGCCAAGACCGACGAGCTGGCTCCTGGCGAGAGCCAGACGGTGGATGTTGCGGTTGACCCAGCCCTGCTTGCCAGCTTTGACGCCCATGGTGCAGGCACCTATGTCATCGAGAACGGCACCTACTACCTGACTGCCGGCCACGACTCCCACAATGCCGTGAACAACATCCTGGCTGCCAAGGGCAAGGGCTCCGACGGCGATGCCGGGCTGGCTGCGGCCCACGAGCTGACCATCGATGCCGACAATGCCCTCAAGGACGAGGCGACGGTGGACGCCACTACCTTCTCGACCGACGCCTACACGGGCAACAAGATCCAGGCGCTGCTCTCCTTTGCCGAGCCTGAGGGCACCCGTCTTACCCGCGCCGACTGGGAGGGCACCTTCCCCGCAAACGATGGCACGCCCATCGAGGGCGACATCTCTACTTGGGGCAACGAGATCAACGGCACGGATGCCGACGGTAACCCCGTGAGCTATGTGTGGGGCAAGGTCGGCTCCGACGAGCTGATGGCCAAGCTCGAGAGCCATGATTCGCTCAATCCGACCGACGACGCCTCCATCACCGTCGAGCCGGTCTACGCGGCCGCCAACGGCAAGACCCTCATCGAGGTGCGTGGACTCGCCTATGACGACCCCGCATGGGACGAGCTGCTCGACCAGCTGACCGAGGCCGACTACCAGGAGATCGTTGGCCACTCCGGCTACGGCTCCGAGTACCTGAAGAGCGTGGACAAGCCCTTCGTGATCGATGCTGACACCGCGGCTGGCCTGATCTACGGCTCCACGGGCATGATGTTCTGCTCGCCGGTGGTGATGGCTCAGACCTGGAACCAGGAGCTGGCCGAGAGCTACGGTCGCATGCTCGCCAGCGAGGCCAACCTCCAGGGCACGAGCGGTGCCATGGGCTGGTACGCGCCGTCCATGAACATCCATCGCACGCCGTTTATCGGCCGTGCTGCCGAGTACTACAGCGAGGATCCGATCATCAGCGGCGTGGTTGCCTCGCACGAGATTCACGGTGCTGCCGAGCTGGGTCTGTACGCCACGATCAAGCACTTTGCCTTCAATGACCAGGAGAACCACCGCGGTGACGGCGGCATCGACAAGTCCGTCTCCACGTGGGTGGACGAGCAGGCTGCGCGCGAGATCTACCTGCGTCCCTTCGAGCTGTGCATGCACGCCCCCGATGTGGAGGAGACCTACTACACCGTGGCCGAGGACGGCAGCCTTCAGCAGCAGACGCGTATGCAGCGCGCCGCCCAGGGCATCATGACCTCGTTCAACCGCATTGGCGCCACGTGGACGGGCGGCTGCTATCCGCTGATTCAGCAGCTGGTGCGCGACGAGTGGGGCTTTGAGGGCTTCATCATCACCGACTCCGCCAACGCCCAGAGCCCTGCCTTCGACGAGAGCCAGATGATTCGTGCAGGCGCAGACGCCTTCCTCAAGAGCAACGCCAACACCTACGTGTTCGATTCGACCAATGCAGCCGAGTATCACTATGCTCGCGAGGCAGCCCATCACCTGCTCTACACCACGGTCAACAGCCGCGCCATGAATGGTGCCGTGCCGGGCAGCGTGTACAAGCCTGGCATGCAGCCGCTTGACAAGATTCGTCTTGCCGCAAGCGTGATCGGTGGCGGCGGCATCGCGGCGATTGGCATCACCGGCTGGCTGAACCATAAGAAGCGCAAGCTCGAGCGCGCCGAGGCGGCCACCGAGACTGTGGAGGCATAACAAGAGCAGCGTATAACTTGTGTCTGCAAGGACCCCTCCTGGTACTTAACCAGAAGGGGTCCTTTGACGTTCGCCCTGCAGTGTCCCCCCCGACAACACCGCATGGGCGGTTTGTTGTCATGCTGGACAGAAAAAGGTAAAGTACCTCTTGAAAACGAACAGTTGTTCTAGTATCTTGTTCACACAACAATCAGTGGCCGATGCCGTAGGCTGCAAGGCTGGGAGCACCACCCCTCCCTAACTCCAGCAAAGCTGCTGGAGGACAGTCGCCCGAGTGAAGGGGGGCTGTCCCATGGTGCAATTAAACCATCAGCATGTTCGTCGCCTGTTTGCGGGTACAGGGCTATCGCCGGGCAAGTCGCCCGCGGCGCATTGGCGCATGATCCAGCACAATATAGCCTTGAAGTAATATAGCTCATAGGGTATAGTGAGGTCGTACAGTGTGGGAGATTGAGTATCGCTATATAAAGGATTGGCTCGACAAGCAGGATGCAGAGACAGTTGCGCATGTGTTTGCAGCGCTCGAATTGCTGCAGGAGCATGGCCCGAGCCTCGGGAGGCCATTGGTGGATGTCATCCAGGGCACTTCCCTCAAGAACCTCAAGGAGCTTCGTCCGGCATCGCCCGGAAAGAGCGAGATACGGATCATCTTTGCGTTTGACCAAGATAGGCGCGCGGTCATGCTTCTGGCGGGTGACAAAGCGAAGGGCAAAAGCAACAAGCTCAAGTGGACGCGGTGGTACAGGCGGGCGATTCCTCAGGCGATAGAGATATACAGGGAGTACGAGAAGAGTGGGGGAGAGAGAAATGGCGAGCCTTGACGCCTACCTTGAAGAACGGGGCGTTAGTGACGAGCAGATGCATGTGGCGCGCCGCCATACGCACGAGCGGATCGAGGCATACGCGCTTCGGGAGGCGCGTCTGACACAAGGCAGGACGCAGGTTGAGCTTGCGGAGAGCATGGAAGTCTCCCAAAACCGCGTGTCACGTATGGAAAACGGGGACTTGGCTTCAATGAGCATCGATACCATACGTCGCTATGTCGAGGCACTGGGTGGAAGGTTGTCCATAGTGGCCGATATGCCTACTGTCGGTAAAATCACGCTGCTCTGATAACGACGGCAGAGCGACATCCTGCCCCAGCGGGCAGGTAGTCCTACAATGGGTTATCAATATCAGATGGTGCTATTACGCCACTTGAGGCGGTTCCACAAGGGGGCAATTCCATGAAGACGATGACGAGGCGAAGCTTTGCTGCCCTGTCAGCTGGTGCGATCATGGCGCTCGCAGGGTGTGGGGGCACTCAGTCGGGCTCGGACGGTGCGACTCAAGACCAGCTCAGCTCGTCAGATCCAGCGAAGGAGCCCCTCTATACTTTCCGGTTTGCCGATGTCGAGGAAGGTGCCAGGCTCAAGATGGAGAACGTCGACTACATCGACGGCCTCAATCAGTGCGACCTCGATTTTCGCGTGCAGAAGAAGGGGGCAACGCTCGAGGAGTACGAGACTCTTTCGGTCAGTCAGTGCGCCGACTTCACCGACAAGGAAATGGCGGCTCTTACCGCGGCCATGGCCGAGATGGAAAGGCGCATCGCAGAGCGTGGCATAACGCTTCCCGCATCCGAGGAGATCATCTTCATCAAAGACGAGATGGAAGACGAGCTGGGTGCTGCCGCCTACACCCACGGCACGCAGATATACCTGAGCACGCTATTCATCAACATGCTGAGCAGTGATGACGAGCAGACTCGCACTGAGTGCATCCGTCTATTGGCGCACGAGCTGTTCCACTGCCTGACGCGGTCGAACCCGGACTTTCGTGCTTCCATGTACAAGATCATCGGCTTTGACGTGCAGGAAGAGGACTACGACTTTGGTCCCGCCGTCAGGGAGAAGATGATCTCTAATCCTGATGTGGAGCACCACAACTCGTCGGCGCTCTTTACCATCGACGGAGAGCAACGTCGCTGTACCGTGGTCTTCTACGCCAAGCAGCCCTTTGAGAAGAAGGGCGACACCTTCTTCGACCTTGGCGGCACGGGATTGGTCCCCGTGGACGACCTCAATACGCTCTACGATTCCGAGCAGGCTTCGGATTTCTGGGAGGTGTTCGGCGAGAACACCGATTACGTCATCGACCCCGAGGAGACCATGGCCGACAACTTCTCGTTCCTTGTGGCCGATGGCCGTGACGGCATGGAGTACAAGACGCCTCGCATCATCGACGAGATCCTTGCAACGCTCGGCGCCTAGACTCGGGTGCAGCGAAGGGACAGTCCCCTGGCCGCACCGCGCCAAACGACTCGGGTGTGGCCAGGG
>JAGAVX010000013.1 GCA_017941705.1 Atopobiaceae bacterium
ATCTCGCCCACGGGGTAGGCGACGATGTCGACCTCGGTGCCCTCGGCCTCGGCGGCCTCGATCATCTTGCGGACGAGCAGGCTCGTGGACATGCCGGCGGCGCAGAACAGACGGATGGTGAGCATGTTGGGTTCCTTTCCCCTCGTATAAGGTCCAGTTCCTATGCGACAAAACCGCTTAAAGGCATAAAGCGGCCTTTTCCATAGGATAATCAAATAATCTACACCTTTCTGTCATTAAATCAACCTCTTTTTTCGAGGCTTTTTTAAGTCGAAGAAGGCGACTGCAAATCGCAGCAGGAGATATCTTACTCAATTAGCCTCGAGCTACCGCACACAAACCGCAAACGCGCGGTCTAGCGCGACAAGAGGTGCAGGTAGTAGCGACAATTACCGTGCCAAGGCTGAGCCCTTCCTTGCTCCCACAGGCGCCGCCCTGCGATAACCAAGCCATAGCAATCGAAGATCTCGTTCCTCCTTGACCCTCGAGCCGACTCAAGAGATACACTTCACGTAAGTACCAGTAATACTTATTTTCATTTAGTATTACTGGTGTTGAGCCAACGAAAGGACAGCCATGCACATTCCCGAGAACTATCTGAGCCCGTCCACATGCGCCGCATTTACTGTAGCTATGCTGCCTGTCTGGCACACAGCCGTCAAGCACGTGCGCGAAGAGGTTCCCCGCGAGAAGGTTCCGCTGATCGGGGTGGCTGCCGCCTTCAGCTTTCTTGCCATGATGTTCAACATTCCGCTTCCTGGCGGAACGACTGGCCACGCCGTCTGTGGGACACTCATCGCCATTCTGTTTGGTCCATGGTCAGCCACGCTGGCCGTTAGCATCGCTTTGGCCATCCAAGCCGTGTTCTTTGGCGACGGCGGCATACTCTCCCTCGGTGCCAACTGCTTCAACATGGCGTTCGTCCTACCCTTTGTCGGCTATTACGTGTACGACGTCATATACCACCGCATGAACAGCAATCAAGGGCGTCTGGTGGCAGCCGGTATCGGCTCGTATGTCGGCCTCAACGCCGCAGCGCTTCTGTGTACCATCGAGTTTGGCATTCAGCCGCTGCTCTTTCATGACGCATCAGGCGCGGCACTCTACTGCCCCTATCCCCTCTCCGTCTCCATTCCTGCCATGATGCTTGGACACCTCACGATTGCCGGACTTGCCGAAGTCGTCTTTACCGTCAGCATCCTTCCTTTCGTGCAAAACGCGGCACCATCGTTTGGCATCGAGACGAGCTCCCCATCCAAGGCTTCCATGGCTCCGGTCTTTGGGTTGATCGCCGTGCTGATAGCAGCCTGCCCGCTCGGACTCATAGCAACCGGAGATGCCTGGGGAGAGTGGGGCGTCGAGGACCTTGCCGACATGGTGGGATACACCCCGGCAGGCCTTGGCGATGGATGGGAGTGGAGTGCGCTCATGCCCGACTACGCCGTCGGAAGCCTTCCCGAATGGATCGGTTATGTCATCTCGGCTGTCATCGGTGTGTCCCTGCTCGTGGTCATCTTCAGACTTGCTTCCAGCATGGCAAAGCCGACGGTCGACTTTGACGCATAGATGAGCGAACCCGTGCGCGACATACCAGACTGGCTCACCTCCCCAGAGCAGTACCAGCCCGTCGCAAGCCGTGACGGATTCGTGACACGCAACCTCCTTTCCGTCTCGTCGGTCTTGGCGTTCTTCAGGTTTGGCGGCAAGGCCTCTCCCCTCTCACCAAGCGCCCCCACCAAGCTGCTCATCATGCTGGTCTGCATACTGCTCACCTCGCTTTCTCGCAACTTCCTCTTTGTGCTGATGATGCTAGCGGTAGTGCTCGTGCGTGCGTGCCTGTTACCCCGTGAGGCACTTGCACGCATGATGGCAGGAGCCGCGGCGGCCGCAGGCGTGACGCTGCTGATCATGCTGCCCGCCACCCTCCTCGGCCAGCCTCAATCCGCACTCACCATGGCCACCAAGGCATTCGTCGCGACAGGCCTCGTGCTCACCGTCGCCCTCACGACACCCGAGGCGGACCTCACGCGCGCTCTCAGGCTTCTGCGCGTGCCCGCCATCGCGATCCTCACCATCGACCTCACGCTGCGGAGCATCGTCCGTCTGGGAGAGGCGGCATCCGAGGTCCTCACCTCCCTGCGCCTGCGTAGCGTCGGCCGAAACCCCAACAGAAGCACGACAATGGGCGGCATTGGCGGCATGGTGCTCCTCAAGGCGGGGCGCGCGGCGCAGGAGACCCATGACGCCATGCGATGCCGCGGCTTTGATGGAACCTACCGCGCCGGATCGAGCACACCCCCGAGCATGAGGGACTTCGTCTGGCTGTCGGCAACCGCCCTCCTCGCACTTGCCTTCCTCTACCTGCAAGGAGTCTCGCAATGACGCACACGCACGACCCGCAGACGCTGCACCGCGCAAACGAGGACGACGTCCCGGCGCTCATAGCCTTTGACGACTTCTGCTATGCCTACGATGAGACGCCTGCCCTGAGACACATAACGCTCTCGATCAGCGCGGGTGACAGCGTGGTGCTGATGGGCGACAACGGATCGGGCAAGTCGACCCTGCTCAAGGCCATCTGCGGGCTCCTGTTTGCCCAGAGGGGCAGCTACCGCTTTGACGGGCAGGAGGTCACCGAGCGGTCGATGCGCGACCTCGCGTTCTCCAAGCGACTCCACCAAAGGATCGGCTTCATCTTTCAGGACAGCGATGCACAGCTCTTCTGCGCGAGCGTCGAGGACGAGGTGGCCTTTGGCCCCAGGCAGATGGGTCTCGGCGAGCAGGAGGTCGCTCAGCGCGTCGAGGACGCTTGCAGGCTCCTCGGAATCGAAAAGCTGCGAAAGAGGGCTCCATACGCCCTCTCAGGCGGTGAGAAGAAGCGTGTGGCCATCGCCTGCATACTCTCCATGAACCCCGATGCATTCTGCTTTGACGAGCCACTCGCCGGCCTCGATGCCAGCACGCGCCTATGGCTGCTGGGCTTTCTCAAGCAGCTCCATGCAGCCGGCAAGACACTTGTCATCGCCACGCACGATCAGTCGCTTGCCGACGAGGTGGCTGACTACTTTGTGTACATGGGCGACCACCATGGATACGAGGACCGCCCCCACGTGCACATCAACCAATAGTGCTGCGGCCTCGAGTGTGGCAAACCCGTATCAGAGGAGCTTCCTGTAGCCGCAGTCGCAATACGGCCCTCCCGAGGCCAGCGTGTGCTCGCGCACAAAGACCGAGGCCCCACCCAGCTCGCTCATGGTGTAGTCGAGATGACACATGGCGGGCACCAGGTCAAACAGGCCTAGCTCGCGCATGAGCGCGCAGATGCCACAGGTAGTAAAGCACGCCTCGTAGCCACTCCCGTCCGCATATGGCCTGAACTCCATGTTCCAGGAATATGGGTTACGGTCCCCCGCTCTCAGGGCCGCGGTGTCACGTTGAGACCGCATGTCGTTGTCCGAGAACTTGTTCTTGCCGGCTTTGCGGCAGAACCAGCGCATGGCGGGAGTCGTCATGCAGCTCTCGTAGTACGACGTCAGCTCATCTACCGTCGGCCGCCTGGGCATGCAGAGCACGAAGGCGCATAGCATGGCGCAGCTGATGATGTTCGCCTTAAAGCGGTCCTCCCTCTCGAAGGTGGGCAGGTCACCGATGATCTGCCGATACCGGGGCTTTGCCTTCTTCGCAATGGCGCTAGCCGTCTGGGTGTCGTAGTTCAACACGTTCGACAGTCCTTGGGTGAAGGACCTCTCAAACAGGGCCCACATTGCCATGGGCATACCCGCGTATCTCATCATTGCCCCCCGTCTTGCACCGCCGCCCACATGCGAGTTCTTGAGACGCACCATCAGGCCGGACCGACGTGCCGCCTATAAGAGTTACTATTAGTAAACTTATCACACCATCGACGGAAGGATGTCTGATGAACGGCCAGGCAGACTACAAGAACTGGGTTCCGAAGGGGATGGCATACGGAGTGGCGACCGGCGCAGCGGCATGTGCCGCTGGTGGCATCGCCGTATGGAAACTCGGAAACGGCCTCAGGCGGGCGACCCGCAACGCCATGTTGGTCGGAGCTGGCGTCGGGCTGGCCGGACTCGGTACGTTCGCGGCCTGGTGCTTCTACGCGCGCAGGGCTTTCTCCTACGACGACGAGCGGCATCTGTCGCGCATCATCGTCGAGGGAACGGCGGAGCGCCTCGACGTTCCCGAGGGAGGGTCAGTCCTCGACGTGGGATGCGGCTCTGGCGCTCTTTCCATCGCCGTCGCAAAGCGCAATCCCAGCGCCCATGTCTTCGGCATCGACTATTGGGGGCCTGAGTACGCATCCTACAGCCGAGAGCTCTGCGAGTCGAACGCTGCGGCAGAAGGCGTGGACAACGTGCGCTTCGAGCGTGGCGACGCCCGCGAGCTCCATTTTGCCGACGAAACCTTTGACGCCGTGACCAGCAACTATGTCTATCACAACATCACCGGGAGCAACAAGCAGGAACTCCTGCGCGAAACGCTGCGCACGCTCAAGAAGGGCGGAACCTTTGCCATCCATGACCTTATGGGCCCCGCCCGCTACGGAGACATGGAGCAGTTTGCGCAGAGCCTGCGCAACGAGGGATACGAGAGCGTGGAACTCATTCCCACCGATGACGGTCTGTTCATGGACAAGACCAAGGCGACCCTCACGATGCTCAGAGGCTCGACGCTCCTCGTGGGCAGAAAGTAGCGCGATCGTACGCATCGTACAGAACGGAAAGTGCCCCGCGCCCCAGTGTCTTGGGGATGCGGGGCACTTTCCGTTCCGTCCTTTGGGCCTGTCTTTAGCCCGATCCTAGAAATCGAGCTTCATCAGGCGGCCTAGCGAGACGATGTAGATCTCGAGTGCGCGCTTAAGCTGCTCCTCGGA
>JAGAVX010000124.1 GCA_017941705.1 Atopobiaceae bacterium
CTCCGTGATCTCCTCGATACCCGCGTCCACAGCGGATCCGAGATCGAGGACATGCTTGGCGTATCCGTAATCGGCCACGTGCCTGTGTCAAAGGGGAGGTAAGCCATGAGTCTCTTCAAGCGGCATGACAGCGGCTACGGCTATTACGGCAACACGAGCGGGCTCAGCAACGCCTGCAAGACCATCCTCGCCAACATCCGCTTCATGGATGTGGACAAGCCCGTGTGCAGCATCGTCATCACAAGCGCCATCCCCAACGAGGGCAAGTCCTTCGTGGCCGAGAACCTCTGTCGGGCAATTGCCTCGTCGGGCAAGTCCGTCCTGCTTGTGGAGGCGGACATGCGTCGATCCACGCTTGCCGGCCGCCTCAATTGCCATGCCCGCCATGGCATCTACAGTGTGCTGTCCGGTGCCGTTCCCTTCGAAAATGCGGTCGTGGCGACCGACATGCAAAACATGTTCTTCCTCGACGCAGAGCCTGGCATTCCCAACCCGAGCGACCTTCTCAACTCGCGCCAGTTCGAGCGGTTCGTGCCCGTCGCATGCAACGCCTACGACTACGTGGTGTTTGACACGCCGCCCGTTGGCGCCTTCGTCGACGCGGCCGTTCTGAGCCGTCTGGTGGATGCCACGTTCATCGTGGTGCGCGAGAACTTCGCGCGCCGCGAGCAGGTCGGCGCCGCATACGACCAGCTGGTCAAGGCCGGGGCAAACGTGGCCGGCGTGATCATGAACTACTGCGAGCGCTCTGGCTCGGACTACTATTACTACTCTCGCTATTACCACGACTACGAGGGAGACGGCACGAGCACGAGGCACAAGCACCGCCACAATCGCGGCGGCCTGTTTGGTGGCAGAAGCCAGTCGCGCGCGAACGGCCCCGAGGCAAGCATCGACGGAGGCAAGACCGTCTCGTCCGCACGGCGCATGCCGTCTGCCCGCGAGGTGGCCGAGAGCGAGCTCGAGAGGCGTTCGGCACAGGGTGAGGGTGCGTCCGCGCGGGCGTCGTCCGCAGCTGCCTCTGCGCAGGAGGCCCCTCCGTCGCCTTCGCTGAGCAAGCGTCCCTCGGCCCTGCACATGTCGAACGGAGACGAGTAAGGCCCCGCCTTGCGTGACATTCACTGCCATATCCTGCCTGGTGTCGACGATGGCGCGCGCGACCTTACCGAGTCGCTTGCCATGCTGTCGGCTGCTCGCGCAGCTGGCGTGACGAGCATTGTGTGCACGCCGCACTGCCGCGACCCGTACTTTGACTTCGAGGCGATGTGGGATGCTTACGACCTGCTCGTGGCGCACGCAGATGGGTTCCCGCTCACGATGGGCTTCGAGGTCAACTGGAACAAGCTGACATGGCTTGGGGTAGGGGAGTGGGCCCCGTACCTTGGGATTCAGGGCCCGAGCTTTGCGGGAAGCGGCCAGGCAACGCTGCTGCTGGAGCTCGATACCGGTGCGCCGCCGACGCAGTATTCCGAGTACTACCGTACGGCGTTCGAGCTGCAGGGGATGGGGTACGACGTGGTAATTGCCCATCCAGAGCGGTATCTGGCACTGCGCAAGGACCTCTCGCTCGCGGAGCGGTTCGTGAGCATGGGCTGCAAGCTGCAGCTGAGTGCGAA
>JAGAVX010000125.1 GCA_017941705.1 Atopobiaceae bacterium
AAGATCAACCGCATCTGGAGTGAGATTTGGGATAGGTAGCCCAAGCTGCCCGTACAGCATTCGCAGGCTAATCGGCCCAGACGTGCTAGATCAGTTACGGGGCCTTGTTGAAGGTTTGGATTCGCCATGGAGACGTTCTAGAGCGATAGATGCGGAGGTTTGTTGGCATGCGGCTGTGCCGATGGGGGATACTTCCTTTTCCACGGGAGGCCAGGTTGCGTGCCGGGGATAGGAGCGACCATGGGCAAGATTGATCTGATGGGAAAGCGAGTGCTGGTGACGCTGCCGCTGACAGAGGCGCAGAGGCAGGGCTTCAGGTCGCTGATCGAGGGAGCAGGCGGAGAGGTCGTCTTCATTCTTGAGCCAAATGTCACCAAGGACGATGTAGACGCAGCATCATTGATTCTGGGCAACGTTCCCGCCCAGACGCTTCACGAGCCCAAAGGCCTCGAGTGGCTCCAGACTTCCTCGGCAGGATATGACCATTACCTCGCACCGGGAAGGCTGGCGCCGGACACCCTGCTCACCAACGCCACAGGAGCCTATGGGCAAGCAGTCTCTGAGCACATGTTTGCCCAGCTTCTCTGTCTCATGAAGAAGCTGCATCGGTATCGTGACAACCAGGTCCATAGATTCTGGCACGACGAGGGTTCGGTTGACACGCTCGTTGGAAAGACCGTCTTGGTGATGGGAACTGGAGATATCGGCACGGCGTTCGCTCGGCTCGTGCATGCCATGGGCGCTACTGTCTGGGGCGTTCGTCGTCATGTCAGCGTCTGCCATGAGCCGTTTGTGCGCATGATCGAGCTGTCCGACGTGCGTTCGTTTCTCGGTGCGGTCGATGTGGTGGCAAGCGTACTGCCCAGCTCTGATGAGTCGCGAGGGCTTGCCAACAAGGACTTCTTCGATGCGATGAAACCAGGCTCCTACTTCGTCAATGCGGGAAGGGGAGACCTCGTGGTCACTGAGGACCTGTGCGAGGCACTTGGGAGCAACCATCTTGCAGGCGTCGCCCTTGACGTCACCAATCCTGAGCCACTGCCAGAGGACAATCCCCTCTGGGCGGAACCCAACGCCCTCATCACACCTCATGTCGCAGGCTTCTGGCACCTTCAGGCGACGACCGACAACGTCGTCGGCATCTGTCTTGACAACTTGCGCGCCTACATCGCAGAGGAGCCACTGAGGAACGTGGTCGATTGGTGACACCAGGTTGGGGAAACGCTCCACAGTACTCCTCGAACCAACGTTGACGATATGACAATTGTGTGCTTATCGTCCATGTTGGCAATTTGAAGCGCGAAGGAATATAGTAGATTCTTGCGTCTCTAGGTAGGGATAGTTCTGTGCCTAGGTCGCATATGGCTCCTGGGTAGCCAGCCCAGGTGGTACGAGGCAAGATCCCCGTACGTAAACCACCACGATTCGAAGGAGTTGAAATGGCAGAAGAGAAGTACGTACCGCGTCTCAAGGAGTATTACATCTCCACCGTTCGCGACGAGCTTCAGAAGAAGTTCGAGTACAAGAACGTCATGCAGATCCCCAAGATCGAGAAGATCGTCGTCAACATGGGTGTTGGCGAGGCTGCACAGGACTCCAAGGCCATCGACGGCGCCGTCGCCGACCTGCGCGTCATCACCGGCCAGCAGCCGGTCATCAGCCGCGCCCGCAAGTCCATCGCTAACTTCAAGGTCCGCCAGGGCATGCCCATCGGCTGCAAGGTGACCCTGCGTGGCGACCGCATGTACGAGTTCCTCGATCGCCTCATCGCCACCGCCATCCCCCGCATCCGCGACTTCCGCGGCATCAAGGCCACCAGCTTTGATGGTCATGGCAACTTCTCGATGGGCGTCACCGAGCAGCTGATCTTCCCCGAGATCGACTACGACAAGATCGATCGCACCCGCGGCATGGACATCACCATCGTCACCACCGCTACCAACGACGAGGAGGGCAAGGCTCTGCTTGACGCCTTCCACTTCCCGTTCAAGCGCGACTAGCGCATATTCATTTGGCAAGTAGCTCCCACCATGGTGGTGGGAGCCACATATTGAAGGAGGATTTGTGGCTAAGACATCGATGATCGTCAAGGCTAACCGCGAGCCGAAGTTCTCGACGCGCAAGCAGAACCGTTGCCAGCGTTGTGGGCGTCCCCACTCCGTCTATCGCAAGTTCGGTCTGTGCCGTGTGTGCTTCCGCGAGCTGGCGAGCAGGGGCGAGCTTCCTGGCGTCACCAAGGCAAGCTGGTAGTCAGGGCACACGTGCCTAGGCGTTGCAGCTAAGGGCTGTTGCGAACCAGACACGCAGATTCATCACGAACGAAGGAGAAGCAAGGTATGAAGGTTACCGATCCCATCGCTGACATGCTGACGCGCATCCGCAATGCGAACTCAGCCGGCAAGACCGAGGTCTCTATGCCCTCGAGCAAGGTCCTGGCCGAGATTGCGCGCGTCTTCTACGAGGAGGGTTACATCAAGGGCTACGAGGTCGAGGACACCAAGCCCCAGAAGACCCTTCACATCACACTGAAGTACGGTCCCAAGCGCGCAAAGACCATCCGTGGTATCCGCCGCATCTCCAAGCTGGGACTTCGCATCTACTCTTCCGCCGCTGACCTCCCCCGTGTTCTGGGCGGCCTCGGCACTGCCGTCATCTCGACGTCCAAGGGCATGATGTGCGACCGCGACGCCCGCAAGCTGGGCATCGGCGGCGAGGTCATCTGCTACATCTGGTAAATCGCCGGCAGGATTAGATAGGAGGAGACAATGTCTCGTATTGGCAAGAAGCCTGTCCAGATTCCCGCCGGGGTTACTGTGACAGTCGACGGAACGCACGTTACGGTCAAGGGCCCCAAGGGCGAGCTCGACCGCACCTTCTCCGAGCTGCTCGTCATCGAGCAGGAGGGCGAGGAGGTTCTGGTCAAGGTTCCGCGCACCCCTGGCACCGAGGACCTCTCCCACGAGGATTTCAAGCTCACCAAGGATTACAAGGCCGCCAACGCCATGCAGGGCCTCACCCGCACGCTCATCCACAACATGGTCGTGGGCGTCTCCGAGGGCTTCGAGAAGAAGCTCGAGATGACGGGCGTCGGCTATCGTGCCACTCTCAAGGGCTCTGACGTCGAGCTCTCGCTCGGCTACTCGCACCCCATCCTGTACAAGTGCCCTGAGAACATCACCTTCGAGGTTCCCGACAACACGCACATCAACGTGAAGGGCATCTCCAAGGAGCAGGTTGGCCAGGTTGCCGCTGAGATCCGCTCCAAGCGTCCGCCCGAGCCCTACAAGGGCAAGGGTGTCCACTACGTTGGCGAGCACATCCGCAGGAAGCTCGGCAAGGCCGCCAAGTAAGTAAAAGACCATCACCCCGTCAGGTGATGGCATGGTAAAGGAGAAGCAATGAACAAGTTCAAGGCTAAGAAGATGCAGCTCGAGCGCCGCAAGCGCCGCGTTCGTGCCAAGATCTTCGGCACCGCCGAGCGTCCACGTCTCAACGTGCGTCGCACCAACGCCCACATCTACGCCCAGATCATCAACGACGTCGAAGGCCGCACCATCTGCAGCGCTTCCACGCTTGATGCCGATTTCAAGGCCACCGGCAAGATCGGCTCCAACAAGGAGGCCGCAGAGCTGGTCGGCAAGCTCGTGGGCGAGCGTGCCCTGGAGAAGGGCGTCACCGAGGTCACGTTTGACCGCGGTGGCCACCTCTACCATGGTCGTGTCAAGGCTCTCGCTGACGGTGCCCGCGCCGCGGGCCTGAAGTTCTAGGAGGATAGTTTCATGCCACGTGATCGTAAGCGTCAGAATGACTCCGACCTTCAGGAGCGCGTCGTCTACATTCACCGCGTTTCCAAGGTCGTTAAGGGTGGCCGTCGTATGAGCCTCGTCGCCCTCGTTGCCGTCGGTGACGGCAAGGGTAACGTCGGCCTCGGTATGGGCAAGTCCACCGAGGTGCCCCTGGCCATCCAGAAGGGCGTCGACGACGCCAAGAAGAACATGTTCCACGTCCCCGTGACCGAGAGCGGCACGATTCCTCACGAGGTTGAGGGTCACTACGGTGCAGGCCGCGTGCTCATCAAGCCCGCTGTCGAGGGTACCGGCGTCATCGCCGGCGGCCCCGTCCGCCCGCTGTTCGAGCTTGCAGGCATCACCAACATCCTCTCCAAGTCGCTGGGCACCAGCAACGCACTCAACAGCATCAAGGCTGCTGCCGAGGGCCTCAAGAGCCTCTCCAGCCCCGAGGAGGCGGCTGAGCGCCGTGGCCTCACCGTCGCCGAGATGTTCAGCGGGAAGGAGGCCTAACGATGGCTGACAAGACCCTCAAGATCACCCTCGTGCGTAGCGCCTGCACCAACACCAAGAAGGACCAGACTGCCACCGCACGCGCGCTCGGCCTCCGCAAGATTGGCGATTCGGTCGTGCAGCCCGATAACCCGAGCATTCGCGGCATGATCTTCAAGATTAAGCATCTTGTCGCAGTGGAAGAGAACTAGGAGTTACCCATCATGCAGCTCAACGATCTTCGTCCCGCGGAGGGCTCGACTAAGGCCCGTAAGCGCATTGGCCGTGGCAGCTCGTCTGGTCATGGCACCACCGCTGGCCGCGGCAGCAAGGGCCAGCTCTCCCGTTCCGGTGGCGGCAAGGGCGCCGGCTTCGAGGGCGGCCAGCAGCCGCTCGCCATGCGCCTGCCTAAGCTCCCCGGCTTCAAGAACCACAACCGTGTCGAGTATGCTCCGGTCAACGTTGCTCGTCTCGAGGCCCTCTTTGAGGACGGCGATACGGTCGATGCCGAGGCACTCGTCGCCAAGGGTGTCATCAAGCATGACTACATTCCCGTCAAGGTCCTTGGCGACGGCGAGCTGACTCGTAAGCTCACCGTTGTCGTGGACAAGGTTTCCGCCTCTGCAAAGGCAAAGATTGAGGCGGCCGGAGGAAAGGTCGAGTAAGCCGTGCTTAAGGGATTCGCAAACGCATTCCGCATTCCTGAGCTCAGGAAGAAGATCCTGATTACCGCAGGCATCCTTCTTCTCTACCGCTTTGGTGCGTATCTGCCTGCCCCGGGCATCCCGTTCTCGGACATGCTCGAGGCCTACAAGAACGCTGCCTCTTCGAGCGGTGCTCTTGCGGTGCTCAACCTCTTTTCTGGTGGTGCGCTCTCCCGTGTGTCGGTGTTCAGCCTGGGCATCATGCCCTACATCACCTCGCAGATCATCCTGCAGATGATGCAGACCGTCATCCCCTCGCTTGGCGAGCTTGCCAAGGAGGGCGAGAGCGGCCAGCGCAAGATCACTCAGTACACGCGCTATCTTACGGTTGTGCTTGCGACCATCAACGCAATCGGCTACCTGTTCCTGTTCAAGAGCTATGGCATTGACTTCTCCAGCATGGGCATTCCCGAGCTTCTCGAGAACTTCATCATCGTGTTCGTGCTGGTCGTTGGTGCCATCCTCATCATGTGGCTGGGCGAGGTCATCACTCAGCGCGGTATCGGCAACGGCATGTCGCTCATCATCTTCTGCAACATCATGAGCGGACTTCCCACTGCCCTTATCTCCTCGGTGACCACCTCGTCCAACGGTATGATCCTCACGATCATCACCTTCCTGGTGATCCTCGCGATCATTCCGCTCATCGTCTACATCGAGCGTGGACAGCGTCGCATCCCGGTCCAGTACGCCAAGCGTGTCGTTGGCCGTAGGATGATGGGTGGACAGTCGACCTACCTGCCTATCAAGGTCAACACGGCAGGCGTCGTGCCCATCATCTTTGCGAGCGCCATTCTGTACCTGCCGGCACAGCTTGCCGTGTTCTTCCCCAGGGTTACCTGGATTCAGTCCTTTGCCAACGCCATCTCGTCCGGCTGGCTCAACTGGGTCCTCTCGGTGTTCTTCATCGTCTTCTTCGCGTATTTCTACACCTCCATGGTGTTCAATCCCGAGGAGACGGCCGATCAGCTCAAGAAGGCAGGCGGCTTCATTCCCGGCGTCCGTCCTGGCACCGCAACGGCCGAGTACATCCAGAGCGTCATCAACCACATCACGCTTCCTGGTGCTCTCTTCATGGCAGTACTCGCCGTCGTGCCTTCCATCATCTTCTACTTCACCTCCAATCAGCTCATCCAGGCTTTTGGTGGTACGTCGATCCTGATCATGGTTGGCGTTGCCATGGACACCATCGCATCGCTTGAGAGCCAGCTCAAGATGCACAACTACGAAGGCTTCTTCAAGTAGGAGAAGCGCACGTCGCAGTAAATGAGCGGGGGCCTTAGGGTCCCCGCTTTGCGTTTGTTCGTTTTTATCGCGCGTCTGGCAATGGTTTTTGTTTCTATGTGTCGCACGGGCAGCTCATGCGAGTAGACTAAACCCGTACGTACAAAAAGATGACGGAAGGCGGTATCGTAATGAACCTCGTTCTTCTTGGCGCTCCTGGCGCTGGCAAGGGTACTCAGGCACAGAAGCTCGTCGCCGAATATGGCGTTGCACACATCTCGACCGGCGACCTTCTGCGTGCAGCCGTCAAGGCTCAGAGCGAACTCGGCAAGCAGGCCAAGGCGTATATGGACGAGGGCAAGCTGGTTCCCGACCAGCTCGTCATCGACCTCGTCAAGGAGCGCCTGCAGGCGGATGACGCCAAGAAGGGCTTCATCCTCGACGGGTTCCCGCGCAACACCGCTCAGGCAGTGACCCTTGACTCTGAGCTCGAGGGCATGGGCATCAAGCTTGACGGCGCGCTTCTCGTTGACGTCGCCTTCCCCGTGATCATCGAGCGCCTGAGCTCGCGCCGCACCTGCCGCAACTGTGGCTACACCGCTCCGGCCGGCACCGACGAGTGCCCGCGCTGCAAGGGTGAGATGTACCAGCGCGATGATGACAAGCGTGAGACCATCGAGAAGCGTCTTGACACCTATCAGGCAAAGACCGCTCCGCTGATCGAGTACTACGGCGGCAAGGGCATCCTCATCACGGTCGATGGTGACCGTCCTGTCGACGAGGTCTACGTCGATGTCAAGAAGGCCCTCGGCCTCTAGTCATTAGCCACATGCAGTTCGCATGCGCCCCTTACCTCGTGTTTGGGGCGCATCCATGAAGACGGTGGGGGCCGTCTGAAACATTGGCCAAAGGGAGAGAGAAAGCATCTGGGCACTATGATTCATATCAAGACACCTGAGGAAATCGAAGAGTACAAGCAGGCTGGCTCGCTCTCTAAGGCAGCCCTACGACTGGCTGGCTCGCTGGTCAAGCCGGGCATCTCCACGCGTGAGATCGATTCTGCCGTCGAGGGCTTCATTCGCCTTCACGGCGGCATTCCTGCGTTCAAGGGCTATGGCGGCTTCCCGGGCACGGTTTGCGCCTCCATTAACGAGGAGATCGTACATGGCATTCCCTCGCCGGTGCGCTTCCTCAACGAGGGAGACATCATCACCTTCGACACCGGTGCGACGGTTGCCGGATGGGTGGGTGACAACGCATGGACCTTCTACGTAGGGGAGGTCTCTGACGAGGTCAAGGGCCTGTGCGAGGTGACACGCGACTGCCTCAAGGCTGGTATCGAGGCCGCAGTCCCGGGCAATCATCTGGGTGACATCGGCTATGCGGTGCAGCATCTTGCCGAGAGCCACGGCTATGGTGTGGTCCGCGAGTACGTGGGTCATGGCGTGGGTCGCGTGATGCACGAGGATCCGAACGTGCCCAACTACGGAAAGCGCGGACGTGGCGTCAAGCTGCAGGAGGGCATGATCATCGCCATCGAGCCGATGATCACGTTGGGAACCTATAAGAACCATGTCCTGGCCAACGGCTGGACCGTGGTGACCAATGATGGCAAGCATTCTGCCCACTACGAGAACACCATTGCCATCACCAAGGACGGACCGGTGATCCTCACGCAAGACGACCAGGGTCCCTGGTGCAATATGCAGGGTGGGGAATAGCGTCATCTCACCAGCAAATCAGCAAGTGCTTTATCCGGTGCCCCCTGGACGCACCGAAGCGGCAGAAAACGACTCCACCTGTGGTCGTTTGGTGTGTCGTGGACTTATGGAGTTGTTTTAGATAAGATTAATAGTCGCTGTGAAATGCACGTAGAAGGCAGGTTTGTGTGAGCAAGCAGGATGCAATAGAGCTTGAGGGCAAGGTAGTGGAGCCCCTTCCCAACGCCATGTTCAACGTGGAGCTCGAAAACGGCAAGACCATCCTCTGCACCATATCGGGAAAGATCAGGATGAACTACATCCGCATCCTCCCAGGTGACCGCGTTGTCGTCGAGATTTCTCCGTACGACCTCACGCGTGGTCGCATCACCTACCGCTACAAGTAAGCAGACAAGCGGTAAAGCACTACCCGCATGGCATCCGTCATGCGGCCATCAACGAGGGATATTCACGCCTGCGGCTGGGCGAAGATATAGTGCGGACTAGCTCCACCTGGTTCGCCACCCGTACTACCAGTACGTATTAGTTCTACCGGAAGGAAAGACAGATGAAGGTACGTCCTTCGGTCAAGAAGATGTGCGACAAGTGCAAGGTCATCCGTCGCCATGGCAAGGTTTACGTCATCTGCGAGAACCCGCGCCACAAGCAGCGTCAGGGCTAAGGAAGGAGACCTAAGTTGGCCCGTATCAATGGCGTCGATCTTCCGCGCGAGAAGCGTACGGAGATCGCACTCACCTATCTTTACGGCATCGGTCGCACCAGCGCAAAGAAGATTTGCGACGCGTGCGGCGTTGACCCCGCTATCAAGTCCAAGGACCTCTCCGAGGACGAGGTCACGCGTCTTCGTGACTACATTCATGAGAACTACACCACCGAGGGCGACCTCCGTCGTGAGGTTCGCCAGAACACTGCCCGCCTGATGGAGATCGGCTGCTACCGCGGCCTCCGTCATCGCAAGGGCCTCCCTGTCCACGGCCAGCGCACACACACCAACGCGCGCACCCGCAAGGGCAAGCGTCGCCAGATCGGTGCAAAGAAGAGGGGCTAGGGGGTAGACCATGGCACAGAAGAAGAACCAGCGCGTTCAGCGCGTCCGTCGTAGCGAGCGCAAGAACATCGCTGTGGGCCAGGCCCACATCAAGTCCACGTTCAACAACACGATCGTGTCGATAACCGACCCCCAGGGCAACGTCATCTCCTGGCAGTCTGGCGGCACCGTCGGCTTCAAGGGCTCCCGTAAGTCCACGCCGTTTGCCGCTCAGCTTGCCGCCGAGGCAGCCGCCAAGGCCGCCATGGATCACGGCCTGAAGAAGGTCACCGTCTTCGTGAAGGGCCCCGGCTCGGGCCGCGAGACGGCCATCCGCTCCCTCCAGGCTGCTGGCCTCGAGGTCTCCGGCATCCAGGACAAGACCCCCATTCCACACAACGGCTGCCGCCCCAAGAAGCGCCGTCGCGTGTAGCACGAGGAAGGACTCATAACTATGGCAGTTGATAGGACCCCTGTCCTCAAGAGGTGCAGGTCCCTTGATATCGACCCGATCGTTCTGGGCATCAACAAGAAGTCCAATCGTCAGCCCAGGCGTCGTCGTCGCCAGGAGAGCGAGTACGGCGCGCAGCTTCGCGAGAAGCAGAAGGCCAAGTTCATCTATGGCGTTCTCGAGAAGCAGTTCCGCGGCTACTACGACTCCGCTAAGAAGATGAGCGGCATCACCGGTACCAACCTGATGGTCATCCTCGAGAGCCGCCTTGACAACGTGGTCTTCCGTCTGGGCTTTGCCCGTACGCGCAAGGAGGCCCGTCAGACCGTCCGTCACGGTCACATCACCGTGAATGGCAAGCGTGTCGACATCCCGTCCTACCGCGTGAAGGCCGGCGACGTCGTGGCCGTCTCCAACAAGGCCAAGGACCTGCTCCCCATCAAGGAGGCTCTCATTTCCTCCGAGCACGTGGCCGTTCCGGCCTGGCTTGAGGTTGACATCGAGAAGCTCCGCGGCACCGTGCTGCAGCTTCCCGTACGCGATCAGATCGACCTGATCTCGGACGGCACGATCGATCCTCAGCTCATCGTCGAGCTCTACTCCAAGTAAGCCCGAACCGGTAGGAGGTATTCATGTCCGAATTCATCCGACCGCAGGTGTCGGTAGAGGAGGTCAACGAGAACCTCGCGCGCGTGAGCGCAGAGCCGCTTGAGCGCGGCTATGGCGACACGCTCGGCAACTCGCTGCGCCGCGTGCTGCTCTCCTCGCTCGAGGGTGCAGCCGTCCAGGCCATCCAGATCGACGGTGTGCAGCACGAGTTCACGACGGTTCCTGGCGTCTATGAGGATGTCACCGACATCGTCCTCAACGTCAAGGGTCTCGTGTTCCGCGCAAACGGCACGTCTGACGAGGGCGTCGCAACCATCAATGTTGATGGTCCCTGCGTCGTCACGGGTGGTGACTTCACCATCCCGTCCGACTTCGAGCTGATCAACGCCGACCATCACATCTGCACGCTGGGCGAGAACGCTCACCTCACGATGCAGATGCGCATCGGCACCGGTCGTGGTTACGTCTCTGGCGCAGACAACGAGCGCGATGGCGATCCCATCGGCCTGATTCACGTCGATTCGCTGTACTCGCCCGTGCGCCGCTGCGCGAAGGTCGTCGAGCCTTGCCGCGTTGGCCAGCACACCAACTACGACCGCCTCATCCTCGAGGTCGAGACCGATGGCTCTGTCTCCCCGCGTGACGCGGTGGTCGAGGCCGCCAACATTGTCAACCAGCACATGACCGCGTTCATGGGTCTGGCTGAGGAGGAGGAAGCCCAGGAGGAGCCCTCGATCTTCGCTGTGGGTGTCGAGGAGGACAACACCGAGCTTGACAAGCAGATTGAGGATCTGGACCTCTCGGTCCGCTCCTACAACTGCCTCAAGCGCGCTGGCATCCACTCCGTGCGTCAGCTGGTTGAGTTCTCCGAGAACGACCTGCTTAACATCCGCAACTTTGGCGTGAAGTCCATCGAGGAAGTCAAGGACAAGCTCGAGGCCATGGGCCTTGGGCTCAAGGCCTAGACACTCGCACGTATTTTAGGAGTAGATAGACCATGAGGCACAACAAGAAGAGGGGCATGAAGCTCGGTACCGACGCCTCTCATACCAAGGCAATGAAGAAGAGCCTTCTGCAGGCGCTTCTCGCCAATGACCGTATCAAGACCCTCGACGTGCGCGCCAAGGCCATTCGCCCCGATGTTGACAAGGTCATCACCTGGGCAAAGAAGGGCGACCTTGCTTCCCGTCGTCTGGCCATCGCCAAGGTTGGCGACAAGGAGCTCGTCCGCGAGGTCTTTGAGAAGGCCGCTCAGGGCATGTGGGCCGACCGCAACGGTGGCTACACGCGCATCATGAAGCTCGGTCCCCGCAAGGGCGACGCCGCTGAGGTCGTCATCATCGAGCTCGTCACTGAGCCCTGCACGCCCAAGAACGCTGGCGTGACCAAGGTCGAGGCAGCTGAGTAAGCAAACTCGGTTCAGCCAATCGGCAGTATGTACGGGGAGGTCGAGGCGTGAGCCTGGCCTCCCCGTTTCATGTAGTGAGCATGCGGGCAAAACGCCCGTAACGACTTACGGGACGAGCGTCAAGCTGCGTTCCGTGCCAATTGTTCCATAGTAAAGCCGGGGAGATACGCTTGTCGCTCGAGCTGCACAACGCAACGTACAGGTACCGTTCTGGTGGCCGTGACGCCGTGAGTGGGGTCACGCTCTCGGTGAGGCCTGGAGAGCGCGTCTGCCTGTTTGGGGCTAATGCATCTGGCAAGTCGACGATAGCCCGGATGATGTGTGCGGACCTTGTGCCAACGACGGGATGCCTCACGGTGGATGGCGAGTTGACGACGGAGCCGGGATGCAAAGGGCTCGTTGCCTTCGTCGGACAGGATGCCTCAAGCCAGATGACGAGTCTGCGAGTCGACGAAGAGGTCTCCTTTGGCCCACGCTGTCAGATGCTCGATGATGCGCTGGTGACAAGTCGGGTCGATGAGGCATTGCGGATCTGCGGCATCGAATCGCTTCGCGAGCGGTCCGTCTACGAGTTGTCGGGTGGTCAGCAGCAGCTGTTGTGTTTGGCTGGAGCTCTGGCCCTTAGCCCACGCTATCTCATACTCGATGAGTCAAGCGCACATCTTGACGCTGAATCACGCGCACGTATGCTCGACATCGTCTCTAGCCGTTGCAGAGAGGGCGTAGGCGTGCTGCACATCACGCATGACATGGCTGAGGTCGAGGGATGCGCGCGTGTCTGTCATGTGCAATCTGGGCGCATCGTCTGGGAAGGTTCACCCGAGCAATGGCGCGGGCGTTGTGAAGCCGGCTTGGGATTGCAGGCAAGGGAATGCGCGACAGCTGGCGACCTGTCCTTTGCTGCGCCTGACAAGCTTCGCTCTCTGCGTCTTGTTGACGCAGTGGCCTCATACGGCTCCAACCGCGTTATCGATGGCATGAACCTCGAGGTGAGCCCCGGCGAGCTTGTACTGTTGTGTGGGCCTTCTGGGTCAGGGAAGTCAACGATCGCGCATGTGCTCGCAGGCGTGCACGCCCTCGATCGAGGTCGTGCCCTGTTGGGTGAGACGGATGTGAAGCCAAGCAACGTGGGCCTCTCGTTTCAGCGTGCGGAAAGCCAACTGTTTGAGCCAACGATTTGGGATGACGTGGCGTTTGGGCCGCGCAACTTGAATCTTCCCGAGGAGACGGTAGCACTACGCACGGAGCAGGCACTGAGAGCCACAGGCGTTGACGAGTCTCTCTGGCAAAGGCATTCGCAGACCCTGTCTGGTGGCATGCGACGTCGTGCGGCGCTGGCTTCGACACTTGCGCTTGCCCCGGGGGCCTACGTGCTCGATGAGCCAAGTGCCGGCCTCGACGCAGAGGGGGCCGCGTTCCTCCATGGCGTGGTCCAGCGCTTGTGCGAGCTGGGGTGCCCCGTCCTACTGGTGACCCATAACCCACAGGAGTGGGCTCATGAGGCAGCGCGTACCGTTTCGATACGCCCGATTGAAGCGGAAAGGAGTGACGAAGCACGAAAAAAGGCAGCTGCAAAACCGCTGCTTACGCGCATCGACGCTCGTGTCAGGATGCTTGCGCTGCTGGTGCTGACCCTCTTGTTGTTCGCGTGCGACACGTTGACAGGCATCGGGGTCGCGTTTGTTTTGACGCTCTTGCTCTGCTTTGGGGCGGGCGTGCATATTCCTACTTTGGCAAAGAGGCTTTTGCCCGCCGTGCCCATACTCACGCTTGTGCTTCTCGCCAATGGCATTCGTATCGACGGGACCGCATCGACGGCATTGTGGGGTCCCATAGGGGTTGATTCGTTGGGCTTTCAGACGGGGGCCATCGCATCCACGCGAGTGGTCACACTCGTTCTACTGGTGGCGTCCCTTACGGCAGGGCTGTCCACGACCGACGTTTCGCGTGTGACCTCGCTGCTGCTTGCCCCCATGGCACGATTGGGCGTACCGGTTGCGGACGCCTCGATGGTGCTGTCGGTGACGATGTGCCTGATTCCCCAGACGTATCGTGAGTTTTGGAACATCGAGCGTGCGCAGCGTGCAAGGGCGGCGCACTTTGATGATGGTCCCATCGTCCGGCGCATTGCTGCGTGGGCGGCAGTCATGGTACCGCTTGTGGTGACGCTTTTCGACCGATCCGAAGCCTTGGCGCGAGCCATGCGCCTGCGTGGTTATCGGGGCAGGATGACGATGCCATCAGCGCGTCTGAGCGCTTTGGATTGGGTGACGATAGCGCTCCTGGCCGCGTTGTCGGCCCTGTTGGTGATACGTTAGGCTGAGATGATCCGTGCTGGTGACAGAGGCACGCATGCGGTTACAGCAGACTTGCATGGGAATGCGGCAGGGGAGGCAAGGGATGCAGGACAGTATGGAGGTTGCAACCAAAGAGCAGGTCGTGGTTCCGGACGCGCCAGCGACCCTTGTCTTGGAGTTGGGCTACCGGGGCGGCTCGTTCTCGGGCTTTGCCGAGCAGGAGGGTTGCCGTACCGTGGCGGGGGAGCTTCGTCGTGCCATCGAGACGGTGCTGCATCGGCCTGTCGACATCACGTGTGCGGGGCGCACTGACGCAGGAGTCCACGCGGTTGCGCAGTATGTGAGCGTACCGGTCACACAAGACGAGCTCTCCTTGTCTGGTAGGCGGTTGATGGCGTCTCTGACGGCGTTGGTGCCCGATGACATGTCAGTGCGACGGGTGTTGCGCGGGAGCGGCGATTTCTCTGCCCGGTTTGACGCGCAGGCTCGCAGGTATCGCTACCGTATCTCCTGCGGGCGACCCCGTCCCATGCTTCTTTGGGGCCACACCTGGTGGCTGCGTCCTGCCTCGACGCTTGACGTCGAGGCCATGAACGAGGCAGCTCAACTGTTGGTCGGCGAGCATGACTTCACCAGCTTCTGCAAGGTCTCGTCAGCCCGCATGCTGCAGGAGGCTGGAAGATCGCTCAGCCGAAACCTCTCGTCGGTGCGCGTGAGTGCGGCGGAGGAGGTCGGCGAACCCATCATCGCGATCGATGTCGAGGGAAACGCCTTCCTGCACAACATGGTGCGTATCATGACCGGCACGCTCGTGGAGGTGGGTCGCGGGTTTCATGATGCGGCATGGGTCGGAGAGGTCCTCGAGGCCCGAGATCGTACCGCTGCGGGCATGACAGCGCCTCCTGAGGGTCTGACCTTTGTAGGAGTTGACTATCCCGATGGTATGTTGTGCGACTGGGCGTAAGCCAACCGCGACAGGCTGATACCTTATTTACAAGGTCGGGATCGCCGCCGTACGGCCCATGTGTTCCCGCCATATTCATGGAGTTTGCCCGGCTGGTGGTCATGGTGGCAATGTTTGGGTAATCTACCTCTTGTTTTGTCAAATTGCCTGCATGGGAGGTCATCCATTTGGACTTTCTGGTAGACGTGCTGCTTGACAGCGTTCTCGATACGGCCGAGCTCATACCCTTCCTGCTGCTCACCTACATTGCGATGGAGGCCATCGAGCATGGCACGGCCGGTAGTGCAGAACGCCTCATCGCTCGTGCGGACAAGAGTGGCCCCGTCGTGGGAGCCCTTCTCGGTGCGCTTCCGCAGTGCGGCTTCTCGGCCATGGCGGCGACCCTTTATGCTGGTCGCGTTATCACCGCAGGCACTTTGGTTGCTGTGGTGCTCTCGACGTCAGACGAGCTGATACCGGTCTTCATGGCTAACCGCGCCAGCGTGAGTGTTCTTGGTACCGTCATCGGCATCAAAGTGGTCATCGGCCTGATGGCTGGCATGCTGGTGGACGTGGTCCTGCGGGCCCTTCATCGCGCTGGCGACGGACATCCGCACATTGCGGAGCTGTGTGAGCGCGCACACTGCCATTGCTCTGCGGCGGATGATGCCGAGCCGACCGATGAGGTCTCGCATGACGATCACCATCATGACCACGGTCACCACCACCATCATCACAGCCATGAGGGTCATGGCAAATGGTGGCATATCGTGCGCAGTGCGCTGGTGCACACGGTCGAGGTCACGCTCTTCATCTTCGTCATCACGTTGGTCTTTGGCCTGATCATCGAGTATGTGGGTCAGGACACCCTCGCGACGGTGCTCGGGAACCATCCCGTTCGCGCGACGTTCCTCGCCGCGCTCATCGGCCTCATTCCCAACTGCGGCGCTTCGGTAGCCATCGCGCAACTGTTCATCGACGGAGTGCTCGGATTTGGCCCGATGCTGGCGGGCCTGCTGGTGAGCGGTGGCATGGGTCTGCTCGTGCTCTTTCGCACGAATGCCGACATGCAGCAGAACGTCGAGTTTGCCGGCTTCATCTACGTAGTGGGCGTGGTGTGTGGCCTGCTTGCAAACGCCTGGGGCATTGTCCTGTAGCGTGCCTATGCGATGCGGGTCGATCTGCCCTCTGTGCGGCTGAGAGCAAGGTGGGTTGCGGTTTGATGCCCCGTCGCGCAGGAGCCGTTCCTCGGAGTCTGTCTTTGTGAATCGTCTGGATTCCTTTGACAATCACCTGCCGTCCACAAGCGCCCGCGGGTGCTAGGGGATAATCAGAATTCACTTGCCCCACCCAGTGACATTACGTAGTTTGGAGCTTCCCGGCATGACTCCCAGGCAGCCAAAGGTATCGGTTATCATCCCGGCCTACAATGTGGGCCAGTATGTGCGTCGTGCCATTGAGAGCCTGCAGAATCAGACGCTGAGGGACTTCGAGGTGCTTGTCGTCGATGACGGGTCGACCGATCGCACGGGGGAGATCCTCGACAGAATGGCCGAGCGCGACTATCGCATCACGGTCTTCCACAACGAGAACGGTGGCGCCCCTGCGGCGCGTAACTACGCCCTCGATCGTGCACGCGGCACCTACATCGACTTCATGGATGCTGATGACTGGGCTGAGCCCCATATGCTCGAGGACATGGTCGAGCTTGCCGAGCGCAGTACGCTCGAGATGGTCATTTCGGGCTTCTACATCGACACCTATTACGGCGACAACGGAGAGTACACCTCCGAGATAAAGAGCCGTCCTGATGCCGTGTATCCCACACAGCAGGAGTTCCGTGCCGCAGCATGGCAGCTCTTCGACCAGAACCTCCTGTATACGCCATGGAACAAGCTCTTCCTGCGCGAGCGCATAGAGGAAATCGGACTGCGTTTTCGTCTGACCTTCTGGGATGACTTCCCCTTCGTGCTCGACTACATTCGCGACGTGCAGCGTGTGGGTGTCATCGAGCAGCCGTACTATCACTTCATCCGTCAGCGCGCTGAGTCCGAGACCGCACGCTGGAGGCCCGACATGTACGAGAAGCGTGAGGAAGAGCACGGCTGGATGCTTGACCTCTACCATCACTGGGGGCTCGACGGCGATGCCGCCTGCATGGAAATGATTCAGCGGCGCTACATCGAGCGCCTCATCGGCTGCATAGAGAACGTCTGCAACCCTGCGTGCGAGCTGTCGACAAAGGAGAAGCTCAAGCAGATTGACATGATGATCAGCAGCGATCGTGCACAGATTGCGGTTGCGATGGCTCATCCCCGCAGTCGCATGATGAAGGCGATGCTGGTGCCCGTGAAGGCCAAAAATGCCCGTCTGGCTTATCACGAGGGAAAGATCATCTCGCACGTCAAGCGTCACAACACCAAGGTGTTCGCAACGCTCAAGGCCAATCGATAACAGAAGGACGCATGGTGCGCCTAGGGGACAGCCCCTTCGCTGCACCGCGGGAGCTCTCCCGCGGTGCAGCG
>JAGAVX010000126.1 GCA_017941705.1 Atopobiaceae bacterium
GCTGGTACGATAGATCATGGTCGGGACCTCCTATGAATGTGGTAAGCCGGACTACTACGAGACCGAGCCTAACCCACGTTGCCCCAACGAGGGCCCTTGCTTCATAGAGTGAGGTCCCGATCACTCTACATATCGTCTAGGAACTGTCATAGACGGTCGCACTTTAGTAGTTGCCTGCGCGCATTGACGATTGCGAAAGGATCGAAAGATGAGGGCAATCCGCATTTCCACAATGGCGTTTGCATCAATACTCGCATTGGCCCTTTGTGCGGGATGCGGAGCTCAGGATGCTGCCAGCCAGCCTGAGCAGCAGGAGGCGCAGGCCAGCGAAGCAACCGGCTATGCTGCGCCGAGTGAGGCCGAAGGATACGAGGTCCTTGGAGGAACTTGGGAGGTCGCAGCAATAACCCATGATGACAAGGTGATTCCGGTTGATGCTGTCGATGGCCTCGCCAACCTCTACGACAACGTGTTCCTCGGCTTCAGCAAGGACGGCACCTTCGAGTACCGCAGCAACGCCATCTATGTCACCCGTGGGACGTACGCTCCGTATGGCGACAAGGATGGGGTGTACCTGCTTAAGGCGGAGACTGTAAGTCGCGCGACCATTGATGATGGGAAAATCACAGAAACCGAAGGCGAAGACTCGGATAGGGCCTTTTTGGTAGCTACCGACGAGACCGTCGAGAACATGCTGGGCTTCGCCGAAATCGATTTGACCACGGGCAAAACCAAAGACGGTGATAAGACCACCTACTTCAAGAAACGTGGCGAAAAGAGCGTTTTCGACAAGGACGAATCGGATGGGGGCAGCTCGTCATCTAGCAGCGGCCCCTCGTCGAGCGGTGGCTCAGGGAACTCTTCCGGCTCCGGTAGTTCGTCAAACTCCGGCAACTCAAGCTCGAAGACCTACGGATCGGGTAACCAGCGCGCAGTAGAACGAGCGCAGCAATACCTTCGCACGACGTCGTTCTCGCACGACGGCCTGGTGGAACAGCTCGAGTACGAGGGATTCTCGCACGAGGACGCTGTCTATGGAGCGGACGCATGTGGGGCTGACTGGATGGAGCAGGCAGTACTCAAGGCCAAGCAGTACCTACAGACGACTGCCTTCTCAGAGCGTGGACTCGTCGATCAGCTGGTCTACGAGGGCTTCACGCAAACAGAAGCCGAACATGGCGTGAGCCTTTGCGGGGCCAATTGGATGGAGCAGGCAGTCAAGAAAGCACGCCAGTACCAGAGCTTCTCATCGATGTCGCACTCGCGGCTCGTAGAGCAGCTCGAGTACGAGGGATTCACACACGAGCAAGCGGTCTACGGTGCCGACAACGCGTAATGCAGAAAGGTAGAAGCTATATGAGAAAGCAGAAGATGATCCGTCGGTCTTTGATCACATCTACCCTGTTGACGGCCCTGTTGCTGGCTGGATGCGGAGGATCGTCCGCATCGCAGGACAACGCTGCGGGAGCCGACCAGGCATCAGAGGAAACAGCCGCACAAGAAGTCTCGGCGGCTGACGCGGAGGCGGCGCTAAGCGGCAGTGGACTCTCTGTCGGGGATGAGCCCGGACTGACCAACGAGGACGTGGCAGGCATCTACCTGCTTGACAGTGAGATTGAGAATGACGCCCTGTTCACTGTATATCAACTTAAGAAGAATGGTACCTTCGTCCTAAGGGGCTACGCCGCTGGGGAATCGACCGAGCGTACGGGCACATATGACATTCGTGACGGTAAGGTCTATATCAATCTGCCTGAAGCAGGGTCAGGCACGCTGAGAATACAAGGTCAGGATTTGGACTACACCGCACCCGCCTGGGAAGACGTCGAAACAACAATCGAGGATGGCAAGCTCACGATACCTGCCGACGGCAAACGCAACGAGATAACGGGTCGCAAGATAACGCGCGAAGAGTACCAGCAGTTGGTGGCAAAGGCAGCCGAGGCAGGTCCCAAGCACATCTCGGTTGGCGAGACGGTCTCGGGTGACGGGTACACGTTCACCGTAAACAGCTTTGAGTTCCGCGACGAAATCTATCCGTCCGACACCTCCGGCTATTACACCTACTGGTCCCACGAGGACGATCACGACTACCTGGTTGCCGACATCACCTACACCAATGACGGTACTGAGTATCAGTCACCTGCGGCTTCTACTGCAGCGCTGTTCAGCATAGCTGGCAATAACTACAACCCCACCATTGAGGTAGACGGTGGGTCGCGCATGTCAAGGACTTACACCATCGACCCCAAGGACACGGGCAGGGTCATCATCTCTGCATCGATTCCGGACGCCGCGAGGGAAGAGATCGGAGAAGTCTCGCTCGTATGGGTCTTCCCCAAGGATCCAGAGCTGCTCAGCTACTACTTCAGCAACGATAACGAGAGCGTCCGTTACATCCTGACCCTTTAGTCATCGGCAAAAATAGTATGAAGCTGGGGGTACGAGCTGGAGCTTGTATCCCCAGCTTCATATAGGAAGACTTGAGAGGCGGATCGAATACAAGCCAAAGATCACGTTCGAGCCAGTACGCTAAACATGCGTTTTCAGCCGAACCGTACGTCAAAACTACCATAAGCGACGGGCATGTGCCCCGAAAATCGTCATTTTGACGTGCGATCTTTTCGAAATCGCAAGTTTGACGGAACGTCGACCTCACGACTCTCCCCTACAGCGCCGCCCCCTCACAGCCCACGCCACGGAGAATCATGTCCATGATCTGAGCGGATACCGTATCGGCATCCGCGGACGTCTGCCCCGTCGCCATGGCCATCGACATCGTAATCATGCCACCAGTGGCAAATACGGCAGCGGTCGTGCTGTCGACTTCCGGACGCACGAGCCCCTCCGACTTCGCACGCTCGAGCTGCGCGGCAATGACCGTCGCCGCACGTGAGAAACGGGACGTCACCTCAGGGAGTGACCGCTCGCTTGAACCCGCAAGCTCATAGGTCATGGCGAGGGCAAGAGGGCTGCCCGCCCTTAGCCTCCGAGAGAACTCCGCATAGAGCAAGCCGAGGGCCTCGCGCGCAGAAGGCGACTTTGCCACAAGAGCCTCCATGCCACCAATAAGGTCATCGACAGACTCATCGAATATCGCCGCGATGAGTTCGTCCCTGTCCGAAAAATAGTAGTAGAGCGACCCCTTCGACATATGGCAGCGGTCGGAAACCTCGCTCATCTGGAAGTCCGTACCACCACGCTCGGCCATGAGCTCGCTCGCGGCGGTCATGATTCGCTTGCGCGTCATCGCGCTCTTGCGCGTCTTTGACACCGACTTGATGCGTGACTTCCCGCGCGCGATCTGATCCTCGACCAGTCCATGTGCAGCGCTCCGTGCAGCGCGTACGCCACCAACAAGCTCGGCAGCCCTATCGTCGTCTATCAGTGGCATGATGCACCCCTCGCCGTCTCTCCTTGATGATGAATCGTAGCATGCGAGAGGCGCACCTCTCCTTCTTTTCTGCTGACGGCACCTGTCACGGGAGGTATGACTGACGCTGTAAGCGCAGTTAAAGAAGAGCGACTCCCAAAGTGAGAGTCGCTCAGAATCACTCGATGCACAAACCGTCTATAGGTCCACGAGCGGATGGAGATCCATCATAGTGACCATGCGCTTGCGGCTTGCCACTAGGCAAGTGACCAGATAGGACAGCACCAAGAAGCTGAAGAGTGCCGCCACCGAGGGTCCGACCAGCGATAGGTCGTTGCCGGCCATCGCCTGTCGCAGAGCCTTGACCACGTAGGTCATGGGCAAGTACGGGCTCATTGCCTGGAAGATCGGGAACTCAGTCTCGATCGGGAAGGTGCCTGCGGCCGTGGTCAGCTGCAGCATCAGAAGCACGACTGCCACAAACTTCCCGGGGAAGCCAAACACCGCGATAACCGCCTGGACGATGGCACAGAACACGAAGCTTGCGAGCATGGTGATCAGGTAGTACGCCAGGGGGTGAGCGACGGCGATGGCGCAGGGGTACTGGATCGTGAAGGCTATCAGAAGCGCCTGGATGGCGCCAACGATGAGCATCGGGACAAGGCCGGAGAACGCTGCTACCGCAGGGCTCGCACCACTGATGATCAGGCGCTCGTTGAGCGGGTTGAACAGGAAGGTCATCACCAGAGCGCCGACCCAAAGACCCAGGGCAATAAAGTAGGGAGCAAAGCCGGAACCGTAGTTGTCGACGGTGGTGTAGTTCTCCTGCTCGAGCACCACCGGCTCGGACATCATCTCCGCCTTTGCCTCGGAGCCATTGGTCGCGTCCTCGACCTTCTGCACGCCATCGGACAACCCGTCGGCAAGCTCCTGCGAACCATCCTTGGCTGTAACAAGGCCGTCAGTGAGGGTGGTAGAACCGTCACGCAGTTGCTTGATGCCGTCGGTCAGCGCGCCCGAACCTTCTTGTGCCGTGGTCAGGCCGTCCGTGAGCGTAGCAGAGCCGTCAGCGAGCTGGTCGAGGCCTCCCGCCAGCTGGGCTGCCCCACTCTTGGCGTCAGTGAGTCCGGAGCCGAGTGTGCTCGCGCCCGCATAGAGCGTGCCCAAGCCCGCCTTGAGGGCACCGGCACCCTGCTTGGCCGTAACAAGGCCACCTGAGAGCTGGTTAGAACCCGCAAGAAGCCGAGCGAGGCCACCAGAGAGCTGGCCAGAACCCGCCTTGGCAGAGCTTGCCCCATCCTTGGCACCACCCCAGCCAGCCGTCAGCTGATCGGCACCCTGGGCTGCAGTCAGCATCTTCTGGTCAACGGTCGTGGCACCCTGGGCAAGCTGGGAGGCGGCAGCATACAGCTGCCCCATGTCTCCCCCGTTGGAGGAGAGGGAATCGACGAGCTCGGTGACGCCACCGGAGACTTGCTGCGCACCGGCGGCAAGATCCTGCACCTGTGCCAAGTTGCCCGACAGTCCACCAATCAGCGTGCTGGCGCCCGCAATCGCCTGCTGCGACGAGTCAATGAGCCCCTGCGACCGGCCGGTTATTCCCGACAGGCCAGATGCGCCGTCCTTGATTCCCTCAAGGTCGTCGCGAACGCTTTCGAGGTCGCCTGCAAGCGTACTCAGGCCGCCCGCATCGATCCCGGAAAGGGCAGCAGCAGCCTCGTCGAGGCCGCCCTTGACGCCTGCGGCATACGACTTGGCACCATCGGCAGCCTGCGCGGCGCCAGACGCGGCCTGTGATGCGCCGTCCGCCGCTTCGGCTGCCTGCGAGACGCTCTCCTTTACCGTGGCGAGGTCACTGGCGCTGATGGTATAGGTACCGTCTTCGTTCTGAGTCAGTTCCTCAAGCACGCCCATGGCGCCGTTGGCAGCCGCAGATGCCTGATCGGCAGCACCCTGTGCCTGACCCGCATAGCCATTTGCTGCCTCGGAGAGGTCTACCGACTGCTGGGCTGCGTCGCTTGCGGCGGAGACCTTGTCTCCCATGGCGCCAAGCGTCGCCACAGCGTCGCTCAGAGCCGCGGCATCGTTCTGCGCGGCCTGCGCGTCGCCCATGAGTTTTCCGCCGGCGCCCTCAAGGCCCTGGGCCAAAGCCTTGGAGTCACTCTTGATGCCGTCCAACTCGCCTTGCAGCCCTTGAACCTGTTGAGACATGCCTGCAATGGTGGGCCCCAAGCCGCTCAGGGCATCGCTCAGCTGCTGAGTGCCCGTAGCAACCTGCTGCGCACCGCTTTCGAGTGCCTGGAGAGAACCGCTCTTGGCATCCAACGCCGACACGAGTCCTTGAGCACCCGCGGCAAGCTTGCCTGACCCCTCGGACTGGAGCTGATGCAGCCCCGCAGCAAGCTGCCCCGAATTGGTCTGCCCTGAGGCGAGGCCGTCGACCAGCTGCTGCAGTCCCGAGTCGAGCGTGGCGGCTCCGTCGCTTGCGGCCTTGAGGTTCTTGGTAATCTCATCGGACCCGGCAGAGGCGGTGGTAATGCCATCGGCAAGCTGGCCGGCACCGTCCTCGGCGCTCTTGACCCCATCGGCGACCTGCGTGGCTCCGTCAGCCGCAGCCACCGTGCCATCCGCCAACGCGTGAGCGCCATCGCGCGCGGTGCCAAGTCCGTTGGTGATGGTCGCAGATCCGTCGTGGGCACTTACCAGACCAGCCTGCAACTTGCTCGAGCCATCATATGCGTCGCCAAGGCCGTCGGTGATCTTCTGCGAGCCATCGTGGGCATCACCAAGACCGTCAGAAAGCTCGGACGCGCCGTCCGCCGCCGTCTTCAGCGACTTGCCGGTCTCGCTGATCGAGTCGAAGATCTGCAGGTAGTAGTTGTCACCAATGGCATAGTTGGTCTTCGAGGTGACGACGCGCATCACCGATGCACCCAGGATCGAAGACAGGTAGTTGTTGGCATCGTTCACCACGAGCTTGAGGTGTGCCTTCTGGGGCTTGTCGCTGTCGGCGGACGCAACGTCCTTCGAGAAGTCAGCCGGAATGATGACCGTGTTGTAATACGTACCCTTCTCCAGGCCATCCTGTGCCTCGGCGGCACTGTCCACGAAGCGCCAGTCTAAGGCATCGGAATCCTTGAGCTCGTCCATCAGGTCGGCACCGGCGTGGACGACTTTGCCATCGCTGGTGGTGACCGGCACGTCCTCGTTGACGACCGCTACCGGTAGCGTGTCTAGCTTGCCATAGGGGTCGTAGAACGCCATGAGGTACATGGCACCATAGATCAGCGGGATGAGCGCAATGCCAAGCATGGCTATCTTCATGCCCGCGTTTGCGCGAGCGGACTGAAAGTCAAGCAGCGAGAAGCGCAGGCCGCGCAGTGGGTTTTTCATGCTAGGCCACCTCCCTCACACGACGCTTGCCCTTCGAAATGCCCTGCTGCGCACGTGCGGCATCCGTGATGCACGTCACCGTGTCAAAATGCTGCGCGAGGTCATAGTCCAGCACACCGCATACGACGGTCACGCCGCGCTCGGCAGCAAGCTTGCGGAGCATGCCGCACAGCTCGAGCGATTCGCTCTCGGTGAGATCGCGCTCGATGTCCTGCACGCACAGAATCTTGGGGTCATGCGCCATGGCGAGCGCAATGCCAAGGCGGTCATACACGACACGCGGCAGTTCCTCGATGATCGAGTTCGCGAAATCGAGCAGATCCCATTCGGCGAGGAACTCCTCGGTTGCCTTGGCGTTCGAACGGCGCCCCGCAAGGCCCAACTCGGCCGAGGCAATGGTGCGCACACGCAACACGCGCTCGACGTCGTTGACGTTCTCGAAGAACGATAGGCTGGTTTCCCTGCTCGTCGCCACCATGCCCCTGAGCGTTCGGACATCGTTTCCGTCAACGGTGCACTCCCCGGAGCTGGGATGCATGCGTCCGGCAATGGTGAGCAAGAGCTCGGTTTTGCCTCCCTTGTTCTCTGCGCAGATGGCATGAGCCTTCCCCTGGGCAAGATCTAGGTTCACATGCTCATAAGCCTTCATGCGCACGTCTCGCAGCGAGAGGTCGTGGGCGGTAATGAATCCATCCCGCCTCGCGCCCTTGAGCACTGCAACTTCTGCCATGGTTCCTTCTTTCCTTCGTCCAGCCGCTGCTGCGGCATAAGTCGTGCAGGTAGTCTATGCCCACAGGCGCTATTTTTAAACCGCTTTCTATTTTCTATGATTATTTTCAAATACTTTTCAAAATTGAATGGGCTTCGCATCGCCAACTCTGGTTTGTGACGAATGCACCCATACGGTGCTCATTGACTCCCGCGCCCGTCAGCTCGTCTATACTGAATGGGTTGATTGCAAACCACATAGAGAGGCACTACCTTGACTGACAGCACTACCCCCGTACGCGTGCGCTTTGCGCCCTCCCCCACCGGCAAGCTCCATGTGGGCGGGGCGCGCACCGCTATCTATAACTGGGCCTTCGCCCGTGCAAACGGTGGCACGTTCATCCTGCGCATCGACGACACCGACCCGACCCGCTCGACCGATGAGAACACGCAGGTCATCCTGCGCGCCATGCGTTGGCTCGGCCTCGACTGGGACGAGGGTCCCGAGGTGGGCGGCGAGTATGGCCCCTACTGGCAGACCGAGTGCCTGCCCCTGTATCGCGAGGCTGCCGAGCGACTGGTCGCCGAGGGCAAGGCCTACTATTGCTTCTGCACGCCCGAGAAGCTCGAGGCCGACCGCAAGGCCGCCCAGGAGCGCAAGGACCCCTTCCAAGGCTACCAGCGCACCTGCCGCGACATCGACCCCGCCGAGGCTCAGGCCCGCGTTGACGCAGGCGAGCCCTACACCATCCGCATCAAGGTGCCGCTCGACCGCGGAGACGTCGTCGTGCACGACGCCGTGCATGGTGACGTGACCTTCAATGCCCGTGAGCTTGACGACTTCATCATCTTCCGCTCCGACGGCACGCCCACCTACAACTTTGCCACCGTGGTGGACGACGCACGCATGGGCATCACCCACATCATCCGTGGCGATGACCACCTGTCCAACACGCCGCGCCAGATCATGGTCTACGAGGCACTCGGCGCCCCCACGCCCACCTTTGCGCACATCTCGATGATCCTTGGCGCCGATGGCAAGAAGCTCTCCAAGCGCCATGGAGCCACGAGCGTCGAGGAGTATCGTGACGCCGGCTACCTCTCCGATGCCTTCGTCAACTATCTCTCGCTTTTGGGCTGGTCGCCCGATGGCGAGTCGACGGTGATCCCGCGCGAGCGCCTTGCGCGCGAGTTCAGCCTCGACCACGTGTCAAAGAACCCTGCCATCATGGATCCCAAGAAGCTCGACTTCATCAATGCCGAGTACCTCCACGCCATGAGCGACGAGGAGTTTGCCGACACCGTGCTCATCCCCCAGCTGCACGCAGCCGACTTTGAGCCTGTGGGCGAGTGCACGCATGATGCGGCATGGTACGACCTGCTCGCCTCGGCGCTCAAGCCCCGCACGACGCTCTCAGCCGACGTCGTCGAGCAGGCACGCTATCTCTACACCGCAGACGACGAGCTTGCGTACGACGAGAAGGCCGTCAAGAAATGGCTCGGCAAGGCCGGTGCCTCGGACGCTCTCGACACCGCCATCGAGGCGCTCGAGGTGCTCGACGAGGACGCATGGACGCCCGAGGCGATCGAGACAGCCCTCGAGCCGCTTCCCGAGCGCCTTGGCATGGGCAAGGGAAAGGTGTTCCAGCCCATTCGCGTTGCCGTGGTCGGTGGTGCGGCATCGCCCGGCATCGGCGAGACGCTCGCCCTGGCAGGGCGCGCGCACGTGCTCGCCCGTCTCGAGCGCGCCAAGGGTCTGACGCAGTAGACACTGCCTCACAACGACCGAGCGCCCCAAAAGCCCATTGCGGGCAAAGGGGCGCTTTTTGCAAGCATGCATCCACCACACGAACCTCGAAGGGGGTATCCGTGAACGACCAGAACCGTATCACCCGAGCTTATCGAGCCATCGGCCTGTTTGCCTGCATATGCGCAGTGGTCATGGCCACCACGCTATGCGCATGCGCTGGCAAAGACGCCAAACCCGACACCGCTCAGGAGAGCGCAACCGAGACGCAGGGCGAGAGCGCTGCCGACAACTCCAAACCGGAAGACGAAGACGAAGACACCGCTGACGAGTCCAAGGACAAGGATGCCAGCAAGAAGCAGGGAGACAAGGACAAGGCCCAGAAGGCACGTGAGAAGCTCGCCAAGAAGCTCAACGCAAGCATCGAGGGAGTCGCCGCAAACACAAGCATGCCCATCTATGTCTCGGTCATCGACCTGCCCACCGGCGCGGTCGCGGGATACCAGAGCGACACGCGGGTGATGTCCGCCAGCATGATCAAGATGCTCATCGCCCATGCCTTCCTCGAGCAGGTCAAGGCAGGCGCGTTCTCGCTGGACGACACCTACACGCTCAAGGGCTCCGACATCGTGGGCGGCACGGGAACGCTCTGCGAGCTGGGTGCCGGCGCCGAGGTCACCTATCGTGAGATCCTCATGCGCATGATCAACGTGAGCGACAACACGGGCACCAACATCCTCATCGACGCCGTTGGCATGGATGCGATCAACGAAGACGCCAAGCGCCTCAAGCTCAAGCAGACCGAGCTCAATCGGCACATGATGGACTACGACGCCATCGCCGCAGGCCTCGACAACTACACCTGCGCGAGCGACATGGCCAAGCTCATGCGCAGGGTCTACAAGGGGACCTTTGTCGACGCCGACTCAAGCGCGCTGGTCCTGGAGGCGCTGCGCCAGCAGGAGGATTGGTGCGGCATCAAGAACGGTCTGCCGGAGGGCACCTCGTTTGCCCACAAGACCGGCACGCACACCCTCGTGCGCCACGACGGAGGCATCGTCGAAGGCGACCACCCCTTCGTGCTGGTCGTACTCTGCGGCGGTGACGACACCTACTACGAGCAAGGGGCGCTGGACGCGATGGCAAACGTGGCATCAGCCGTCTACGCCGACCTGATCGGCTAGCAATCGAACGTACGTCTCGAACGAAATGTGGTTCAAGGGACACGCCCCTAGCCAACAGTTCTGTTGGCTAGGGGCGTGTCCCTTGAACCACACTAGATGCAAACTTTCCTACTGCTTCTTCTCGTGCCGGTCGGCAAGACGGTCGGCGGTCTTTCCGCTGACCTTGACACCGCCGCTCGACCCCGAGCCACCTCGAGACACGGACCCGGCACGCAGGGCCTTGAGACGATGCTTGATCCGCTGCACGCGATGATAGATGCTCACCGAGCGGTTGCGCGTTGACAGCCCCAACAGCGGCGCGGCAATGATGGTGGGCGCAAAGAAGGTCACGATGCGCCAGATGAGGAAGCCTGCGGAGGTCGCCTCGCCAAACATGTGGCGGTAGAACATCACGAAGCCACCCTCGGCGCCACCCGTGCCACCAGGCAGCGGTACCGCGGAGGCAACCATCTGCACCATTGACCCGGCAGCGAGGCACTCGAGAAAGTCGCCGTGCTTTCCAAAGGCGTTGAGCACGAACCACGGAATCATGTACAGGCTCGCAAGTTGCGCCATCGTGACAAGCAGCGTCAAACCCATGGACGGCAGGTCCTTGGCGGCGTGCTTAAAGGCTTGCGAGAACTCCATGACCTGCACGTTGACCATCTCGTCCCAATGGGCGCGATCCTTGAGCCACCCATGGCGCGAGAGGAACTCGATGGCCCAGTTGCCAAAGCGCATGACAACGCCGGGACACAGGCAGATCACGAAGAGCCCGATGCACTCGAGCAGGTGAACGCCAAACACCACAAGGTTCAGCACGACGATATTGCCGTACGCATCAAAGAAGAAGCGCAGCTTGGCGACAAGCATCATGGCAGCGAAGAGCACCACCGCAAGCTGGAACATGATGAAGCGCGTGAACTGTGTGGCGCTCGCCTCTCCGACGTCGAGCCCGGTGCGCGTGAGCCGGTAGATCTGCGAGGGCACCGCACCCGCCATCATGGGCGTGAGGTTGCCAAAGAAGATGCCGGATGCCTCAACGCTCATGAGGTCGAGGATGCCCACGGGAGAGTCGTGATCGAGATACACGGCAATCGCGTAGGCGATGACACCAAAGATGAAGTAGAACACATAGCAGATCGCAGCACCGATGACCCAGCCGGTGTCGACATTCGACAGCGCCTCGAGAAACGTTGCCATCTGACCGGTAAGCACGAGATATACGATGTACGCAATGACAACGGCACCGAGGAATATGGCGCCCTTGCGTGCCTGGTCGTTGTCATCGCCACCCTGCTTGGGCATTGAGGTCGTGCCGGAGGGCGAGGCAACTACCTTGTACGGCACCTTGTTGGCTGCGTTTTTGTTTCCTTTTGCCTGAGGCATTCTTCCTCCCCAAAGACAGGCAGTGGGCAAAAAACGAAAACTGTCTCCAGGTCTTCATTCTAACCAAACAGACGATGGGGCATACTAACAACAAAGTATCCAAACATCGCACCAAGGTAACGTGACGGGCATGGCAAAACACACAAGGATACGCACGAACGAACAACGCGAACGCCTTCTCCTCAACCGGGAAACCCTCCTCTCGGTCATCGATGGCTCGGCAATCGCCCGCTCCGTCGCCCAGCCCCAAGGCGGCATGACCATCACTCTCGAGCGCATCCTGACAAAGCGCTCGTCCGGTGATTCGGTTCCCTTTGAGGGTGACACCGGAATCGAGAGGCTCCTATCCGAGCTCACAGAGACCTACCAGGGTGGAAGGCTCGTGATAGACGACCACCTGGTCGGCATCAGTGGTACACTCGTGATCGAGGGACAGGACGCCCCCATCGACCTGCGTGCGACCCTGGGCAGCGGAGGACAGGTCAGGCTGCGCGTGGGACCCTCGTCCTCCCCTCTGCGCCTGCTCGACGCCATCCGTGTCTTCGACCGTCATGTGCACCTGGCCTGCAAGCGACTCGGGCTCTCATACGAGCTCACTGCCCAAGGCTACAATCCAAGCGTCGCGTCACCGTCTGACGTCGTGCCGCTCCCCCTTTCGAGCCAAGCCCTGCTCAACACCTATCTCTCTCACACGGGTCGCTACGCGCGCGATGCGATGCGCTGCACGGCATCCACTCGAATCAGCCTGCCACTCGACGCGCATGAGCAGGACGCCGTCACTTCGTACCGCATCTTTGCGGCACTCTCCCCTGTCATTGCGTTTCTCACCGACAACAGCCTTAGGCTTCGCGGCTCTGGCCCGCGCCAGACCCCGCGCATGGCAAGGTCGCTCGTGTGGAGCCAGGTTGACCCGACACGTTGCGGCCTCGTCCCAGGGACCTTTGCACCTGGGTTCGGCTTTGCAGCCTACGAGAGCTGGGTCGAGGGAGTGTGCCCCATCCTCTTTGTCAGCGATGATCATCTGACGTTCTCGACGGGCTCCAACACCTGCGCCCGCGTCATGGAGGAACGCGACCTTAGCGTCAGCGAGGCGCGGCGCCTCCTGCGAACGATCATGCCTGACGTACGTTGGAATGGGCGGCTTGAGATTTGCTGTGCCGACTCGCTGCCACCACGCTTGGCCGTCGCCTACGCCCTCCTCGCAAAGGGCGTCTCCGGAAGCGCCGCGGAGCGCGAGAGCGTCTGCAAGCTGCTGAACATGGACGAGATGTCTGATGATGCGGTAGAGCGCGCATGGCATGACCTTCGCGAACTCGGATGGGCCGCACGCGTCTATGGCAGACCCATCACCCAAATCGCGAACGAGCTTGCCTCGATTGCCTCGCGAGGGCTTGAGGACCGTGACGAACGCCGTGCGCTCGACACGCTCTCGCAGATGTGGGAGGTGCACTCGGTCCCGCGCGACATCCTCCTCGACAAGTGGGAGCGCACCCACGTTCCCTCTAAAGACGAGGAGGCCATCGAGCTGTATGGCGAGGGTGCGGTCATCCCCTATGAGCAGCTCGCCGGAGACCCGCCTGCCGGCCAGACCGCCGTCATGCGCTTCAAACGATAGGCGCTACGGCGCGAGGAGGAGGCGGTGCGGTGGACAGGCGCTCCCCGCACGTCGCGTGCATGAACACGCTAGGCAAGCTAGCGGCAATCGGCAAACCTGATTGGTGGCATACTTGACAGGTCACCTTTCTGTTTGGAGGTTTGCCATGAAGCTCGAACACCTCAATCTCAAGTACGCGCTCGTCAACATCGGCTACCTGTTGCTGGTCTGCGGGACCTTGGGCTATGCGTACAACTTCCTGTCACAAAGCGGCTTTGATGACGGGACTACCGGCATGGTCATCACCGCCATCAGCCTGCTCGGCGTGTTTGCTGGACCCGCGGCGGGCGCACTCGTCGACAAGTCGCAGAAGATCACGCAGAAGCTGTTCATCGCGGCGTCGATGATCGTGACCATCGTCCTTTCCGCCGTGATGACGATGCTGCCCAACGGCTCTCCCATCATCATTCCGGTGGTCATCATTGCCTTCATGAGCGCATCGATAGGCATGCCCCTGCTCAACGGCATGGCTTTCATCTATGAGAAGGAAGGCGGCATCATCAACTACGGCCTGTGCCGCGGACTTGGCTCGGCCGCCTATGCCGTGGGCTCCAACATCGTGGGACGCCTGTGGTCGGCGTTTGGCAAGGGCGCACTTCCGGTCTACATCATCGTGGCCGCCATGCTCACTCTCGGCGCCATCATGCTGATGCCCGACGTCTCCGTCGACATCGAGACCTACGACGATGACGAGCCCGCCGCCGAGAGCATCTCGATGTTCCAGTTCTTTGGAAAGTACCGCGACGTGACGCTCGTCGTGGCCTCACTCATCCTGATGTACTTCTGCCACTTCATCATCAATACCTACATGGCCAAGGTCATCGGCATGTTCGTTGATTCCAACATCGAGACCGTGCAGGGCAACGCGCTGTTCATTGCCGCCATGCTCGAGCTGCCCACGATGTTCGGCTTCTCGTTCATCCTGAACAAGCTCGGAGTCAACAAGATCCTCGTGATCGCCTCGGTCCTGTACTCCATCAAGCATGTCATCACGTTCGCGTCGACCAGCGTTCCGATGTTCTACGGCGCCATGGCGCTGCAGATGGTGAGCTACGCGGCGCTCGTTCCCGCAACCGTCTACTTTGCCAACGAACACGTGGCCGAGGAGGATCGCAACAAGGGACAGGCGGTGTTCGCCGCAGCGAGCTCCGTGGGCGGCCTGCTTGCCAGCTTCCTTGGTGGCTGGTTGTTCACGCTGCTGCCGGTCCGCGCCGTCCTGGGAGTCGGTGCGGTCTCGTCCATATGCGGTACGGCACTCATGATCCTGGCGCTGCGCAAGATCGAGGCAAAGGGCGAGTAGGCTCGCAGGCACTTGTCATATCAGCATGTGATGGCAAAGCGAGGGGGACGCTATGAGAACCGTCACACTAGGCACGACCGGCATCACCACACCGCAGAACGCCTTTGGCGCGCTGCCCATCCAACGACGCAGTGTCGAGGATGCGATACCCATCCTGCGCAAGGCGCGCGATGGAGGCATGACATTCTTTGACACCGCACGCGGCTACTCGGACAGCGAGAAGAAGCTGGGACTCGCCTTTGAGGGCGTGCGCGATAGCATCTACCTTGCCACCAAGACCATGGCAAAGACGCCCGAGCAGTTCAAGGAGCAACTCGAGACGTCGCTCGGGCTTCTGCGCACCGACCATGTGGACATCTATCAGTTCCACTGCGCCGACCAGGTGTACCGCCCGGGCGACGGGACGGGCATGTACGAGTGCATGCTTGAGGCCAAGGAGGCGGGCAAGGTCAGGCACATCGGCATCACGGCCCACAAGATCGGCGTCGCCTTCGAGGCGGTCGAAAGCGGGCTGTACGAGACGCTGCAGTTCCCGTTCTCGTATCTGGCTGGCCCGCGCGAGATAGAGCTGGTGAGGCTCTGCCGCGAGCGCCAGGTGGGCTTCATCTGCATGAAGGGCCTCGCGGGCGGGCTCATCACCAACTCGACCGCTGCGATGGCATTCATGACGCAGTTCGACAACGTGCTTCCCATCTGGGGCATCCAGCACGAGCACGAGCTGGACGAATGGCTCTCGTTCATGGATGAGACCCCAAGCTACTCGGGTGACATCAAGGCCTTCGTCGAACGCGAACAGGAGGAGCTGTCGGGCGACTTCTGTCGTGGTTGCGGCTACTGCGAGCCTTGCCCGGTACGCATCACCATCCATCAGTGCGCACGCATGAGCCTCATGCTGCGCCGCGCTCCCTCTGCCTCTTGGTTGAACGATCACTGGCAGGCGGAGATGGCAAAGGTCGAAGGCTGCCTGCACTGCGGACGCTGTGCGAGCAGATGCCCTTACGAACTCGACACCCCGGGCCTGCTGCAAAAGAACCTCGAGGACTACCGTCGCGTGCTTGCGGGAGAGGTCAGCGTATAGGCACCACCCGGCGAGGTTCATGTATCGTGGCACAGAGCTCCCCGGCACCTTTTGTGCCATCGGAAGTCTTGGCTTCCGATGGCAC
>JAGAVX010000127.1 GCA_017941705.1 Atopobiaceae bacterium
CAAAGGCCCTCACCTCGTCGGGGTCGGCGACCATGACCTGGCGCGCCGTGGGGACGCCCGCCGCGGCGTAGAGCGGCTTCATGGCCGCCTTGGACTGCCACAGCGCCATCTGCTCGGAGCCGGCGCCGGTGGCGACGTTGAAGTCGTCGCGCAGGCGCGCGTCCTGCGACAGCCAGTACTCGTTCTGGGACTCGACCCAGTCGACCTTGCCGTACTTCCAGCTGAAGTAGGCCACGGCGCGGAAGACCTGGTCGTAGTCCTCCAGGCTCGGCACCCAGTAGTACTCGTCGAGCGAGCGGCGGACCTCGTCGGCCAGCGCGTCGTAGGGCGTGTCGCCGACGCCGAGCACCGTGGCGCCGTTGGCGCGCAGGCGGTCGCACCAGTTCCAGTAGGTGTCGGGGAACTGCGGCGATATGAAGACGACGTTCATGGGAGCGTCCTTTCATGTGGGATATCGAAGTTGGTGCACATATGGTAGCGCTCAAAGGTTGCAGGCATGTGAAACAAGAATCGGGCGTGTCGCGAGACCGAGGTCCCATGACACGCCCGCATAAGGTGTCTGCTGCAATGGTGGTGACGAAGGGCCACCCCGTGCCTCTGCTACTCGGTTGCGTCGTCCTTCTTGGCAGCCGTCTTGCGTGCAGTGGTCTTGCGCGTCGTGGTCTTGGCCGCGGCGGTCTTGGCTGTGGTCGCCTTTGTCGTGGTGGACTTGGCGGCCGTCTTGGTGGCAGTGGCCTTGGTGGTCGTGCTCTTCGCGGCAGTCGTCTTGGCAGCCGTGGTCTTGGCCGTTGCTGCCTTGGTCGCGGTCGTCTTGGCGGCCGTGGTCTTCTTGGTGGTAGCAGCCTTGGTGGTAGTGGTCTTGGCTGCGGCGGTCTTCTTGGTTGCAGCGGCCTTGGTGGTCGTGGCCTTTGCGGTAGTCGTCTTGGTTGCAGCAGCCTTGGTCGTGGCAGCCTTGCGCGTGGTGGTGCGCTTGGCAGCCGGTTTCTTGGCGGCGGGCTTGGGCTCCTCCTCGATCACCTGAGCTTCGTCCTTGACCTCCGCGGTGGCGTTCTGTGCGTCGATGTCGTTCAGGACCTCGTTCATGAAGTACGGCATCTGCTTGCGCCACCAGGGCCAGTCATGGTTGACGTCGGTGCCCCAGAAGTCGCACCAATGGTTCACGCCCAGGCGGTTGAGCTGGTCATCGATGTAGCGGAGGTCATCGACGCCCTCCTCCCAGGCACCCTGGCCGACGCACATGACCAGCTGACGCTGGTTGTACAGGTCAACGTAGGGGTGGTCGGTGGTCATGTTGGTCAGGAAGGCGGGGATGTCGTTGTTGTAGAGGTTCTCGTCCATCCAGTCGCCAAAGAAGAAGCTCGTGCGGTACACGCCAGAGAGTGCGATGCAGCCCTGGAAGAGGTCCGGACGGCGCAGCGCCGCGATGGCGGCATGGGTGGCACCCATGCTGCAGCCCACGGCAAGGGGACGACGGTCGGAGTTGTTCCAAGCGCGGACGCGCGGGACCAGCTCGTCGGTCACAAACTGGAAGTACTGCTCCTGGCGCCAGGCACGTGCGCCATTGTCGCCACCCTGGTCGGACCAGCTCTGCTCGTCGAGGTTGTCGACGGAGAAGACCTGGATGCGGCCCTCGTCGATGAAGGGGGCGAGGACGTCGATCATACCAAAGTCCTCAAAGTTGTTGCTCTTGGCATCTTGTGCCTGGAAGGCGATGACGGGGTAGCCGCCCTCGCCGTACACGATCATGGACATGTCCTCGTTGAGGATGTCACTGTGCTGGTTATAGTACTCACGCTTCATTGTCAATCCTTTCCGTCACGGAAGGCTGGTTTTTTCGGTAACGCAAAACACTGAGCGCAAAGTCTACCCATTTTGCGACGTAAACGCAGGTCTTATGGGGAGAAACTGTGAAAACCGCAGGTAGGGTATAGTGTCTTGTTGCTTTGAGCGAACCGCTTGGCCGTATTTGACAGTACGGCTCTCGATATCACATCACACCTGTCCTGTGCACCTTCTCCCGTGGCTGCACGGGCGCGATGAGGCGACAGGTGTCTGCGTCAGGAGGACGATCATGGACGCATCGGACTATTCCAAGCACAAGGACCGCGACCCGCGGCAAACGGTTGAAGCCATACGTTCCAGGCTCGCCTCGATGGGCATCGAGACCGACGTCACCTGGACGTCGCATCAGTTTGACGGGACATGGTCGAACAGCGTAAGCGTCGTGGGCACGACCCTCAGCGCCAACGGCAAGGGAACAAGCAGGGAATACGCCTTGGCGAGCGGTTACGCAGAGCTCATGGAGCGCATCCAGAACAAGGGCTTGGGGTATCGCACGCATATCGAGAAGAGCTTCGCCTCCTACGGCTTCTACGATTTCCCTGACGAACGCATGGTGCCTGCTACCGAGCTCGTTGCCCGGCATGACCCCGCGATCGAGGGATGGCTCGAGAGCTGGGGGTGCACGACCGACGCAGAGAAGCTCAAGCTGGTGAGGGAGTTCTCACGTGCCGAATACCGCCGCGAGGATGACCTGGTGGTAGAGGTGCCCTTCGCCGACCTCGGGACGGGCCGCCTGAGGTGGCTGCCTCCCGCGCTCTATCGGCGGGTATACGGCACTAACGGCATGTGCGCGGGAAACACCCTCGAGGAGTGTCTCGTCCAGGGGTTTTCCGAAATCTTCGAGCGCCACGTCATGCTCAAGGTCGTCGACTCGGAGGTGGTCATGCCGCGCATTCCGCGCGAGAAGCTGCGGGCGTGGAGCGTGGGTGCCCTCATCGACCGCATCGAGGCGGACGGCAGATATCGGGTCAATGTGTTCGATGGGTCGCTTGGCAGGGGATATCCCGTGGTGGCAACTGCCATTACGGACTCAACGCGGGGAACGTTCGGCGTCAGGTTTGGCGCTCACCCCTCGATGGCGATCGCGGTGGAGCGTACCCTGACCGAAGCCTTCCAAGGGCGCTCGATCGAGGGCTTCACCGGAATCAGCCGCTTGGCGTCCGCCGAGGAGGCACGGGACGAGGCGAATCGGCGGGGCATGCTGGTCAATGGGGCTGGCGTCTATCCCATCACCCTGCTAACGGGTAAGCCGGGGTGGGAATACGTCCCCTGGGATCCTGACGAGGGGTGCTCCAATGCGGCGTTGCTGAGGCGCATGGTCTCAACGCTTGCCAAGGAAGGCTTCTCACCGCTGGTGCGCGATAACTCCCACTTGGGGTTTAACGCCTGCCAGATCATCGTGCCGGGCATGAGCGAGGCCGAGTGCCAGACCCCAGACTCCTATGAGCGCATACGAATCCGTCAGGCCTTCTCCGAGGCCTTCTCCTCCTATCCCAACCTGACCGCAGAGCAGCAGGAGGCATTTCTGCGCGCGGAGGGGGAGGGCTCCCTGCCAATCGTCGCGAGCCACGACCGCCCGCTGCGGGGCTTTAGGACCTGGCTGCCTTACCTGTGGGGATCGGTGCACATCGCACGCGGGGAGTTTGGGGCGGCCAGGCGAGGCTTCAATCGCCTTTCGCTGGTGACAAGCCCGCCTGCGTCGCTCTTTTGGCAGGCGATGGGCGACTATGCATACTGGAGGTCCCTGGGAAGCGGCAGGGACGAGGCGCTCGGACTAATCGAGTCGCTCTATCCTGGGGATTTCCGTGAGCAGGTGGAGCGCGAGACGGCGCAGGACGCTGGCCAACCCCTGCCGGAACTACCGCGCATGAGCTGTTATGACTGTGCACAATGCGCCATGAGTTCCGCGGGGCAGTGTCTGGGTGCCTCCGATGCCGCAGCCTTTGCCAAGGTCGATGCGGCCTTCGCCGTGTCGCAGGTGTCTCAGGAAGGCCTTCTCGTGCGACTGCGGGAGCTGTTGGGATAGCCCGGCGCCAATCTTTGACTCCAAAATGGTGCCGGGCGTGCCACCGGAGCCGCCGCCGGCGGGCTGTCTGTCGCGGCGTGGCGCGCAAATGTCGCTCTCTCACGGCCCCTCAGTGCGCTACCCTTAATGACTGTCAAGAAAGTCCAATACGAGGGAGTTCACCATGGCTTATGGAATCGGCACCAACTGCGTACAGGCGGGCTACAGGCCCGGGGATGGGGAGCCGCGCCAGCTGCCCATCGTCCAGTCGACGACCTTCAAGTACGACACCTCCGAGCACATGGGCCAGCTCTTTGACCTCGAGGAGGAGGGGTACTTCTACACGCGCCTGCAGAATCCCACCAACGATGCGGTGGCGGCAAAGATCGCGGCGCTTGAGGGTGGAACCGCCGGCATGCTCACCAGCTCTGGGCAGGCTGCCAACTTCTTCGCGGTGTTCAACATTGCCGAGGCGGGAAGCCACGTGGTCGCCAGCTCTGCCATCTACGGCGGCACCTTCAACCTGCTCGCAGTGACCATGGCGAAGATGGGCATCGAGACCACCTTCGTGAGTCCCGACTGCACGCGCGAGGAGCTCGACGCGGCATTCCGTCCCAACACCAAGTGCGTGGTGGGTGAGACCATCGCCAATCCCGCGCTTGCCGTGCTCGACATCGAGAAGTTCGCGCAGGCAGCACATGACCACGGCGTGCCCCTGATCGTGGACAACACCTTCCCGACCCCTGTCAACTGCCGTCCCATCGAGTGGGGCGCCGACATCGTGACGCACTCCACCACCAAGTACATGGACGGCCACGGTGTGGGTGTGGGTGGCGCCATCGTCGACTCGGGAAACTTTGACTGGATGGCCCATGCCGACAAGTTCCCCGGTCTCACCACGCCTGACGAGAGCTACCACGGCATCGTCTACGCAGAGAAGTTCGGCCAGGCGGGCGCCTTCATCACCAAGGCTACCAGCCAGCTCATGCGTGACTTTGGTTCGATCCAGAGCCCCCAGAACGCCTTCTACCTCAACCTCGGTCTCGAGAGCCTCCACGTGCGCATGCCGCGCCACTGTGCCAACGGCCAGGCCCTGGCGGAGTTCCTGCAGGCACATCCGCGCATCGAGAGCGTGAGCTATCCCAACCTTGCTGGAGACAAGTACTACGACCTTGCGCAGAAGTACCTGCCCCATGGCGGCTGCGGTGTCGTGAGCTTCTGCGTCGCCGGTGGACGCGCGGCAGCCGAGAAGTTCATGGCGGGGCTCAAGGTCGCGGCGATCGAGACGCATGTGGCCGATGCACGCACCTGCTGCCTGCATCCGGCGAGTTCCACGCATCGTCAGATGACTGACGACGAACTGGTCGCAGCAGGCGTCATGCCCAATATGGTGCGTCTGTCCTGCGGTCTCGAGGACTCGGCGGACCTCATCGCCGATGTGGAGCAGGCTTTGGCGCGGCTTGACTAGCGGATGAGCCTGGCCCCGCTGTTTGCGGGCTATCATAGGAGCATGCATTCTTGTCTGGGCAGGGTGATACCTTGCCCAGACGGTGTTTTGGCATGCGAGGAGGACCCATGGCGAGGATTATCTGCCCTAATTGCGGTGAAGCGATCGAGGTCGATCCATCCCAGGTGGAGGATTTGACGCGGCAGCTGAGAGACGAGCTCTTTGAGCATGACCTCGAGGCTCGCCTTGCCGAGATGGGACACTTGCATGAGGCGCAGGTGCAGAACGCCCGCGCCGAGGAGCGCCAGGAGGCCGACCAGCGGGTCGCACGTGAAAAGGAGCGGCTCGTGCAGTTGCAGGCTCAGCTCGATGCCGCGGAGCGCGAGCGCAAGCTGGCCGTCGAGCGCGAGCATGCCGCTGCAGGTGAGGAGATCGCGCGCATGCAGGCAAAGCTCGATGCCGCGGTGCGCGATCAAGAGCTGGCTGTCGAGCGCGAGCGCGCGGCGTCTTCGGAGGCCCGTGCGGAGGATCAGCGCAAGGCCAGTGTGGAGCTTGACCGCCAGCGCCAGAAGGCGCAGGAGGAGGCAATGCAGGCTCGTGAGCGCGAGGCGGCGCTCAACAGCGAGATCGCGACCCTCAAGGCGCAGCTTGGCACCCAGGAGGAGAGGCTCCGTGCGCAGGGCAAGGCCGAGCTGCTCGAGGCCACGGCAGAGCTCGAACGCAGCAAGGGCGAGCTCGAGTCGCAGCTGCAAATCGAGAGAGCGCGCAACGAACAGACGCAGGCGTCGCTTCGCGAGGAGATGGCCCGCCAAGAGACGGAGCTGACAAAACGCAACGAGGAGCAGCTGGCAGAGCGTGACGAACAGATAGCGCGCTATCGCAGCGACATCGAGCGTCTGCGCAACTACCGCATGAGCCTCTCCACGAAGCTCGTGGGCGAGTCGCTCGAGCGTCACTGCGAGAGCGAGTTCAATCGCATTCGCATGCAGGCATATCCCCGTGCGGTGTTCGAGAAGGACAACGAAGCCGTCGAGGGTACCAAGGGAGACTACATATTCCGCGACTTTGATGAGGACGGCAACGAACTGTTCTCCATCATGTTCGAGATGAAGAACGAGGAGGAGCAGTCGTCGGCGGCCAACCGCAAGCGCAACGAGGACCACTTCAAGAAGCTCGACGCTGACCGTACCAAGAAGGGCTGCGAGTACGCGGTGCTCGTCTCGACGCTTGACCCCAACAACGACTTCTACAACGCAGGAATCGCGGACGTCTCGTGGCACTATCCCAAGATGTTCGTGGTCAGGCCTCAGTGCTTCACCACCATCATCGGCCTGCTCAAGGCGGCGGCGCTCGCGGCGCATCCGTATCGCATGCAGCTCGAGCGGGCCCGTCGCGAGGAGCTTGACGTGACAGGCTTCGAGGACAAGCTCAAAGGCCTGGTCCAGGGTATCGAGAACGACTACCAGCGCGCTTCCAACAACTACGAGCGTGCCGCGAACGACATCGATGCCATCATAAAGAAGCTCGAGGACCTCAAGAAGCAGCTGGGAACGGCGGCAAGCCATCTCAGCACTGCAAGCAAGCGCGGAGAGAAGCTCACGGTAAAGCGTCTCACATGGGGAAACCAGACCATGAAGGCGGCATTTGCCGAGGCTGCCGAACAGCGCGAGCTGGAGGTCCGCGAGGCCGAGGACGGTGTTGCCGAGCCTACCGATGCTGCGGGCGACGATGCGGTTGACCCTGATGCGATGGAATGACGCCAAGCGATGATGGCCATGGCCGGTCCGTAGAAGACATCTGCACGAAAGGCGGCCGAGCGCACTCATCAAATGTCTTTCAAGCCTGCATATTCTGACGAATGCATAAGGCGCGGCGGAGAAGGGCGGGAGCTGACAAACCCTCACCCTCTGTGCGGATATGCATAAATAATGCAATGAAAATTGTCACCAAGTGTAATCTGCTTGTTACCTTTTGTTACAGGTATCGGCCATGGAGTCAACCGTTCGTGTGCCAGCTGTGACCGTTCACCTTGTACACCGATGGGGGTTCTCCGATTGGCGAATGGCCAACGGTCGATACAGGTTGCTGTCGTACCGTTTATACGATTGGCGACCTGAACGGAGGAATACCCGATGGCTGAGGACGTTCGAAGAGAAACGATATGGTGCGACTCTTCCGACAAGACGTCGCGTCTGCATGGATATATCTGGTGGCCAGACGAGGGCACGGTACCGCGGGCGGCCGTGCAGCTCGTCCACGGCATGGCAGAGTACATTGGCCGCTACGACGATTTTGCCCGCTATCTCAACACAAAGGGATTTGTGGTCTACGGGCATGACCACATTGGTCATGGCGAGAGTGTTGCCTCGAAGAGCGAGTGGGGCAATCTGCCTGTCGATGGCGGCAAGGACATCATGATCGAGGACGTGCATCGCGTCCGCACCGATGCGCTTGCCCGTATCAACGGCGCCTACAACAGGCAGCTCCCACTGTTCCTGTTTGGCCATTCCATGGGCAGCTTTGTCGTGCGTGCCTACCTTGCGCGCCATGCCTACGGGCTCTCCGGCGCCATCATCTGCGGTACCGGCTTCATGCCCCCGCGCACGTCCGCTGCGGCCAACACGCTCGCTCGCGCCATTGCACGCGTGCGTGGAGGTGACTATCGCAGCAAGCTGCTGCACAAGCTGGGCGTTGGGTCATATGCGCAGGAGATCGATGACGCCGAGACCGACCTCGACTGGCTGTCCCACAATCGCGACAACGTGGAGCGCTACATTGCCGACGAACAGTGCGGCTTCATGTTCACCGCCGGCGGCTATGCCTCGCTGACCGACCTCACTCGCGAGGTGTGCACGCCTGAGTGCGTGGCTGCGTACCCCAAGGGCCTTCCGTTGCTGTATATCGCGGGTACCGAGGATCCGGTGGGCGAGTGTGGCGAGGGTGTGAGCAAGGCTGCCGACCTGGCACATGCGGCGGGAGTGACCGACGTGCGCTGCCGTCTGTACGCGGGAATGCGCCACGAGATTCTCAACGAGCGCGGGCGCCAGGTCGTCTATGACGACATCGTGAGCTGGATGGAAGGGTACCTCGCATGAGTGACGCTGCAGCCAGGCACCAGTACGTCGTGGCCCTCGATCAGGGCACGACCTCGTCGCGCGCGGTTCTCGTCGACCATGACGGAAGCATGGTCGACGTGGTCCAACGCGAGTTCACGCAGATCTACCCCAAGCCGGGCTGGGTCGAGCACAATCCGCAGGAGATTCTCTTCTCGCAACTGGGAAGCCTGACGGAGCTGCTGCAGCGGCGTGGCCTCGGGGCTGACGACATCGCCTGCATTGGCATCGACAACCAGCGCGAGACCACGATCGTGTGGGATCCCTCGACAGGCGAGGCGGTCTCGAACGCCATCGTGTGGCAATGTCGACGCACTGCCAGCATGGTCGACGAGCTGTGCGGGGACCCGGACGTCGCTTCGATGATTCAGGCAAAGACGGGTCTGCTTCCCGATGCCTACTTCTCGGCGAGCAAGATCGCATGGATCCTGAACAACGTCCCCAGGGCGCGTGAGCGTGCCGAGGCAGGCGAGCTGCTGTTTGGCACGGTCGACACGTGGCTGATCTGGGTGCTGACCGGTGGCCTGGTGCATGCTACCGACGTCACCAATGCAAGTCGCACCATGCTCTACAACATTCATGAGGGCTGCTGGGACCAAGAGCTGCTTGACCTGTTTGGCATTCCCGCGAGCATGATGCCGGAGGTCAGGAAGTCGTCGGGCAGCTTTGGCGAGACGAGCTATCCGGGCGTGCCGGCGGGCATTCCGATCACGGGCGTGGCGGGCGACCAGCAGTCGGCGCTCTTCGGTCAATGCTGCTTTGAGGCAGGCCAGGCAAAGAACACCTACGGAACGGGCTGTTTCCTCCTGTTGCATACCGGCGCGGAGGCCTGCGAGTCAAAGAACAGCTTGGTGACGACCATCGCTGCGAGCGCTCCCGACGTGGACCATACCGAGTACGCGCTCGAAGGCAGCGTCTTCGTCGCGGGTGCCGTGATTCAGTGGCTGCGCGACGAGCTGGGGCTCATCCGCGATGCGGGCGAGACCGAGTACTTGGCGCAGAGCGTTTCCGACAACGGCGGCGTCTACATCGTGCCCGCGTTCACGGGCATGGGCGCGCCCTATTGGGCACCCGATGCCCGTGGTACCATCACGGGTCTCACGCGTGGTGCAAACCGAGCTCACATCGTGCGTGCGGCGCTCGAGTCGCTCGCGTATCAGTCCGCCGACCTCGTTCGCGCAATGGAAGCCGATGCCGGTGCACCCATCACGACCCTGAACGTCGACGGCGGGGCGAGCCGCAACAACTTCCTCATGCAGTTCCAGGCTGACCTTTTGGGCTGCGAGCTGCGTCGACCGCAGAACATCGAGACCACGAGCCTGGGTGCGGCATACCTCGCCGGCTTGGCCGTCGGCTACTGGAAGGACGTGGACGAGCTGCGTCAGCTCCGCACGACCGACGATGTCTTTAACCGCAAGATGCCGCTCGAGCAGGTTGATGGCTATCTTGCGGGATGGAAGGAAGCGGTCCGCAGAACCCTGTAGATGCCTGTCCCCGATGCACGCCCGTGTGCACTGGTGCCTGTCCCCGATGCACGGCTCAGGCGAGCTGGTTCTGTGACAGCATGAGACATAGGATGACGGCCAGGCCCTCCTTGAGGCTCTTGCCGTCCACCCACTCGTCGCGCGTGTGCAGCAGCGCACCGCGTACCGCGCCTACCGTGTTCGCGGGGATTCCCATGCTGAGAGGGACGTTGGCGTCGGTCGATGCGGGTTCGCAGACCGGCTCCTCGCCCGTGATCGCCTGCAACACGTCGTAGGTGAGCCTGCTCATGCGCCGCTGCGCGTCACCGCTCGGCGCGCTTGCGGGCCGCACTCCCAGGCTCTCGACCGTAATGCGCACCTCATCGCTCTGGAACTTCGCGATCGTCCACTCCAGGCATCCTTGGAGGTGCTCGAGTGCTGCTGCCGAGGTCGAGCGAAACTCAAAGAGGCAGTCTGCCTGCGAGGCGATGGCGTTGACGGTGGTCCCGCCGCCAATGGTGCCTACATTCATGGTGCACACGGCATCGGTCGGCAGTTCGATCGCATAGAGTGCCTGCACGACGGCGCAAAGACGCTCGATGGCGTTGGCTCGACCAAAGTCCTTGAGCGAGTGCCCACCCTGCGTGGAGACCGTGATGCGCCAGCGACACGACCCGACAGCAACGTCAATGTAGCTGGGAAGGTACAGGTCAAAGGAGTAGTAGCGCCTGATGCGATGCCCGTATGCCAAGAAGAGCGCCTTGGTCCCCTTGAGGTTGCCCAGACCCTCCTCGCACGAGTTTGCCACGATCAAGACGCCGAGGCCGTCAGGCATAATCGAGGGGTTGCGGGCGAGGTGGCGTGCCGCGAGGAGCAGCGAGACGAGATTGGCCGTGTCGTCGCCTACGCCAGGTGCAAAGAGCCGACCGTCTTCCTCATGTAGGGGCAACTCGTCCTCATCGGGAAAGACGACGTCGGTGTGGGCAGCAAAGACGACCAGGTCGCGAGTGCCATCGTCTCCAAGGGGGCAGATGACATTGTTCGCCTCGTCGATGAAGGTGTCTGACAGGCCGTTGGCAGCCATCCAGTCACAGACGAAGCGTGCGCGGCGCTCCTCGTGATGCGATGGCGCAGGGATGCGCGCCAGTTCGCGAAGCAGATCAAGTGCCTCGGCATGGCACTGGCGGGCAACGTCGCAGGCGATTCTCTGGATTGTGGCGTCCAAGTCTCTCACTCCTCATCAGATGCGGTTGGCCATTCCCAGGCGCCGTCAAACTCGTGTGCGGCATCGGAGGCGATGACGATGTTGTTCTCAAGGGCAACGGGATTGTTGCTGCCGCAGGGATATACCCATATATGCGTGAATGAGCTCCCCAAGGCGTCTATGGCATCGTACAGCCTCTGGGAGTTTGGCCCCTCTAGTGCGGAGACCACGTTGGTGAGGTACACCCCGCCAACGTTCAGGTGGCGGCGTATGAGACGTGCGGCATCGATGCCGAGCAGCTTTCGTTCTGGTGCCAGGCCAAAGAAGCAGTCGTTGATGATGGCGTCAAAGCTGCGGTCGCATTCCTGTAGCCATGTGCTCGCCTCGGCAACGTGCGTGTGCAGTACGTCTCGTTCGCGCACGCCGTACAGTCGCTCGGCGCGGTCGAGAAAGAAGTGCCTGCGGGCGATGCGCTCGATGGCCGGGTCGATCTCGATCACGTCTACACGTGCCACCTGTGGATGGTGAGCCACGAGGTGCTTGGGAATCGCGTAGCCTCCTCCACCAAGGACGGCGACCGAACGAGGCCCGTCCCCGTTTGGCCACGCATCGAACATGTGGTCAAAGAGCCAGTGGTAGGGAAACACGGGATCTGCCCAACGATCATCGAGGTAGGTCGCCGACTGGTACGTGTGCGCGACATCGAGCACGCGAATGCGCTCGCCCATGACCTGCACGTCATCGTGAACGACGGTCCAACCCGCTGCGGTCCAACCCGCAAAGACGATGCCTCGCACGCGCACGTAGACGAGCAGCGATGCGACCACGGCGATGGCTATGACGATGACTGGCAGCACGAGGCCTCCTCGACGCTTGGACCCATCGGTCTAGTCTAGCGCGATTCACAAATGATAACTAACGCTTACAATGGAGGCCGTTGTATATTGCCAGCAGATCTAGGGGGATGTCGCATGGCAAGCAAGGTGCCTGGTACGTTGTCAGGCGTGGAGATTGGTGACACTGCTGTCATCACTTCCGTGGGAGGCTCCGGTGCTCTCCGCCAGCACTTTCTCGATATGGGTGTCATCCCGGGAGCTCAGATCACGCTGATCAAGTATGCGCCGTTGGGCGATCCCATGGAGTTTCTCATTCATGGTTACGAGCTCACGCTGCGCGTCGCAGAGGCGAGCAAGATCAAGGTGGAGCTGGCGTCTCCGGCCTCAGTCGAGAAACGAGGGGACTCGGCTGCAAGCACGCGCGAGCATCCCGGTCTTGGCGAGGGCGGCCGCTATCATGTCAAGGCCGACGAGAATCCCCTGCCCAAGGGCACGACCATCACGTTTGCGCTGGCTGGCAACCAGAATTGTGGCAAGACCACGCTCTTTAACCAGCTCACAGGGAGCAACCAGCATGTCGGAAACTTCCCTGGTGTCACGGTCGACCGCAAGGATGGGGCGATTCGTGGGCACGCGAACACCGACGTCGTCGACCTTCCCGGCATCTACTCACTGTCTCCCTATAGCCCGGAGGAGCTGGTAAGCCGTCAGTACATACTCGAGGAGCGTCCATGCGGCATCATCAACATCGTCGATGCGACCAACATCGAGCGCAACCTGTATCTCTCGATGCAGCTCATGGAGCTCGATCGCCCGATGGTGCTGGCCCTCAACATGATGGACGAGGTTCAGGGAAACGGCGGCTTCATCAATGTCAACGAGATGGAGGGAATGCTTGGCATTCCCGTTGTGCCCATCTCGGCGGTGCGCAACGAGGGCGTTGACGAGCTCATCGACCACGCGCTGCACGTGGCGACCTATCAGGAGCGACCGGGCCGTCTCGACTTCTGTGACGCCAGCGATCATGGGGGTGCGGTGCATCGGTGCCTGCATGCGGTGATGCACCTGATCGAGGACCACGCGGCACGTGCGCAGATTCCCCTGCGGTTTGCAGCGACCAAGCTCGTCGAGGGTGACCGGCAGGTCGCGGAGGCCCTTGCGCTTGATGGCAACGAGATAGCCGGGATCGAGCACATCGTGAGCCAGATGGAGTCGGAGCGTGGGCTCGACCGCGCCGCCGCTATCGCCGACATGCGGTTCTCGTTCATCGAGAAGGTCGTCGCGGCATGCGTGACCAAGCCCCGCGAGAGTCGCGAGCGCGAGCGCAGCCAGCAGATCGACCGCATCCTGACGGGACGCTGGACGGCGATTCCCTCGTTTGTCGCAATCATGGCCATGGTGTTCTGGCTTACGTTCCATGTCATCGGCCCTCCTCTGCAGGATCTGATGCAGCTGGGCGTCGATGCGGTGGCCTCGGTGGCTGCGGGGCTGCTTGCCTCTTGGGGTGCCAGTGAGGCGGTGACGTCGCTTGTGGTCGAAGGCATCGTAGGCGGTGTCGGAACGGTCATCGTCTTTTTGCCGATCATCGTGACGATGTTCTTCCTGCTCTCGCTGCTTGAGGATACGGGCTATATGGCACGTGTTGCCTTCGTGTTGGATCGGCTGCTCAGGCGCCTCGGTCTGTCGGGCCGCTCGATCGTGCCCATGCTCATGGGCTTTGGCTGCACGGTACCGGCGGTCATGGCGACGCGCACGCTTCCCTCCGAGCGCGATCGCAAGCTCACCATCATGCTCATCCCGTTCATGAGCTGCACGACCAAAATCACCATCTACGGCTTCTTTGCGGACACGTTCTTCCCCGACCAGGCGGCCATAGTGACGGTCTCGCTCTACCTTATCGGTGTCATGCTGGCGATACTGACCGCACGGGTGAGCCACAACACGCTCTTCAGGGGAGAGGCGGTCCCCTTTGTCATGGAGCTGCCCAACTACCGTATGCCGGGCTTCAAGAGCGTGTCGCGCCTGGTCTGGGACAAGTCAAAGGACTTCATCTCGCGTGCCTTCTCGGTCATCTTCGTCGCGAGCGTCATCGTGTGGTTCCTCAAGAGCTTCAGTCCCACGCTCGCCTTCGTGACCGATCCGGCGCAGTCGCTGCTGGCGATGGTCTCCGGCATGATCGCACCGCTGTTTGCCCCGCTCGGGTTTGCGGACTGGCGCATCGTCACGTCGCTTATCGTGGGGTTCATGGCCAAAGAAACGGTTGTGTCGACCTGCATCGTGCTGTTCAGCTCCAGCGCCGACCTCCTGTCCGTGCTCACGCCGGTCACGGCGTACGGCCTTCTGGTGTTCTGCCTGCTCTACACGCCATGTGTCGCGGCGGTTGCGGCCGTTCGTCGCGAGCTGGGGACGCGCTGGGCGCTTGGCATCGTCGCCTTCCAGTGCGCCATCGCTTGGGTCGCGGCCCTGCTGGTGCGTCTGATCGGCATGCTTCTGGGCATGGCATAGCGGGGCCGCCCTACCAGGCTGACGGTTCTTCCTGTGGCTGCTGTGGCCATCCTCTGTTTCGAGAGGGTGGCCATATTCAGCTGTCGGCTTGGACCTTGCGGGTTTTACCCTATGCTCGTCTGGCAAGACAGCGAGAAGGAGGTAGCGCGTGAGCATTTCTGACGGCGTCTACATGGCGTCCTCGGCAGTGATAACCGGTGACGTGAGCCTGGGCGAGGGATGCTCGGTCTGGTATGGGGCCGTGCTTCGGGGCGATATGGCCTCCATTACGATCGGCGCACGAACGAACATACAGGACAACGCGGTCGTGCACGTCTCGTCCGACCATCCTGTGAGGCTGGGGGAGGGTGTCACCGTCGGCCACGGCGCCATCGTTCATGGGTGCGAGGTGGGCAACAACACGCTTGTCGGCATGGGGTCGATCGTCCTCAATGGCGCACGAATCGGCGATGACTGCATTATCGGTGCCGGCGCGCTGGTGTTGCAGAACATGGTGGTGCCCAGTGGGAGCGTGGTGGTCGGCAGTCCCGCGCGCGTGCTGCGGGACATGACTCGGCAGGACATCGAGGCCAACCGCGCGAACGCGGACTCGTATGTCCGCCAGGCGCAAAAGGCACTACAATCATCGAGAGCCAACGATTCGAGGAGGGCGTCCATGCTCATTCGTCGCGCGCAAGCCGGGGACATTCCCGGCATCGCAAAGCTGCTGCTCCAAGTGGCACAGGTTCATGCTGACGGCCGTCCCGACCTCTTCATGTCGGGCGGCACAAAGTACACGGACGCCGAGCTGGCCACCATCATCGCCGACGACGAGCGTCCCATCTTTGTGGCAGTTGACGAGTATGATGCGGTTCTGGGCTACGCCTTCTGCGTCTTTGAGGATTACGCGGGCGATACCGTCCGCACTCCCATCAGGACGCTCTACATCGATGACATCTGCGTGGACGAGGCTGCCCGAGGCAGGCATGTGGGCTCGGCGGTCTACGAGCATGTGATTGACTATGCGCGCAAGGAGGGCTTCTACAACGTCACGCTCAACGTCTGGTCGTGCAATCCCGGAGCGCAGGCCTTCTACGAGGCCATGGGCATGACGCCCTACAAGGTCGGCATGGAGCAGATTCTCTAGGCATCGGGATTCACGCTGCGTGGCGAGTCACCGGTGGCCGGCGAAAGGACTGGCTGCGTGCAATGGGCACAAGAGAGGGGGACGAGCAAACGAGCTCGTCCCCCTCACGCTTAAGCAGATGTCAGGTGGATGACCTACGCCTTGGCGCCGCCAGGAATCTCGCCAGCGCAGTGCGGGCAGCGGGTCGCGCCCTCCTTGACCTCCTCGAGGCAATGCGGGCAGACGGGAGCGGGAGCTGTGGGCTCCTCCTCCTTATTGAGGCCGGCCACGGACTGGAACTTGTTGACGGCCTTGACCAGGTTGAAGACCACGAAGGCGACGATCAGGAAGTTGAGGACGGCGCTCAGGAAGGCACCCACATCGATGCCGTTAAAGTTGAGGCCACCGATCTCGGTGCCGTTGCCACCCGTGGCAAGGGTGATGATGGGGTTGATGATGTCGTCGGTCAGAGCGGTGACGATGCCGGTGAAGGCTCCGCCGATGATGACGCCGACAGCCATGTCCATGACATTGCCCCTGGAGATGAACTCCTTGAACTCGTCCATGTACTTGCTCATGTGATCACTTCCTTTGGTAGTGCCTATCTAATGCATGCAGACTACTCTAGCATATGGAGGAACCGTGAAGCTCGTTGGTTAACAAGCCGAAATAAGAGCTTAGCGGCCCAGCATGGCCTGCCATCATAGGCCTGATGCGGCGGCTCGTCAACTGCGGCAGGCAAGGGCAAGCCCCTAGCGCTTGGGTCGACTGAGGTCGTCGGTGTCGAGCCAGATGGTGATGGGTCCGTCGTTTACCAGCGAGACCTGCATCTCGGCGCCGAATATGCCGCGCCCGACCGTTTCCACATCGTGCTCGGCGAGGGTGCAGAAGTACTCGTAAAGCGGCACGGCCACGTCGGGGCGCGCGGCATCGGTAAACGAGGGGCGGTTCCCGCGCCTGCTGTCTGCGAAAAGCGTGAACTGGCTGACCACCAGGACGTCACCCTTCACGTCAAGCAGCGAGAGGTTCATCTTGCCTTCCTCGTCGTCGAAGACGCGGAGGTTCTTGATCTTGTTCCACAGGCGCTCAGCCTCTGCCTTGGTGTCACTTGGTGCCACGCCTAGCAGAATCAGGTATCCGCCATCGCACGAGCCTACCGTCTTGCCCTCGACCTCGACCGATGCGTGCGTCACACGTTGCAGGACTGCTCTCACGCAAACCCCCCTTCATGATGAGCCGGCATGTCGCCGTTGAACTTGGCGGCATGCCGGCGTGGTCTTGTAACGGACCAACAGTGTAGCTGGCCTTACAATCCGTAGATGGATGAGAACTTCTCGGTCAGGTAGTTGGTGAAGTACACCGGCGAGAAGGGTTCGCCGCAGGCATCCAACATGAGCTCGTTGGTGTCGCGCGAGCGGCCATAGCGCCAGATGCGGCTGCGAAGCCACGAGTGGATGGGTGTGAGGTCTCCCGAGGCGCAGACGGCGTCAAAGTCCATGCCCTCGCGAACCATGGCGGCCTTGAGCTGCGCCCCGATGGCACTTCCGAGCGCGTAGGTGGGGAAGTAGCCGATGAGACCGCTTGCCCAGTGCGTGTCCTGCAGGGCCCCGCGCGCGTCGTTGGGCACGTTGATGCCAAGGTAGTCGTGGTAGAGCTTGGCCCACAGGCCAGGAACGTCCTTGGCGGTGGCTTCGCCGTCGACGAGCAGCTGCTCTATCTCATAACGCACCATCACGTGCAGGGGATAGGTGAGCTCGTCCGCCTCGGTGCGGATGGGCTGCGCCTCGACGCGGTTGACGGCGGCATAGAGCTGGTTTGGCGTCACGCGTCCCAACTGCCCCTTGAACTGGCGTGCCATAACCTCGATGAGGCGCGGGGCAAAGGCTTGGCTGCGTCCGACGTAGTTCTCGAAGAAGCGGGATTGCGCCTCGTGCATTCCCATGGAGGTGCCGCCCTTGAGGGAGGTGCGGTCGAGAGCGGGGTCGACACCCATCTCGTACAGTGCATGTCCGCCCTCGTGGAGCATCGTGTACACGTTGGATATGACGTCGTTTTCCTTCACGTGTGCGGCAATCACCGCATAATTGCTGGTAAGGCCATCGGAGAAGGGATGCTCGGTCGAGGTGAGGAAGACCTTGCTTTCGTCGAGGCCCTCGAGGCGCACCAGGTCACGCGCCAGCTCCCACTGCCGGCTAACGTCAAAGCGGCCCTCAAAGGGCGAGCGGGCGAACTTGCGCTTGCTGGCGCGCACGTCTGCAAGCAGGGGGACGACGACATCCTTCAGCTGAGCGAAGAACCGGTCGTAGAAGGCACGGTTCGTGTCGTGCTCCTGCTCGTTGAGCATCACGTCGTAGGGGTCGGCGCCCGGGTTGCGGTATCCCGCCACCTCGCGGATCTTGTCCACGACCCTGTCGAGGTAGGGCTCGAAGGTCGCCCAGTCCCCCTTCGCCTTTGCCCTGCGCCAGACGTCATCCGACTCGGTGATGAGCTTCAGCATCGACGACTGGACCTCGGGAGGCACGTCGACCAGGTCCGCGCGGTCGCGCTTGAGGATGCGCACCTGAGCCGCCTCGATGGGCGAGAGAACCGCACTGGCTGACGAGAGGCGTTCGAGCAGGGCGCCCGTCTCGGGGGAGCATAGAAGTGCCTGGTCCTCCTCGGCCAGAATCGAAAGAGCCTCGCCGCGATCTGCGGTGGCCGCCTCTGGGTCGATGGTGCCTCCGTAGCACTCCATGCCTATCCTTGCGTAGCGGTGTGCAAATAGGTGGCGCTCGAGCTCTGCCATTGCGGCAAGGTCGGCCTTGGGATTGGTGAGTGCTGCTGGCGAGACTGACGCGGGTATGCCAGGCAGGATCGCCGTCGACCCCAGATCGGAGCTGTCAAAACCGGTAATAGTCGGCTGCTGGTCGTCCATGGTTCCTCCGATGTACGAGTGCGTTTTATCTACTCGTCCAGTGTAGCGCCATATGGTTGCGTTTGGGGATTGGGTGGCGCACACTCCATGCAATTGCGCGATACTAATTACATCTGCGCGGAGAGGTTTTCCGCCTGTGACCTGCATGCAAAGCTCCTAGAAAGGAACGGATATGGACAAGGTTCTTGGCATCGACATCGGCGGTACCAGCATCAAGGTCGGCCTCTTCTCGACGGAGGGCATCCTCGAGGCGGTCAGCAAGATTCCGACAGGCGAGATCGTGAGCGAGGCGGCGTTTGCCGTGGTTACGGAGGGACTCAAGTCGCTGCTGGCCGAGAACGGCGCGACTCCCGATGACGTGATCGCCATCGGCCTCGACGTCCCCGGCCCGGTTGACGATGAGGGCAAGGTTGGCATGCTGGCCAACATCGAGCTCGATCCTGACGGCCTGCAGGCTGCCATCAAGCGTGCCTTCAAGCGTGCCAACCTTGCGTTTGTCAACGATGCCAACGCGGCCGCCCTCGGCGAGCTGTGGCAGGGTACCGCAAAGGGTGCCAGCAGCTTCGTTCTCATCGCCATCGGCACGGGCGTGGGCGGCGGCGTTGTGTGCAACGGAAAGCTCGTCTCTGGTGCGTTTGGTGCCGGCGGCGAGATCGGCCACGTGACCGTCAACCGCGACGAGACCGAGAGCTGCGGCTGTGGACGCAAGGGCTGCCTCGAGCAGTATGCCTCTGCCACAGGCATCGTCCGCTCGTACCTGAGCGAGTGCGATAAGCTGGGCATCGAGCCCGTCAAGCTGGACGGCCCGACCGATACGCTTTCGGTGTTCAACGCGCATCGCGCGGGCGACAAGGCCGCCAAGAAGGCCATCTCGCAGATGAGCGACTGCCTGGGCTATGCCATGGCGCAGATCTCGGTGGTAGTCGACCCGCAGATCTACCTCATCGGCGGCGGCGTGGGCGGTGGCTTCAAGCTGTATGCCGAGGAGCTTCGTGCGGCGTTCCGCAAGTACTGCCTTGCGCCGAGCGTGGCAACTCGCATCCTGCCGGCAAGCCTGGGCAACGACGCGGCCATGTATGGTTGCGCCTACGAGGCACTGCTGGAGCGAGGCGAGTAGCGATTGGCGACCCAGAGCATGCGGTAATGGGGTGAAACTGCCCCGTTGCCAGTCTTTTGGCCGTAAGCGTTACAAAGCGTGCTACATTCATTAATGCGACTGGTTTCCCTCTTTACGAGAAGGAGTTTTCATGAGCGAGTACATCAACGCATCACAGATCTTCCTTAACAACCCTGCCACCAACGTCGACGAGGTTCTCGAGTTCCTGTCCAAGAAGGCTGTCGAGCTCGGCCTGTCCGACGACGAGGCTGGCGTTCTCGCTGGCTTCAAGGAGCGCGAGGCTCTCGGTACCACAGGTATGCAGGGCGGCTTTGCCATTCCGCACTGCAAGAGCGCCGTCGTGAAGGACGCTGCTATCTTCGTCGTGAAGTTCGCCGGCAAGGTCGACTGGGACTCCCTCGACGGCAAGCCCATCAAGATGGCTGTCGCCCTCTTCTCGCCTGATGGTGACGTTCACCTGACGCTCCTCTCGACCGTCGCAACCATGCTGATGGACGAGTCTGTCCGCAGCAAGCTGCTTGCCGCTGCTGACGAAGACGCGATCGCCAGCATCATCAACGCCTCGATGTAACGCACCTTGTTGCATTGGTAGCCGCCGGGACCCGACGCTTAATCGTCGGGTCCTTTTTTATCCGAGTGTGTCGCAATTGTCATGAGGTGTGCCCTTTAGCAAGATGTGTACAATTCTTATCCGATGTACTTGTCAGATTGATAGGAGGAATGCCGTATGGCTGACTTCGTAAAGGCGTCCCAGGTCTTCCTGGACAATCCTGCCACCAGTGTCGATGAGGTGCTGGTATTTCTTGCCAAGAAAGCGACTGAGCTGGGAATCTCTGACGATGAGCAGGCGGTGCTCGAGGCCTTTCAGGCTCGCGAGGCCGAGGGAACCACGGGTATGATGTCCGGGTTCGCCATCCCGCACTGCAAGTGTGCTGCCGTCAAGAATGCTGCCGTCATGGTCGTCAAGTTTGCCAATGACGTGGCGTGGGCCTCTATGGACGGCAAACCGATCAGGACCGCCATCTCGCTGCTCGTTCCCGAAGGCGAGGCGGGCACCACGTTCCTGCGCATGCTTTCGCAAGTCGCGGTCATGCTAATGAACGAGGAGTTCCGTTCGAAGGTCTCCGCGACTGACGACCCAGATGAGATTGCCGCCATCATCAATGAGGGCATCAAGCTCTAGAGGCTATGGTTGCTTTGAAGGTTCTAGGGCCGCCTTCCTGTGATTTGCGACTCTGGCTAACCTGAGTTGACGTTTGTAGGTGCGTTTTCGGAGGCCACTCAGGAAACGCACCTACAACCCGTTTTGTAGGTGCGTTTTGGATACAAACAATTGGTAGTACGAAAAGGAAAGGGCAAAAACTGCAATCTAAACGCAGGAAGAGCCCTCAGAACACCAAATCGGCACCTACAAGATGTTTTGTATGCACTGTCTTTTGACGGGCAGATTGCAAGCTCGCTCTCGATGACGAGCTTTGTCAGGGTGGTACCTACGATGTGTTTTGTAGGTGCACAAAAGAGGCTAAAGGGCGCCGAAATCCGCTTTGTATGCAGTATTTAGAAGCTCCGTCTGGACACTGTCCGTTCTGGGGACTAAAACGCGCATACAAGATGGGTTGTAGGTGCATTATTTTGGGGTGTCAGAAAAAAGCGCTGACAACGCATGCGGGCCAAACCAGAAGGCTTGGCCCGCACGGGAAAGGGAGGGTCCTTGGTGGCACGTGTGACCGAGTCCCAGTCCTCCCAAGGACACAACCGATACGCGTCCCTGTTCGCGGCGCGTTAGGAGGCTATCGCCAGATATGGGCGGTGCCCTCCCAAGGCCTCAGGATGCCAGGTGCGGCAGGCTCATCGTAATTGCTTACCAGAACCTCACCGCCGTCCAGCGCAAGGCCGGGCTGCTCGACGCCTGAGAAGTTGCACTGTACGACGATGCGTGTTCCATCGAGCTCACGCTCGTAGGCGATGACCTTGTCCGCAGACTCTATAAAGTGGATGCTTCCAGCCTGGATGGTTCTCTCGGCCTTGCGGAGTGCCACCAGTCGCTTGAAGAATGAGTACACGGACGCGCTGTCCGCCATCTCTGCCTTGGCATTGATTTGCGTATAGTTGCCACTCAGTCCAAGCCAGGGCTCTCCGCTGGTGAAACCCGCATTGGCACTGTCGTCCCATGCCATGGGCGTGCGCCCATCATCGCGCGATCGTGCGTGTACGATCTCAAAGGCCTCCTTGGGGCTGTGCCCCCGCTCCTGGAGAATGCGGTAGTAGTTGAGCGACTCCACATCACGGTATTGGTCGATGGTGGTGAAGTCGGAGATGGTCTGCCCGAGCTCTTCGCCCTGATAGATGTAAGGTGTGCCGCGCATGAGGTGCGTGCACACGGCTAAAAGCTCGCTCGACTCGCGCCAGTAGCGGTCGGTGTCGCCAAAGCGGGAGTTTGGGCGCGGCTGGTCGTGGTTCGACCAGAATAGGGCGTTCCAACCGCCGCCGGTGGCCATGCCCTCCTGCCAGGTCGCGAAGAGCTCGCGCAGGCGCACGATGTCGGGCTCCATCAACTCCCATTTCTCTCCACCGGGATAGTCGACCTTGAGGTGGTGGAAGTTAAAGGTCATCGAGAGCTCATGGTTGTCGGGATTGGAGTAGCCAATGCAGCTCTCCAACGAGGTGGAGCTCATCTCTCCGACGGTCATCAGGCCGTCAATGCCACCCTCGCGCACCAGTTCCTGCAGGTACTCGTGGATGTGGGGTCCGTCAGAGTAAAAGCGCCGTCCATCGCCCTCGTAGTCGTTCTCGAGCACCTCGGGCTTGCTGATGAGGTTGACCACATCAAAGCGGAATGCGCCCACGCCCTTGCTCCGCCAGAAGCGCAGGATCTTGGCAAGCTCCGAGCGCACCTGGGGGTTGTCCCAATTGAGGTCCGCCTGGCTGACGTCAAACAGGTGCAGGTACCACTTGTTGAGCTGTGGCACATATTCCCAGGCGTTTCCGCCAAACTTGCTCTCCCAGTTGGTCGGTGGATTTCCGGGGTTCTCAGCAGTTGCCCCCGGTTCGGCGTCCACGAACTTGTAGTACTCGATGTAGGTCGGATCTCCCGCCAGCGCCTTCTGGAACCAGACATGGCTGGTGGAGGTGTGGTTGAACACCATGTCAAGCATCAGCCCGATGCCACGGGCCTCTGCCTCGCGCGAAAGCTCCTCAAAGTCATCCATCGTCCCAAACACCGGCTCGATGGCGCAGTAGTCAGACACGTCATAGCCGTTGTCGTTCTGGGGGCTGGGGAAGAACGGCGTGATCCAAAGGCAGTCGACACCAAGATCGACCAGGTAGTCGAGTCGCTGCGTGATGCCGCGAAGATCACCGATGCCGTCGCCGTTCGAGTCGCTGAACGAGCGGATGTAGATTTGGTAGCAGACCTTTGAGCCTAGCTCGTATGCCCTGCTGTTGTTCCCTATGGTCATGTGCTGCTTCCTATCACTTTCGGTCGCCAAAGGGGTCGCTAGGACGACGGCCGCCGGTGGGGCGATGAGCCCGTGCCGGCGGCCGCCCCATGGCTACTTGGTGAGCGTGCAGGCTGCCTCGCCAGCCTTGATCGGGCCAACGTTTGCCTTGATGGCCGAATAGCTGTCGCTGTTGGTGACAATGACCATTGTGGCCGAGGGCTTGCCAGCGGCCTCGAGGGCATCAAGGTCGACTTCCATCAGCAGGTCGCCAGCCTTGACCTTGTCACCCTGGGCGCAGTGGGCGGTGAAGGGCTTGCCCTCAAGTTCCACAGTGTCCACGCCAATGTGGATGAGGATCTCGGCACCGTCGTCAGCGAGCAGGCCAATGGCATGCTTGGTGTCAAAGAGCATGGTGACGGTACCACTGACAGGGCTGTACAGAGCGCCGTCGCTGGGCTCGATGACCACGCCGTCACCCATGGCGAGGCTGGCAAACACGGCGTCGGGAGCGTCGATCATGGAGATGGCGGTGCCGTCCATGACGGCGGCAAGGGTGCCTGCCTGGTCCACGGCTTCAACGTGAGCGGCGGCAGCGGGACGGTTGGCCTTGGCAGCTTCGGCTGCGGCTACGGCCTGGGCCTGCTTGTCGATGCCCTGGCGCTTGCCGACGATGGAGGTGAGCAGGAAGGGCACCACGATGGCGATGAGCATGCAGAGCGCATACGGGAGCATGTATTGGGGCTGCATGGCAAGGATGCCGGGCAGTCCGCCGACGCCGATTGCGTTGGCGGTGCAGCCAAAGGCGCAGGACAGGCAGCCGGCGATGGAGGAGCCGATCATGGCGCATACGAACGGGAACATGTACTTGAGGTTGACGCCAAAGATGGCGGGCTCGGTGACGCCCAGGTAGCAGGAGATGCAGGCGGGGATGTTGACCTGCTCGGCGTTCTCGTCACCCTTCTGCAGCATGATCATGCCGAGGACTGCGGAGCCCTGTGCGATGTTGGAGAGGGCGATCATGGGCCAGAGCATGGTTCCGCCGTAGTCCGCGATGAGCTGCAGGTCGATGGCGTTGGTCATGTGATGCAGGCCGGTGATGACGAGCGGTGCGTACACGGCACCAAAGATGGCGCCAAAGACGACCTTGAACGGACCGGTGATGCCAGCGTTGACCACGGAGCTGACGGCGGTACCGAGGGCCCAACCGATGGGGCCGAGCACGAAGTGAGCTGCCATGACGCCCAGCAGAATCGAGCAGAACGGCACGACGATCATCTGGACGATGGACGGGGTGATCTTCTTGAAGAAGCGCTCAAGGTAGTTGAAGGTGATTGCCGCCAGAATTGCGGGGATGACCTGGGCCTGATAGCCGACCATGTGCACCTGGGCAAAGCCAAAGTTCCAGCTGTACTGCTCCCAGGTCTCTGCGGTCGCGCCGGCAACGGCGTAGGCGTTGAGCAGCTGGCTGGAGACGAGGGTGAGGCCCATGACGATGCCCAGCATTTCGGTGCCGCCCATCTTGCGGGTCACCGACCAGCAGATGCCCACGGGGATGCCGAGGTGGAAGACCGCCTCGCCGATGAGCCACAGGAAGTGGTTGACGCCGCTCCAGAAGACCGACATCGAGGCGAGCGTCTGGTCGCCGGTGGGCCCGAAGTAGGGCATGTCGCCCAGGACGTTGCGGAAGCCCAGGATCAGGCCACCGGTGATGATGGCGGGGATGAGCGGAGCGAAGACCTCGGCGATGGCGCCCATGAGCCGCTGGAAGGGGTTGCCCTGCTTTGCGGCGATTGCCTTTGCCTCGTCCTTCGACACGCCCGTGATGCCGGAGATGGCGACGAACTCGTCGTAGAAGTCGTTGACCTCGTTGCCGATGATGACCTGGAACTGTCCGGCCTGCGTGAAGCTTCCCTTGGCGGCCGGGAGCGCCTCGATGGCCGGGACGTCGGCGATGCTTGGGTCCACCAGCGTGAACCTCATGCGGGTGACGCAGTGGGTGAGGGCGGCGATGTTCTCCTTGCCACCGACCAGTCGCAGCATCTCGCGGGCGTCGTGCTCGAACTTGCCCATGTGTGCCTCCTTTTTTCCTTCCCTTTCCTCTCATATAATTGCTTGACAAGTTAACTTATTCAAATAATATGAATAAGTTAATTATCAGTATCATTTTCTCGCACGTAGGCATAGGTGCACAACTGCAAGTTATTTGCATAGGATGCTAGATGAATTTGTCGTATGCTTAACCGCAGTCCAATTACTTGGAATCCGAAGGGGATGGCTATGAAGTCCATCTACTACGATATTTTCGAGGATCTGCGCGATCGGATCGAGGACGGCGAGTTTGCCTACCAGTCCTACATTCCCTCCGAGGCACAGCTTGTCGAGGAGTACGAGTGCTCCCACAACACCCTTCGCAAGGCGCTCTCGATTCTGCGGTTGCATGGCTATGTTCAGCCGATCCAGGGCAAGGGCGTGCTGGTCATCTGGAAGCCCGACACCTTTGCGCACTTCGTGCTGGGCGACATCGAGACCTTTGCCGAGGCATGCGAGCGCAATGGTCTCAAGGCGTACACGACGGTCAGGTCGTTTGCCCAGATAGCGGCGGACTCCCATGTTGCGGAGATGACGGGGTTTGCGGTGGGGGACCACCTGTACCGAGTCGAGCGCGTGCGCCACATGAACGGGGCGGCGCTCATCTACGACATCAACTACTTCCTGGAGTCTGCGGTTCCGGGGCTTACGCCTGCCATCGTCGAGGACTCCGTGTACAGCTATGTCGAGGGCACGATCGGCATGAGGATCTCGACCAGCAAGCGCACCGTCAAGATCGAGCGTGCGACCTCGGCGGACCGCATGGTGCTCGACCTGCTCGACTACTCGATGGTGGCTGTGGTCAAGAGCCAGACGTTCAACTCGGACGGCGTGCACTTCGAGACGACCTTCTCGCGCCATCGGCCCGACTTCTTCACGTTCCACGACACAGCGGTGCGTGGGTACTAGGGTCAGCCCAAAGGAGGGACGAACTGCTGGAACTACGCTACCGCCTCGTCATGCCGGTTGAGCCATTCCTGAAGTATGTCCAGATAACGGGCCGTGTCATCGACAAAGCACATGTGGCGGCAGCCTGCCATGAGCTCCCACTGCGCTCGCGGTAGCCGGTCGTACATGGTCTTTGCTACAAGTGGGGAGCACAGGTCCTGCGTCCCGCTGACGATCAGGGCCGGCTGGCTGATCTCATGCAGGCGTGCGGTGTAGTCCCATGTCCGGAAGATGCCCGTGGGGGAGAGCTCGTTGTCGCCCTGTGTGGCGAGGTATGATGCGCGCCCCGCCCGCTTGGGGCGGCGGAGGCACTCGGGGTCATGCGCGCTGGTGGGTCCTGCGCAAAACAGCTCCATGAAGTGGGCCTCGGCGGCTCGGAAGGCGGGGTCGTCATAGGCGCCAGTCGCCTCGGCCCTGGTCACGGCGGCACGCTCGGCATCTGACAGGTAACGCAGGCGTCGGTGCTGCTCGGCGCCCCACAAGGCGCAGGAGGAGAGCGTGCTCGACAGGATGACCGACGCAATGCCGTCCGGCCGATAGTCCACGAGGTACTCTATGGCGAGCATGCCGCCCCATGACTGTCCGAGCAAATGACAGCGCCGCAGGCCAAGGTGCTCGCGCAGGGCAATGAGCTCCTCGTCCCAGGTGCGATAGGTCCACAGCTGCTCGTGGCCCTCGACATACGACTCGCCGCAGCCCAGTTGGTCGTACATGACCAGCGTTCGTCCGTCGCGGTCGGCCAACTCGTCAAGCACCTCAAAGTAGTTGTGCGTGGATCCTGGTCCGCCATGCAGGAGCAACAGTGGCACCTTGCCGTGGTGTGCCTCGTCCGGCTCGACGATGCGGTAGTACGTCTCAAAGCCAAGGTAGGGCATCTTCCCCTCTGTGACACGCATGGGACCTCCGTGCAACTCGACGTTTGATTGCCTACACTGTAGGTCAAGCGAGCGCACAGTTTAAGGCCAAAGCGCGATTCGAGCAAAAGGGAGTATGCAGCCATGAGCACCTTTGCCATCAAGTCCGATCACCTGGTACTGCCGAACGACGTTGACGGAAGTGGGTATCTGCTCGTCGCTGACGGGCGGTTTGCAGGGGTGACGGAGGATGCGCCCGAGGGCGTCGAGGTTATCGACCGCACCGACTGCTGGGTCGCTCCTGGCTTCTTTGACACGCACATCCACGGTTTTGTCGGCCATGACGTGATGGATTGCGACCCCGAGGCGGTGACGGCCATCTGCGAGGAGCTGGTGTGCCACGGTACCACCTCGTGGCTTGCGACGACGCTCACCGCATCCGTTGAGCAGACGGGCGAGGCGTGCGCAAGCGTCGCAGAGGCGGTCCGAGCGCAGGGTGCCGGGTTTGTGGGAACGCGGACTCAGGGCATCTTCCTGGAAGGGCCGTTCTTCACCGAGGAGCACAAGGGTGCGCAGAACCCCAAGTACCTGATCGATCCCGAGGCCTCGATCCTCGACGGGTGGCAGGAGCGTGCAGGCGGGCTCATCACCAAGAGCGCACTTGCCCCCGAGCGCGATGGCACCGTGACATACGTTGAGGCAATGACTGATCGCGGGGTCACGGTAGCGCTCGGGCATACGTCGGCGACGAGCGAGGAGTGTCTGGCTGCCGTCGAGGCGGGGGCTCGCGTCTTTGTGCACACCTACAATGGCATGGCAGACCTTCTGCACCGCAACCCAGGACCGGTTGGTTGTGCCATGACGACGCCCGAGACCTACTCCGAGCTCATCTGCGACGGCATGCACGTACACCCGATTGCCTGTAAGGCGCTGGTGCATGCCAAGGGATGGGAGCATGTGGCGCTCATCACCGACTGCCTGAGCTGTGGTGGGCTTGAGGACGGCGACTACTATCTCGGCGAGCTTCCTATCGAGCTTCGCGGGGGAGCGGCATACCTCAAGGGCGCAGGCAATCTGGCGGGTTCTACGCTCACGCTCGCGAAGGCCGTGCAGAACGTCGTCGGGTGGGGAATGGTCAGCCCGTCGCAGGCGCTTCGCATGGCGAGCGAGATTCCGGCGCGCAGCGTGAACATGGATGACCGCTGCGGCGTAATCGCTACGGGTCGTCTTGCAGACCTCGTCGTCATGGACCAGGACATGACCTTGGTCGAGACCTACCTCGCAGGGCAGCTGGTCTCTGCTTCTTGACCCTCGTTCGCGTGTGTCAGCGAATGATAGAGCTCGGGTCGGCGATGCTCCAGGATGGGCATCGCCGACCTTGTCTCTTCTACTTGCTGCATGTCGATCTGCGTGACGAGCAGCAAATCCGTCGTATCATGTCCGACGGCGATGGTCGTGCTTGGCAAAGGCTGTCCCAAGGGGCTAACGACCATGCTGTCCTCAACCAAGCCATTGCCGGCGTGGCAGACGCCAGCCACAAAGCATTCGTTCTCGATAGCTCTGGCCTTGAGGAGCGTCTCCCAATGGTCCTGCTTATGGGGACCGTCATGCCAGGCGGCGGGAAAGACCACCAGGTTGCAGCCGCTGACAGCCAGCGAGCGGGCAACCTCGGGAAAACGCAGGTCATAGCATATGCCGATGCCTAGGGTGCAGAACGGCGTCTGGATTGGCGGGCAGAGGGAGTCTCCGGCGGTCATGCGGTCGGACTCGTGTACGCCGTGGGCGTCGTAGAGGTGACACTTGCGGTAGCTGGCCTGCACATCGCCATGGCTGCCAACGACCACTGCCGTGTTGAACGGCTGTCCGCCTGATGGGTTGACCTCGCTCATGGTGAATGCAAGCCACAGGCCATTGTCGCGTGCGAGGTCGCACATCTGCGTGGCAAAGGGGCCATCGAGTGGCTCTGCTAGGTCGCGCAGCTCTATAGGGTCAAGCGGG
>JAGAVX010000128.1 GCA_017941705.1 Atopobiaceae bacterium
AAGGGCTTTGGCGATCGAGGCGCGGCCAAGACCCGCATCGTAGAGCCCAGCGGCCTTCAATCTCAGCTCGACGTCATATATGACCATTCCCATAAAGGTGCCTCCCATTTCTCGTGTCCAAGAAATGGGAGGCAGTTCATTTTGACCGTCGGGGGCTGCCTGATGGGTGCGTGGCTCTGGGCGCGAGGGTGCGCTAGATGCAGTTCATCTCGGAGAGGACCGAGGAGTACCAGTCTTCCCAAGTGGGCGGGCAGTACTTCTGGGCGGCAGACGGCGAGATGGTGTAGCCGTAGCCCGCGGAGAGGCCGGAGACGTGGCTTCTGATCGCGGAGTCCCAGTCGCCCCAGCTCGAGCTGCCCCAGCCCCAGGCATTGTGGGACGCGAAGCAATACAGGCCCTTGGTGCTCTCGATGCACGAGATGGCCGGCGACCAGCGTGGGTCGACGTTGTAGTCCCAAGCTGCCTCGGCGAAGGTCCTTCCGTGACCGCCGAGCGGGTATCCCGAGAGGTAGGCGTCGATACGAGGTGCCCACTTGTTGACGAAGGCCTCGCGATCGGAGGTCGGGGCGGCTTCCGCGGGCGCCTGCTCCTGCTCCTCCTCCTGCTGTGCGGGCTCCTGTGCCGCGGGCTCGGTAACTGGGGTGGAGCTGCTGGGGACGGCGACGGCTGCCTGCTGGCCGCTGGCGTTGGTGAACGTCTTGCCTGCGGCGGCGTCCTTGACGGCCTGGTCGACGGCCGCCTGTGCCTGGCTCTGCTCGGCCGCTGCCTGCGCGATGGCCTGCTGGCGGACCTCCTCGCGGGCGGCAAGGGCGTCGTCCTTTGCCTGGCGAGCGCGCTCCGCCTCCTGGTCGGCCTGGGCGCGACGTGCGTTGAGCGTGTCCTTGGCCTCGGTGAGCTGCGCGTTCATGTCGGCAAGCGACTTGAGCTCGACCATGTTCTTGCTCTGGATGCGGTCGAGGTAGGTGACCGTGGCGATGAACTCGCTGAAGTTGTCGGACGAGAGCACCAGATCCAGCAGGCCGTTGCTCGACTGCTGCATCTTGTAGAGCGTTCTCAGCGATTCCGCGGCACGGGCGCGCTGTGCGGGCATCTCGGCCTCGATCTGTGCGATCTTGCCTTCGTTCTCGTCGATCTCGCCTTGGATCTGGCTGACGTTGGCGACCGCCTCGTCATATGAGGCGGTCGACTCCTCGACGCGCTGCTGCAGCTCTTCGTATGTCGCGGCGCGTGCGGGGGAGGGGGCAAAGCCAAGGCCGGCAACCGTAGCCGCAATTGCGAGCGTGGCGATGCGCTGTGCGTAGCGTTGCACGGGCACCTCTTTCATAGGGGACAGGGACATCGGAGTATCCGACAATCGTTAATCATACAGCTCCATTGCGCAAGACATGCTTTTTACATGAGACCCGACCTGACATACCTGCGCATATTCGGCGGACGTGAGCATTTTGCATGGGAGTTGTGTGGCAGATGGACGCAGATGGGCAACTCCTGCGGTCCGTAGGGCGGTCTTTGCGCAACAATATCGTTTTCGAATGCGATGAGTTTTGCGGCGGCGAATGACGTCTGCCCGCATGATGGAGAGGTCGTACGCCCATGGATATCATGGAGCTGCTCAAGGCGGCGCTGTTTGGTCTGGTCGAGGGAGTTACCGAGTGGCTTCCCGTTTCGTCGACAGGACACATGCTGCTTCTCAACCAGTTCGTGACCCTCGACGTGTCCAAGGACTTTTGGGACATGTTCCTTGTCGTCATCCAGCTGGGTGCCATCCTGGCCGTTTGCGTGCAGTTCTTCGAGAAGCTCAATCCCTTCTCGCGCGCCAAGTCCGCTTCCGAGCGCCATGCGACCTGGGTGCTGTGGGCCAAGGTCATCGTTGCGTGCATTCCCGCCGCCGCGATCGGCATCCCGCTCGACGACTGGATGGAGGAGCATCTGGGCAGCCCCTTCGTCATTGCGGCTGCGCTGGTCTTCTACGGCATCGCGTTCATCGTCATCGAGAACGCGCGCGAGCGGAAGGCGCGTGACATGGCCGAGCGCTCCACGACCCGACCGCGGCACCTGGCAGCCGAGATCAATGTCGGCTCGTCGGTCACCGAGCGCGCCGACGCCCTGGCTCGCGTGCGCGACATCGACAGCCTCGACTGGCGGACCGCCATCGGCATCGGTTTCTTCCAGGTCCTTTCGATGGTGCCGGGCACCTCGAGGTCGGGTTCGACGATCATCGGCGGACTGCTTCTGGGCTGCTCGCGCGCGGTGGCTGCCGAGTTCACCTTCTACCTGGCGATCCCGGTCATGTTTGGCGCCAGTGCCCTCCGTCTGGTCAAGTTCTTCCTCAAGGGGAACTCGTTTGCGGCCAACGAATGGGCGATTCTCGGCGTGGGGTGCACGGTGGCCTTCGTGGTGTCGATGCTGTCCATCCGCTTCCTCATGGGATTCGTGCGCAAGCATGACTTCAAGCCCTTCGGCTGGTACCGCATCATCCTGGGCGTTGCAGTGCTCGCTTACTTCCTACTGGTGGCTTAGAGAGCGATGCGTGGTAGTGCGTTGCGCACGGCTGACGCGCAACGCGATGCCTTGTGGGCGAGCCTGCATTGCGGTATGACGGCACTCATGGAGCCCTTGAGGTGCGGATTCGCTTCACGGGTGTGTACAGCCGCGTACTGTGGACGCCTGTGACGCAAAAACACGCTCCAAAGCACTCGCAGTGCACAACTATGGACGGCCAGGACGAATAATGGGGTTTGTGGCAGCCCTGAATCGCGTCAGAAGCGTGCACAGTCGCCCGCTATGGACGCCTGTGACGCAAAAGAGTGTCCGGAAGCGTTCATAGTCGCCACTGTGGACGTACACGACGCAAAGACTCGTCTGAGAGCGTCCGCAGACGTCCACTATGGACGCTTGGACCCATTTGCGGCTACCTTTCCTAGTGCTCAGGGTCACGACCATGACTCGCTATTCACTTTTACGCAAAACCTATAAGAATGCTAGGAATAACGGTTTTCGACCTTCCCGGCACGTAGCTTCCAAGGCTGCTAACTGGGGATTTACCGACAAATGCACGATGCAAGCCACAGATGTTTTGCATGATTTGCCAGTTTGTCAAACCTGCGCGAGCTCGTTCTCATGTAGCAATTCCATTACAGTTTTATTCATGCGCGACTCAATCCTGCACAATGTGGGTAAGCAAGCTCTATGTGTGAATGCGCCAGCACATCGGCTGGCACGACGTAGGGGAGGAATCCTTATGAAGAACCTCGATGAGCTCATGCTCAACCGTCGCCAGGCCATCGCTCTCGGCCTCGGCAGCGCCACAACCCTTGGCCTCGCCGCCTGCGGTGGCTCCAGCGACGCCGCCGCTCCCGCTACCGATGACGCCGCGGCAGCAGCGGACTCCGCCGCCACCGAGATCGACGCAGCTGCGTTTGACGAGCTGGTCATGAGCGGACCGATTGCCGACTCCGCTGATGTCGAGAAGTCCGAGTGGGCCAAGAAGGTCCAGGCTGCCGGCAAGCTCCGCGTAGGCGGCGTCGAGACCTCCACGCTCTTCTCGCAGCTCAACGAGGTCGACGGCAAGCATCGTGGCTTTGACGCAGGCCTGTTCCAGCTGCTGGCCACCTATCTGTTCGACAATGCCGCCCAGTACGACCTGACGCTCGTCCAGTCCTCCACGCGCGAGTCGGTCCTGCAGAACGACACCGTGGACGCAGTCTTTGCCACCTACACCATCAACGACGACCGCAAGAAGCTCATCTCCTTCGCCGGTCCGTACTACGTTGGCCATCAGGGCATCCTGGTCAAGGCCGGCAACACCGACATCAAGAGCGTTGACGACCTGGCCGGCAAGATCGTGGGCGTCCAGGAGGGCTCCAACGGCCGTGCGATCGTGGAGGAGTACGCTCCCGACGCCGAGATCCAGGAGCTGGGTACCGACGAGGAGCTGCGCCGCGCCCTCGAGCAGGGTCGTATCGACGCCTACGTCGTCGACGCCACGCTGCACATGGGCTCCATCATCGAGAACCCGGGCAAGTACGAGCTCGCCGCCGAGTTTGGTCCCGAGGATCCTCTGGGCATCGGACTGCCCAAGGATTCCGATGGCGTTGCCTTCGTCAACGACTTCCTGAAGAAGATCGAGGATGCCGGCATCTGGGCAAAGCTCTACATGATCTGCCTCGGCGATCGCATCGGCGTTTCGGTCGCTCCCGAGCCTCCCGCGATTGAGGCCTAAGCAAAGAGCTAACAGAGCGGCATAGTCCGCTCGTCAGACATGAAGTGATGTGCTTGGGGCCTCCGCGTGCATAACGCGGAGGCCCCGCGCGTAAAGGCCCATGGCATCCGCGTTTGCGGAGGGGCGTTGCGGATGCCAACGGGCGTCAGTTGAGTAAAGGAGGTGGGCATGGGAGTACAAGAGGTCTTTACCACGTTTGGCGACATGTACCTCAAGTCGTTGCTGTCCACGTGGCTCATGACTGCCGTCTGCTTCGCCGGTGGCCTGGCGCTGGGCATCCTTGCCACGGTGCTCAGGGTCTCGCCCATCAAGCCGCTTCGCGTGGCGGGCGATGTGTATGTGCAGCTCTTCCGTAACATCCCAACGGTCTCGCTGCTGGTCATCTTCGTGTATGCGCTGCCGTACCTGGGCGCGACGCTGCCGTACCGCACGTGCCTGCTCTGCTGCGTGGTCCTGGTGGTCTCGTCGTTCGCGTCCGAGAACTTCATGAGTGGCATCAACGCCATCGGCGTGGGCCAGATCGAGGCGGCCCGTTCCATCGGGCTCTCGTTCGTCCAGATAATCCGCCTCATCGTGATTCCGCAGTCGCTGCGAACCACCGTGCTTCCCATGACCAACCTGCTCATCGCGACGCTGCTGACCACCGCCATGGGCTCGCAGGTGCCGCTCACGCCGCCGGAGCTCACGGGCATGGTGAACTACGTCAACTCGCGCTCGGTGGCAGGCATCTCCGCATTCGTGGTCTCGGCCATCTGCTATGCGGGCACTTCGGTCGTCCTGGGCTTCTTGGGCAACAAGCTTGACGAGAAGGTGAGGATCATCCGATGAGCGCCAACATCTCGATGAGGGACGCGCTCTACGAGGCGCCCGGTCCCAAGACGCAACGGCGCGTGCGCATCGGCACCGCGATCTCCCTGGTGCTGCTTGTGGCATTCATTGCCTTCGTCATCAGGCAGTTCTACATCAACGACCAGCTCAATCCAAAGTACTGGAGCTTCTTTGCCCGGTGGACCACCTGGCGGTTCCTGCTCAAGGGCTTCATCGGCACCATCAAGGTGGCGTTCGCCGCAGGCATCATCGCCATGGCCTTGGGCCTGCTCCTCATGCTGGGCCGCATCAGCCCCAACAAGGTGCTCTCGGCGACCTGCCATGTCATCACCGACCTGTTCCGCAGCCTGCCGAGCCTGCTGCTCATCTACTTCTTCTTCCTCGTGATTCCCAAGTATGGCATCCGCATGCCGGCGTTCTGGATGATTACGGTGCCCGTGGCCCTTGCGGCTTCGGGCGTGCTGGCCGAGGTCTTCAGGGCGGGTGTCAACGCCGTGCCCAAGGGCCAGGTCGAGGCTGCCATGTCGCTCGGCATGACGCACGGCAAGATCACGCGCAAGATCGTGCTGCCACAGGCTCTCAGGATCGTCATCCCCAGCCTCGTGTCGCAGCTCGTCGTCGTGGTCAAGGACACGACGGTCGCCTACGTCGTGAGCTATCCCGACCTCATGCAGAACGCCCGCGTGCTCATCTCGAACTATGACGCGCTGGTGTCGATGTACTTCGTGGTGGCGCTCATCTACATCGCAATCAACTACGCAACCAATCAGTTCTCGGTCTACCTCGCGGAGCGTTCGGGCACGCAAGTGCTGTCGCGCGTGGACGAGAACCCCGTGTAAGGAGCTGGTCATATGCCTATCGAAACCGCCGAGCCCATCATTCAGATGCGCCATGTCGACAAGCACTACGGCCAGCTGCACGTGCTTCGTGACATCAACCTCGATGTGCAGAAGGGCGAGGTAGTCGTCCTGATTGGGCCGTCGGGCTCGGGCAAGTCGACCCTGTGCCGCACGATCAACCGCCTCGAGACCATCGATTCGGGCGAGATTCTCTTCGAGGGCAAGCCCCTGCCGCAGGAGGGCAAGGAGCTGGCCGCCCTGCGCGCCGAGATCGGCATGGTCTTTCAGAGCTTCAACCTCTTTGCGCACAAGACCATCCTCGACAACGTGACCATGGGTCCTGTCGAGGTGCTGCATCGAAACCGCAAGGATGCCGAGGCAGAGGCCATGGAGCTGCTTGCGCGCGTGGGTGTCGAGGCGCAGGCGCAAAAGGTCCCGGCGCAGCTGTCGGGTGGACAGCAGCAGCGCGTGGCGATCGCCCGTTCGCTTGCCATGCATCCCAAGGCGATGCTGTTCGACGAACCCACCTCCGCGCTCGACCCCGAGATGATTAACGAGGTCCTCGAGGTCATGGTCGAGCTTGCGCAGGAGGGCATGACCATGGTCGTGGTCACGCACGAGATGAACTTCGCACGTCGCGTGTCCAACCGCGTGGTCTTCATGGCCGATGGCCAGATCGTCGAGCAGAACACCCCCGACGAGTTCTTTGACCATCCGCAGTCGGCGCGTGCCAAGGACTTCCTCGACTCCATCAAGGGCCACTAGGGTAACGGGCGGGGATGCGGCGCGCCGGTCGGGCGGCGGTGTCCGAGTTTGCCATAGGTTATGAGTGCAGGCCGCTGCCGGAAGCGATTCCGGTGGCGGCCTGCCCGCCGTCGTATTTGCGACTCGTGTAAAAGTCGGCTGCGTGCCTAGCTTTATATGGTAGGTTGATTACGTCTGTGCACTTGAAGTCCCTAGGTGTGAGGTGGCGTGTGGTTTACTGCTCCAACTGCGGCATGAAGCTTCCCGATTGGGCGCATTATTGCGAGCGCTGCGGCACGCGCCTGGACGATGGCGGCGGCAGCGACGACCTGATCGAACGCGTTGGCGTCGACGACACCTCGGCTCAGGAGCCGATGTGGGACGATGCTGCCGAAACGCCTGATGACGATGAGCCGTTCGTTCCCGAAACGCAGGGCGAAACCCGTGTCGCCGAGCTCCATGACATGCCGACGGTCCTGATGGATGCCGTTGAGGAGGTTCGTGCCGAGAGCGATGCGTTCGTGGCCAACAACCGCAAGACCAACATCGAGATGTGGCCGGCGAGCGAGGCTGTCGAGAACGAGGCGTTGGCGTCGTACGAGCCGGTTGCCAGAGGGGCAACCCAGCGCATGGAGATTCTTCCCGACGAGGAGGATGGCCCGGGAACATGGGGCGAAGAGTTCGACGGCGAGGAGGGCTCTGGCAAGGCGAGCTCCGATGAGGCGCTGGATGACATGGGGTTGCGGGACGAGGGTCCCACGCCTGAGCCCGACGGGCGTGAGCCCAAAGAGTCCTCCGAGCAGGACGGCGAGCCTGCGGATGGCGCGGATGAGCCTGACTCTGAGCCCTCGGAGCCGGATGAGGCATCTCAGCAGGTTGCAGACGAGATCGATGTCCAGGATGGTGGCCAAGACACCGAGGCCGACGAGAGGCCAAAGGCGGATGAGGGGTCCGAGGCAAGCGAGGAGCCCGAAGCTGCCGAAGGCGAGCCGGAGGGCGGCGCACAGCCTGGTGAGGGTCCTTTTGTGCCGCAGATTCCCAACATGGTGATTGACGTCGGCGATGAGGACGGTCCGTACGCCATCGACCCTCGCCTTCGCCATCCCATCTACAACACCTGGGAGGGTCGCCAGCGCCCGTCCGAGCGGCGCAAGGAGGAGTCCACGAGGTCCATGGCGATCGTTGCCGCGGTTGCCGCCGTGGCGATTCTGCTCGGCTTTGGCGTCGCGTTCTCGGTGATCGGTCGCGGCGGCGTCGCCGGCCAGGCGGAACAGCAGACGCAGATCGTCAGCGAGCGCATCTCGCAGAAGCAGGCCTCCGAGGTCATCACGGGGCTCAATGGCTGGTGGGCCACCTCACGCACCTTTGACGGACGCTACTGGCACATCCAGGACGGCATCATGGAGACCTATGCGGCCGATGGCATCCTGGCAAAGCAGGTGCTTATCGACCCCAGCTCCGTCGAGCGGATGAGCAACGGTCCCGGAGGCGTCGACGGTGCCGGGTACTATCTGCGCAACATTGCCTTCTACCTGCTGGACGGCGATCAGAATACCCTGCATGCGATCGACAGTGACGGCAGTGCCTACGAGGAGGCAAATCTCCTGCGTACGGATCCTCCCGCATTCATGACGAGCGGCGCTTCGGCGGAGGGCGCGCAGCCCGAGCTCGGCGATCAGGGTGCATCCGAGGAGTACATACTGCCCGAGTCGGCAACTCGCGTGTACGAGGTCTCGGAGCTCGAGCAGCTCAGCGATCATGACCTGTTTGTCGCCCGCAACGAGATCTACGCGCGTCATGGCTACACCTTCGAGGTGGGCGAGCTGAGCGAGTACTTCTCGTCAAAGAGCTGGTACCACCCGTCCGACGTGTTCAACGAGGGTGACATCAGCGAGGTGGAGCGCCAGAACGTGAGTAACATCCTCTCGGTCGAGCAGACGCGCGGATCGCAGTACGTGTAGGACGTTCCGCGGGGCGGGTGACATGAGGATGGTATTAGGATGAAGCGCCTTCTGATGGTGTGCCATGGCAACATCTGTCGCTCGACCATGGCCGAATACGTGATGAGGGACCTGGTGGATAGGCGCGGTCTAGCCGATGCGATTGTGGTCGACTCGGCTGCGACCAGCCGCGAGGCCCTTGGCTGCACGCCGCATCACGGGACGAGGGAGGTTCTCAGGCGGCACGGGATAGCCTGCGGCTCGCACCGCAGCCGGCAGATGACCCGCGCCGACTACGATGCCTACGACCTCATCTGCGGTATGGACCAGGAGAACCTTGCGGGCATGTATCGCATTGTCGCAGGTGAGCAGGGGTACGGATACAGCTGGGAGCCGGTAAGCGCATCGTATGCCGCTCAGGCAGACCCCGCAGGAAAGGTGCATCTGCTGTTGGACTGGTCCCGCTCGCCGCGCGATATCGCCGACCCTTGGTACACCGGTGACTTTGACGAGACCTATCGCGACGTGCGCGAGGGATGCGAGACGTTGCTCGATTGGCTTGTGGCCCAGGAGGACCTGTGATGACTCGGCGGGAGCAGGGTCGCATCCCCCTCGAGCTGCTGTCACCGGCCCAAGGCCCCGAGCAGCTTGCGATGGCGCTTCACTTTGGCGCCGATTCGGTATACCTCGCCGCGCCTCGCTGGGGGATGAGGGCTGGCGCGCGCAACTTTTCTCTTGACGAGCTGGACGACGCGATTGAGTCTGCCCACTTGGCGGGTGCGTCTGTGCATCTGACGCTCAATACGGTCATGACCGACGAGGATATGGCGGATCTGCCTGCCTTTTTGGAGCGGGTCGATGCCATGGGGCTTGACGCGGCGATCGTAGCCGACCTTGGTGCCATGGCCCTGGTGAGGAAGTACGCGCCTCACGTGGCGATTCACGTCTCGACGCAGGCATCCGTGATGAGCGCGGCTGCCGCCGAGGAGTATGCGCGTCTTGGTGCGCGGCGCATCGTGCTTGCACGCGAGATGTCTCTGGCGCAAGTCGCTCGGTTGCGCCGTCAGCTTACGCGCGAGCTCGAGCTCGAGCTCGAGGCATTCGCTCATGGCTCGCTCTGCATGGCGTACTCGGGTCGCTGCCTGCTGTCAACCGAGATGATGGGGCCAGACAGGTCTGCCGCTCGGGGTGCCTGCGCACAGCCCTGCCGCTGGAGCTGGGAGCTGGTGGAGGCGCGTCAGCCCGAGCGGCCCATTCCCGTCGAGACGGACGATCGCGGAAGTTACCTACTCTCGTCAAACGACCTTTGTCTGATTGATTACCTGCAGGAACTCGCCGATGCGGGCATCGACTGCATTAAGGTCGAAGGGCGATCAAAGGGCAGCTACTACACTGCCTGCGTGACCAATGCATACCGACATGTGCTGGACGGTGAGTCGGCGTCTGCCTGGCGCGTCGAGCTCGATGCCGTGAGCCATCGGCCGTATTCCACAGGCTTCTTGTTTGGCGAGGCGACTCAGAATCCCGGGGCTGTTGGGTATGCACGCGAGCGAAGAATGGTCGGCGTGGTCAGCTCATGCGAACCGTGTGACGGTGGCTGGATGACGGAGCTAGTCTGCCGAAATCGAGCGTGCGATGGCGATACGCTGCAGATCCTTTCTCCGAAAAGTCCCGTGCGTGAGATGAGGCTTGTAGGTCTTGAGCTGAGGGATTCAGATGGAGCGTGGCGGCAGATGCGCGATCTTGTGCGAAATGGGGATACCTATCGCCTGCGCACGCCATGGCCGCTCGAGGCGTGGGATGTGCTGTGTGTGGCAGCTCGCTAGCCAGCGGCTTTTTTGGCCGGGCATAGGCCCGAATGAGAGCGCTGCAGCTTTGTATGCGCTTTTTTCGAAGGCACTGAAATAATGCGCCTACAACACACTTCGTATGTGCGTTTTGAGCCTCGAATCAGAGGGCTACTGATTTGAGGTTCCGAAAACTACATACAACGAGAAGAATAGCTTCGTTTTGACGCGATTGAGCACCTACAAAGTAGGTTGTAGGTGTTTCCATTTTGGCATGAGGAAGGTCACTGGGGTATGCCTTACGAGGGTGGCACTTTCCTTTAACCCCGACGAGAGACGATACATACAAGTCGTTTTGTAGGTGCGAAATCAGCCCCTGATGAGCCTCTGCGGTGATTTGTTTGCAGGTTATTAGACCCCGCAAATCACATCACCCGATTTCAGGCCAAAAACGCACCTACAACTAAGGTTGTAGGTGCGTTTCAGACGCCCTCGCCAAAAAAGCGCTGACAAACCGCTCGAGGAGGTTCGCTCCATTGGTTTTCGGCAACGCGAGGGCGAGTGATGGCTATTCCATTCTTATGTTGGATTCTGTCCGTGGAGGTCGGTAGACTATATCAATGCTATCGCGCGACCGTACCTTCAACCGCAGGGGAGACCTATGCCCTCAGATCAGCAGCAGCTCTTCATGTTCGATCAACCGCAGAACAACTGGCAGGCATCCGCAGCGATGCCAGAGCCTTCCTCATCGTTTGCTCCATTGGGACCGTCCATCGACCTCGATGGGCTTAATCCCGCGCAGCATGAGGCGGTGATGTGTACATCGGGGCCATTGCTGGTGCTTGCTGGTGCCGGGTCGGGCAAGACGCGCGTGCTCACCTATCGCATCGCGCACATGATTGCCGACGAGGGCGTCCGTCCGTGGCAGGTGCTCGCCATCACCTTTACCAACAAGGCCGCGGCCGAGATGCGCGAGCGTCTCGCCAAGCTGCTTCCAGGCGGAACGCGCGGCATGTGGATCTGCACCTTCCACGCAATGTGTGTGCGCATCCTGCGCGAGGACGGGGACCTGCTGGGATATCGGCCCAACTTCTCGATATACGACGACGATGATTCGCGCCGCCTGGTCAAGACGATCATGAGCGAGCTCGACATCGACCCAAAGCAGGCCCCGCTCAATGCGGTGCGCTCCCTCATCAGCCAGGCAAAGAATGCGCTCGTGGACCCAGACGAGATGGAGGCGCATGCCTCGTCGCCGCAGCAGCAGGCTGCCGCACGCGTCTACCGTGCCCTGCAGCGCAGGCTCTCAAGAGCCAATGCGATGGACTTCGACGACCTGCTGGTCAATGCCTATGAGCTGCTGAGCAAGCACCCTGACGTGCTGGAACGCTATCAGGAGCGTTTCCGCCAGATCAGCGTGGACGAGTACCAGGACACTAACCACGTGCAGTACAAGATCACCAATCTGCTGGCGGCTCGCTACGGCAACCTCATGGTGGTCGGCGATGACGACCAGTCCATCTACTCATGGCGCGGGGCCGACATCCGCAACATCCTTGCCTTCCGCAAGGACTATCCCACCGCGACAGTGGTCAAGCTCGAGGAGAACTACCGCTCGACGGGGCATATCCTCGAGGCGGCCAATGCCGTGGTCGCCCATAATGCGCGTCGCGAGTCAAAGCGCCTGTTCACCAGTTCGGGCGACGGCGAGAAGATCGAGGTGTTCCAGGCCGCCGACGAACGTGACGAGGGACGTTGGATTGGCTCAGAGATAGAGAAGCTGCATGACGCTGGCACCAGCTATGACGATGTCGCCGTCTTCTATCGCACCAACGCACAGTCACGTACGCTCGAAGACATGTTCCTGCGCGCCGGCGTGCCCTACAAGATCGTGGGCGGCACGAGGTTCTTTGACCGGGCAGAGATCCGTGACGTTACGGCCTACCTCAAGCTCGTGGTCAATCCCGATGACGACGTAAGTGCCGAGCGTGTCGTGAACACGCCGCGTCGAGGCGTGGGCACTACATCAATTGCCAAGGTCAGGGCCTATGCCGCTTCATACGGGATCTCGTTCTTCTCGGCTGCGCAGGCATGCATCGCCGAGACTGGCCTGCTGCCCGCCAAGGCTCGCAACGGGCTCTCGGAGTTCTGTGGTGCGATCGAAGCGGGACGCCACTACGCTGGAGATCTGGCCGATGTCGTGAGGATGATCGTCGAGAAGGCCGGTCTCATTCGGGCGCTCGAGGCCGAGAACACCGTCGAGGCTGACGCACGCATCGAGAACATCAAGGAGTTCTTTGGTGTCGCGCAGGAGTTTGACGAGACGCACGACAACGTGGAGGAGACGCTCGAGAGCCTGCGTCAGCTGCGCGCCGCCGGGGCGCTGGGCGGAACAGACGTGGCACAGGAGCTCGTCGGGCAGGAGGCTGCGCATCCTGAGGTGGCGGCAGAGAAGCTGCCGGCGCTCATGGAGTGGCTGGCCTTGCGCACTGACCTCGATGCCCTTGCCGGCCAGTCGAGTGCCATCACGATGATGACCATCCACTCGGCCAAGGGCCTCGAGTTTCCCGTGGTGTTTGTCGCGGGCATGGAGGAGGGGCTCTTCCCGCATCGCACCCATGAGGGTGATGGTGCCTCGATAGAGGAGGAGCGGCGTCTGGCGTACGTGGCCATCACGCGCGCCGAGCGCAGGCTGTACCTAACCTATGCGACCACCCGTCGCGTCTTTGGCTCGGTGCAGACCAACCCACCCAGCCGCTTCCTCAACGAGATTCCTCCTGAGCACCTGCATGCCACTGGCATCGGAAGCTCGGGCATGAGTGGTGTGGGCTGGGAGAAGCGCGGTGACCGCCATGGCACGTATGGCAGCGGTCGTGGTTCCGAGGTGTATGGTGGCAGGGTCTTTGGGTCGCGCACGCGCTCGACCGGCGGCTCGCGCGAGTCGTCCGTCTCCGCCACGCCGCAGCGCCCGCGCTCCATCCAGCGCGACGCTGCCAAGGCTGCCGCCACGTTTGCCGCTGGCGACCACGTGGCGCACAAGACCTTTGGACCGGGCGTGGTCAAGTCGGTCTCGGGCGACACGATCGAGGTGTACTTCTCCCGCACAGGCAAGACGAAGAAGCTGCTCAAGGGGTTTGCGCCCATTGTGAGGATCGAGGGGTAGCATGGATCTGGGCACGGTTTGGGACGTCCTTTCGACCACGATGGTGTTTGGCGTGAGCCTGGCAAGCGTGCTTGGCAAGCTCTTCCTGCTCGTCGCGGTGGTGCTGGTGGCCCGTGTCGCCGAGAAGGCGGTCGCGCGACTGGCGCATCGGATGCTCGATGCCGCCTCCGTGCCTTCCAGCTCGATCATCGTCAACATGCTGCGAGGCCTCGTATGGTCCCTTGCGCTCATGACCGTGCTCGAGCCTGTGTTTGGCATACAGCCCACGGCGTTCCTTGCCGCCCTGGGAATCGGGTCGCTGGCGCTCACGCTTGGTCTTCAGGACACGGTGTCGAACATCATCGGCGGCCTGTCGCTCATGGTGAGCAAGGTGATCGTTCCCGGCGACTATATCAGGGTGGGGGACTTCACTGGTCTGGTGACCGACATCAACTGGCGTTCGACCTGCGTGCGTGACGCATACGGGCAGACCGATGTGATCCCAAACTCGGTGCTCAGCAAGACGGCGCTGGTCAAGCTCTCCGAGTACACGCGGGGCCGCTGCCAGATCGCGATGGTTGTCAGGCATGGCACCGACATCAATGACGTCGTGGCGGACGTTGCCCGGGCTGCCCGTGACGTGCTGGGTAAGCGCGTCGACCCCAAGATGGACATCGAGGTGCTGTTCGAGGGGTTTGACGCCGGGGGAATCCAGGCGAAGGCGAACGTTCACTTGGCACGCGGGGCCGACATCGATGGGTCTCGCTCGTTGCTCGTCGAGCGTCTGGCCAGGTGCCCCTGGGCGGTGAACTCGCTGTAAGGGGTATCGCAGAGCCGCGAGAAGTGCTGGCAGCTACTGCTCCAAGGCTGGCTCGGTCTCGACGCGACGCTCCTCGAGGGCGAGGAGCTTCTCGACGTACACCTTGTTGACGACCAGTCCTACCGCCGAGCCTACCAGCGACGACAGGGTCCCCGGCACGGGTCGGCCATCGTTGGTGACCAGTTGGATGCTGGCAATCGGCTCGCGATAGTTCTCCCCGTCGGTGAAGCGTAGCGCAAGTGCCTGTTCGAACGCCTCGACAAGGTGGTCGTAGGCATCCATAAGGTCGATCTGCTCCTGCTCGCACATGCGAATCAGCTGACCGACCTGCGCAATCGACAGCACGCGCTTGAGCACGCACACGAACAGCAGCGACGCCAGGTGCCGCCGCGTGTATCGCTTGCGCCTTGGCGCGGGCAGCACCTTCTGCTTGACGTAGTTGTTCACCATGGCACCCGTGATGATCTTCTCGCCGTCATCGTAGAGCGGCGAGAGCTCATCTGTGACGATGGAGAGGATCTGGTCGAGGTACAGCTCGATCTTGGGCATCTCACCTATCCGTGAGATGTGGAGAGACTTCATGGTGTTGCAGAGCTCCGCATTGGCGCAATCGTAGTCAAATGGCTCGATGATCTCTGCTTTCTTGCGATTTGGCACGGTGCGCCACTTCCTTTTGCGTATTGTCTATCGGCTAATCTAGTCTTCAAGACTAGATGGTAACGCTCACGGGGTATGATATGAGAGTATATCGTTGATTCCTGTTCTTGGAGAGCGCATGAACAGCCAAAAGATCGCCTTGCTTACCGACACGGGCACAAACACTCCGGCAAGCTTCATAGCCGAGCACGACATACGCGTCGCACCCCTGCGCATCTCGTATTCGGATGGCAGCACCTTTGATAGTGGCGTCAACATCACGGCGGCTCAGCTCGTCGAGCGCCTACCGGTCGAGGTGCCCAAGACCTCGCTGCCGTCGCCCCAGACCATTCGCGATTTGTTCGAGCAGGCCAAGGCGGATGGTTACGAGCGTGCGGTGTTCGTGACCCTCTCGTCCGGACTCTCCGCGACATGCCAGACGGTGAGGCTCGTCGCCTCGCAGATGCAGGGCTTCCCGGTGATCGTGGTCGACTCGCTCTCGATTGGCATCGCTGCCGGAATGGTGGTCGTCGCGGCGGCTGAGATGATCGAGGCCGACGTCCCGTTCAGGAGCCTGCAGCGCAAGCTCGACGACCTCTCACGCAACACCTGGGTGTTCTTCTCGACCAAGACCCTCGAGTATCTCCGAAAAGGCGGCCGCATTTCCGAGCCGGTGTACCGTTTGGGCAGCATGCTCAACATAAAGCCCGTCATCACCTGCAACGAGTCGGGCCATTACGTTGTGGCACGCAAGGCACGCGGCTGGGAGCGGTCGCTCGAGACCGAGGTGCGCCTCGCGCAGGAGAAGGCGCAGGGCTTCTCCAAGGTGCGCCTTGCAATCTGCTGCTCTGACGCGGATGACTATTTCGAGTATCTCGAGGAGCGGCTGCGTGCCGTCATGGCCGAGCAGGGCGTGCAGATCGAGAGCGTTCTTCGCTCTGACGTATCTCCCGACCTGCTGGTTCACACGGGGCCAGATGTCGTGGGCATCGGTGTGCAGGGGATCGGTTAGCGCAGCTGGCTGAAAGCCGCCCCTGCACCACGCACCTAGGTTGCACAAGTCTTGGATTCGCTCTTGGACGCGCAAGGGCCGGAGTCGGGTCACAGTAAAATGGTGCATCATGAGTATAGGTACGATTCGCCAGGGGGTCACATGGCTAACAACAGCGGCTCCAACAACAGCGGCTCCAATTCGAACAACGCACAGGCACGCGTCCAGCAGGGCGAGCGCACGCGGCGATCGGCCATCATCGCAGAGCCTGCCGTGGTAAAGCGGCTGAGCACGCGTAGCTCAATAGACAAGATCACCTCAAACGGCACGATTGCGGCGGCCGTGATGGTCATGGCGGCCCTGCTCGCGGTCGTCGTGGCCAACTCACCCGCCTACGAGATCGTGCACGAGGTGCTCGAGGCACGGCTTACCTTTACGGTCGGGCCGATCACGATGGGCATGTCCGTAGAGGCGTTCGTCAACGACTTCCTGATGGCCATCTTCTTTTTGCTCGTTGGCATCGAGCTCAAGTACGAGATGACCGTCGGGCAGCTTCGCTATCCACGTCAGGCCGCCCTTCCCATGCTGGCGGCGGTCGGCGGCGTCGCGGTGCCGGCGCTTATCTACACGCTGTTCAACTGGGGGAGGCCTTCCATCGGAGGATGGGCGATTCCCATCGCCACCGACATCGCGTTCGCCCTTGGTGTCATGTCGCTGCTTGGTGACCGCGTTGCCCCCGAGACCAAGGTCTTCTTCCAGACGCTTGCCATCGCCGATGATATTCTGGCCATCGTGGTCCTTGCGCTGTTCTATGGCCAGTCGCCCAACATCGCCTGGTGTGCCGCATCGCTCGCCGTGATCCTCGTGCTTGCGGCGCTCAGCTGGGCCAAGGTCTACACGGCGCGCTGGTACATCCTCGTCGGGCTGTTCCTTTGGGTGTGCATGTACAACTCCGGCATCCACGCCACGCTCGCCGGAGTCATCCTCGCGTTCTTCCTGCCGGCTCGCTCCGATGTACGCCTGGGCAACCTTCGCGGATGGCTGGCCACGATGGCGCGCGACCTTGAGGACAAGTACGACGACGAGGCGCACGTGCTCGGTCAGCACGACTTCACCCACGCCGCCAACCTCGTGGAGCGTGTCATGCATCACGTGACGCCGCCCCTGGAGCGCGTCGAGAGGGACATCTCGGTGACGGTCAACTTCCTGATCCTGCCGCTGTTTGCCTTCACCAACGCGCAGGTCCGCTTGGTGGGAGTCGATCTCGGATCGATTCTGGCGGATCCGGTGGCTCGGGGAGCCTTCCTCGGCGCAGTGCTGGGAAAGCCCATTGGCATCGTCGCCGTGACGGTCCTTTTGGTCAGGATCGGCTTTGCGCGCCTCCCGAACAACGTCACGTGGAGCCAGATCATCGCCGTGGGAATCATGGGCGGCATGGGATTTACCATGTCCATCCTCATCTCGGGGCTCGCCTTCCACGATCCCAACGAGGTGCTTGCCGCAAAGTGCGCCATCCTCGCTGGGTCGGTCGTTGCCGGCGTTACCGGGCTGGTGTTCGTGATGGCTCACGACGCACTGACGGGAGGGTCATCCTCGCCGCGGCCCCGCGAGCGCTAGCTGGGTGAGGTACCGCTGTCGGATCGCCCGCCGCGCCAGCCTATCCGCACCTCGCCCGGGCCACCCTCGGCATCCAATACGCGAGCGATAGCAGCTGCACGCGCTCCCCGAACGTGCTTCTTGCGCAAAATGGCGCTCAGCCGTTCGGCTCATGCTATGCTTGACGGATACGTACCTCTGGAGGATGGCGGTAGATGCCCGACACCTTTCGCATATCGCTGAGAAACTACTTTGTTATGCTGGCCGCCTGCCTTGGCAGCGCGGCAGTAGCCCTAATACTGTGGTTGACGCACCGCGACGTGTCGTGGTTTGGCATTGCCATACCGCTGTTCGTGTACTTTGACCTCACCCTGATCATTCTCATTTCGCTTGGGCTGTGGGCCATCTACTCGGAGGATGCCGACGCCCGCGAGAGCTGCGATCCGATCCTGCGCCGTTACAAGCGTGATGGCAACGTGGACAATCTCCTGTACAGCTACGAGCTCTGGCGCATGGACAGCCATGGCATGGCAACGCGCATCGACTTTCTGCGTGCCGTGGTCGACCTGCTCATCGAGGACGGGTACGTCTACGAGGCGGCAGACTTGCTCAACGACTACCAGATGATGGCGACGACCCCGGACAGCATCAGGGACTATCGCCGCTACCGCAAGGTCTGCGAGCGGCGCATGGATGCGATCATCGCCGAGGCGGCGGAGCAGGAGCGCAGGTGGGAGGCTGAGCGCAGGGCAGAGGAGCGCCGACGCGAGCATCGCCGTCGCAAGGCCCTCGAACAGGAGAGCCCCGCTCGCTAGCTGACGGGCTGTGGGTTGCGTGCCTGATTTTGGTGCCTATTCGACCGTGCCGTAGACAAATCCCCAGCCATGCGCCGTGATGATCGAGTTGAGCTGGTCGCACAGGCGTCCGCGCTTGTAGCTGCCTGCCGGAAGCAGGTCGATGATCTCGCGCAGGTCATCGCTCAGGTCGTCTATCTCTGCACGCATGATGACGTCGATGCGAGATACCGAGCCCGATGGCCCGACCTCGTGATAGAGGGCGTCCACCAGTTGCTGGAGCTCGCCAAAGTCAGGCGCGGGAAAGCTCCCTGACGGGGCTGCGTCATGGTCGTTGTAATCGATAGTTTTCATGTGGTACATGGTAGCAGGATTTGGCCTGTGGTTTCGTGTACTCTTCTGGATGTACCAACATCAGCCGCGTCCGTGGTGGGGCGGCACGAACAAGGGAATAACGATGGCCAACATTTACGAATCGATGACCACAAGCGAGTTGGACGAGGCTATCGCCGAGCTCGAGGCCCAGGCCGACCAGATCAGGGCCCGCGGCCTATCGCTCGACATGGCTCGTGGAAAGCCCTCCGTCGAGCAGACCGACCTGTCGCGCGGCATGCTCGACATGCTCGGCTCCGACTCGGACCTGACCGACCAGGGAGCCCCTGCTGACAACTACGGCATTCCCGACGGCCTTCCCTCGGCGCGCCAGCTCGCCGCCGACCTGCTGGGTGTCGATCCGGCAAACGTCATCGTCAACGGCAGCTCGAGCCTCAACCTCATGCACGACACCGTCTCTCACGCCTTCACGCATGGCATCGGTGGCAACGAGCCCTGGTGCCGGCAGGGTGAGATCAAGTTCCTGTGCCCGTCGCCTGGCTACGATCGTCACTTTGGCGTCACCGCGTACTACGGGATCACCAATGTGCCCGTGGCCATGACGCCTGACGGTCCCGACATGGACGAGGTCGTTCGCCTCGTGGAGAGCGATGCCAGCGTCAAGGGCATCTGGTGCGTCCCAAAGTACGCCAACCCCACGGGCATCAGCTATTCCGACGAGACCGTTCGCCGCTTTGCGGCCTTGAGGCCTGCGGCGCCCGACTTCCGCATCTTCTGGGACAACGCCTACATCGTGCATGACCTGTACGAGGAGGGCGACCAGCTGCTCAACATCTTCGATGCGCTCAAGGAGGCTGGACGCGAGAACCTGGTGTACGAGTTCGCGTCGACCGCCAAGGTGACGTTCCCCAGCTCGGGCATGGCGTTCGTGACGGCAGGCCCCGCAGACATCGCGGAGCTGCGCAGCGCGTTCTCGGTCATGCGCGTATCGCCCGAGAAGCTCACCCAGCTCGCCCACGTGCGCTTCCTTGGGAGCGTCGACGGCATCCGTGACCATATGGCGAAGCACGCCGCGATCCTCCGCCCGCGCTTCGAACTGGTGCAGCAAAAGCTGCAGGATGGCCTGGGAGACGCCGGCATCGCGACGTGGACCAATCCACGTGGCGGCTACTTCGTTTCTTTCGACGGTCCAGAGGGGTCTGCCAAGCGCATCGTGGGGCTCATGCGCGAGCTTGGCGTGACGCTCACGGGCGCCGGTGCAACGTGGCCTTACGGTCGTGACCCCAAGGATTCGAACATCCGCATCGCGCCGACCTACCCCAGTCTCGAGCAGCTCGGCGACGCGCTCGACGTCTTCGTGGTTGCGGCGCGCCTCGTGGCGGCGCAGCTGGAGCGTGAGTCGCGGTAGGCATGGCAAGATGCCTTGTTGGCATGGGCAGGTATTTGCTTTTGCACAATACCGCTACACATGGATTCGGTAGAATAACCGTTTGCACACACGGGTAACGGGTGCAGTCCCACTTGCGTGGGACGTGCGCCTGTTCGCATTGAAAGGTTTGGCTCATGGCAGAAAAGGGTCCGGGTAGCACGGGTCGGACGCAGAGCAAGCGCCTGGCGCGCGCCAAGATCAAGTCGAACGACAACGGCATCAAGTCGTCGAAGGGGCACGCGGCAGCCGAGGAGCGTGCCAAGGAGATTGACGCCGCCGAGGCCAAGAAGGCCCGCAGGAGCAAGATCACGGCAATTGCGGTAGGCGCGTTCGCCATCATCATGGCACTGTCGATGATGCTTCCGTCGTTCACCTATATCTTTGGCAACAGGCAGGAGACCGAGCAGGAGGCTGCGCAGGAGACCGCCGAGGAAAAGGCCAAGACCGAGGACGCGCAGGCCGAGGAGGATGCGAGCGAGCAGACGGCAACCGGCATGGATGCGGTCGATGCCAACTACAAGGCGGTCGTCGATCCGCTCAAGGCGAAGCTCAAGGAGAATCCCGAGGACCTTGCCACCATCCTCAACCTGGGCAATGACTACATGTCGTGGGCGGGCGAGGCAAGTGCCTATGCGACTGACGATGAGTCTGCCGAGCACGTGAACAAGCTGTTCGAGCGTGCCATCAAATACTTTGACCAGTATCTCGAGCTGAACGACTCCTCGGTGGTCAAGACCAGCCGCGCCATGTGCTACTACAGCATCGGGCAGACCGACGTCGCCCTTTCCGAGCTCGAGGCTCTTACCGAGTCCGCTCCCGACTACGGTCCCGCATGGGCAAACATCGGCATCATCCGCGAGAGCCAGGGCGACCAGGACGCCGCCAAGGAGGCCTACAACAAGGCCATCGAGGCTGACCCCGACAACGAGTACGGCGCCAAGAGCTACGCGAACCGCCGCCTTGCGGCGATGGCGGCCAGCCAGGGCGAAGGCCTGTCGGACGAGACGGCCGAAAGCGTGTCAGACGACACGGAGACGGGTGCCGAGGCACTCGAGGACGCACTGGGCGGAAACCTCTAAAGAGGGGAGAGCAGAGTTATGGCCCTTAACATTACAACCACGAGTAACGATCAGGGCGTCGTCGTGGCTGCCGAGGGCGAGGTCGACGTCTCGTGCGCCAACGAGCTGCGCGACGCCGTCGATGCCGCATTGGCCGAGGCCAGCCATGTGACCGTTGATCTCGCAGAGGTGCCTTACATCGACTCGACTGGCATCGGCGTCTTGGTCGGTGCCGCTCACCATGCGCTTGATGCGGGCGTGGGGCTGCGCGTCGCCAACCCGCAGCGCAATGTCAAGCGCGTGCTGGACCTGCTTGGCGTGACCCGCGAGCTGGGCATCGACGAGTGAGAGCCTCGTAAAACTGGAGGTACCAAGCGTGTTTGGAATTGGTGAAACCGAGCTCTTGATCATCATGGCCTTTGGCTTCATGATCTTTGGCCCCGACAAGCTCCCGGGAATGGGGCGCACCATAGGTCGCGCGCTCAGGCAGTTCAGGCAGGCGCAGGAGGGATTCACCGAGGTCGTGCAGACCGAGGTCATGGATCCGCTGCAGGATGCCATGAACGACCCGCTGTCGACTGGCACGCGTGACAGGCGTCGCGCAACGGCCGAGGAACGTGCCGCAGCCATGGCGCAAGACGCTGACATCGACGCACCCGCAGAAGGTGAGGCGCCCGCTCGCAAGGAGACGTTTGCGGAGCGCAAGGCGCGTCTGGCCGCCGAGCGCGAGGCGCGCGAGGCCGAGCGGCTGGCACAGGCCCAGGCGGCCGATGCCGACGTCTCCGACTCCGACGATGCAGAAGAGCCGGTGGCCGAGGAGGCTCCCGAGGAGCCCGTTGCCCCCGACACGAGCGCCGCGGCCCTGTATGCCATGGGCGGCGGCTCTTCCTTCGCTGCTGCCAAGGAGCGCGAGAGGGCAGAGGCGGCGGCCGCCGCGGAGGAGAAGGCTGCCGCAGAGGAAGCTGCTGCCAAGGCGAAAGAGACGGCCGCAGATGCGCCGGAGGCCGTCGAAGACGCCTCGTCAGAACCAGATGGCGAGTCCATCGCTACCGACGGGAAGGAGGCCGAGAGCACGCAGGCCTAAGGCCCGGCTCTCAACACCAACATGCCTATCGGACCAGCACGCATGCCCCTGATGGATCACCTCGGCGAGCTTCGCCGCAGGTTCACCATCGTGGTGGTTTCGCTTCTGCTCACGTCGGTGGTCATCTACTTTGCCACGCCGACGCTCATCGACATCATGCTCGACCCCATCCGCACGGCCCTGCCCGAGGGACAGGACCTCACGGTCATCAGCGTTCTGGGTGGCTTTACCATCCGCTTCAAGGTGGCAGTGTTCTTTGGCGCCATCGTGTGCCTGCCGATCATCATCTGGGAGATCATGGGCTTCATCCTGCCGGCATTGCGCGAGAACGAGCGCAAGTGGCTGGTGCCTACCGTTGCGGCGATGATCGCCCTGTTCTTTGCGGGCATGCTCTTCTGCTACCTCATCATCCAGCGTGCTGCCTTCGAGTGGCTGCTGGCGCAGAGCTACGACTTCGCCAACGTCATCGCTGACGCCGAGGACTACCTGAGCATCATGATGCTTCTCGAGATCGGCTTTGGCGTGGGATTCCAGATGCCGCTCGTGATCTTCTACCTGTCGGTGCTGCACGTGGTGCCCTACAAGACCTTCCGCGAGCAGTGGCGCATCATCTACGTGGGCCTGCTCACGATGGTCGCCATGATCACGCCGGACGGCTCGCCTGTGACGATGCTGCTCATGTTTGCCGCGCTGGTCGTGCTGTACGAGATCGCGCTGGCCATCGCGCGTCAGGTCATCGTCGCGCGCGACGGTGCCGAGGCGCTGCGCTGGAGCCGCGAGGAGTACGAGGAGCACGCCTTCGAGGAGTAGAGCTCAAGGTGCGCGCAAGGGACAGTCCCCTGGATGCACCGGGTGCATCCAGGGGACTGTCCCTTGCGCG
>JAGAVX010000129.1 GCA_017941705.1 Atopobiaceae bacterium
CTGACCTCCGCCTCGTTATTGTCAAGATCGACAAGCTGGTACTTCCAGTTGCCCATGCCCAGCTCGTGCATGTACTCAAGCTGCCTGAAGCCATGGCGCGTCGTCATGCGCTCTTGCAGGTCGTGGTTGTGCACCAGACCCTCCTCGGTCATCGTCATGACAAGGTCGACGCAGGCAGAGTCGATCGCGCAGATGTCGAGCGATGCGAGGATGCCCACGTTGGGCGTCACGACCGGCGCGGCAGCGGTGCCCTCGCAATCGCAGCTCACGCTCATGTTGCGCATCACATTAACGTACACCACGCGCTCGCCAAAGTGATCGATGGTCGCCTTGGTCGACTCGGTGATGCGCTCCATCAGCTCCTCGGTGTCGATGGACCACATGTCGTCAGAGCCCTCGCGCTGATGTATCCACTTCTTGCCCTCTTTGCCCGTGGCGCAACCGATGCCGATGTTCTTGTTGGAGCCACCAAAGCCACCCATGGTGTGCCCCTTGAAGTGCGTGAGGGTGAGCATCGAGTCGTAGTTTGCGAGGTGGGCACCGACAGCCATCGTGCCAAACCACTTGCCGCCCTCGACCGGCCACTCGATCGGGCCCTCGTCGTCGGTGATGTCGACGGGGCAGAAGGTCCAGCCGTTGACCTCGAGCGTCTTGAGGTGCTTCTCGGTAGTGTCGCGGTCGCCTGCGTAGAAGGTGTTCGTCTCGACGATCGTCGCACCGGGGAGGTCTTTGTCGACCAGCTCGGCGACCCATTCGCGCGGGATGATGTTGGGCCCGTGCTGCTCGCCGGTATGAAGCTTGATCGCCACCTTGCCCTCTAGCTGCCCAGCGACCTTTGCCACGGCCTTGCGCAGGCCATCCGCCGACAAGTCACGTGTGAAGAAGACGACCGACTGCTCGCCGTCGCGCTTCTCGGGAGCCTGATACACATCACCGTTGATGTCGGGCTTAGCGTTGTCCACTGCCATGGGGTACCTCCTCTGCATATGTTTTCATTCCTATCTCATACTAATGCTGAAGCGCGCTTTAGGAGCAAAGCATGTGCGCCGAACGGTTTGCGCTGCGGTTTGGCCTGCGGACGACCGCCGTGGTAAACCCGTCTGCAGCACGCCGGCGCTACGGAAGGCGCGCCCGCAGCAGGCCAGGCGCGCCTCGTCAGGCGCGCTTCTCCAGATCGCGAATCGCCCAGTCGAGAACGTCGATGGGACGCTGTGCCTCATGCAGCGCATCCACCAGCTCGCACCGTTTGCAGCGCAGCATGCGGATGCACTCGTCTGTGCGTCCCTCCGCCTCGAGCACTAGAAATCGCTGCGCCTGCTCTTGTCCGAACCCCGTCTCAGCGAGAAGTGCCTGCGTGTTGTTAGCCATACGAACCTCCTCCACCATTAAGGGTACGGAAGGGGACAACACATAACAAATACCTTGGTACAATGTTTTGCAATGCATAGCGAGCATGGATGGGGTGATCTTGTGGAGCTACGACACCTGCGATACTTCCTGGCCGTTGCGCGCGAGGGCAACGTTACCCGTGCGGCCGCCTCGCTGCACGTCACGCAGCCGACCCTCTCGCGTCAGCTCGCCGACCTCGAGCAGGAGCTGGGACGCGAGCTGCTCGTTCGCGAGAGCCGTGGAGTCGCGCTCACCGACGACGGCATGCTGCTGCGCAAGCGCGCCGAGGAGATCGTCGCCCTGGCCGACAGGACCGAGCGCGAGATGATGGCGGACGACTCTCAGATCGAGGGCGACGTGTGGGTCGGCGGAGGCGAGACGCGCACCATGAGGCTGGTGGCACAAGCCATGCAGTCCATCGCGCAGAGCCATCCCGGAATCCGCCTTCGCCTGCACTCGGGCAACGCGGACGATGTGATCGAGCGCGTGGACAAGGGTCTGCTCGACTTTGGCGTCATCATCAGCCGTACGCCCGAGACGCGCTTTGAGTCCATCGAACTGCCGGCGTACGAGCGCTGGGGTGTGCTCGTGCGCAACGACGACCCGCTGGCCGGTCGTGAGATCGTCTCACTCGACGACCTGTCGGGCCGCCGCCTCATCGTCTCGAACCAGCCCTCGGACGCGCACCAGCCCATGTCCGAGGTCGAACAGATGCTCGGCGCGCTCTCGTCGAATGTCGTCGCGACCTACACGCTGCTCTACAACGCGTCACTGCTTGTGGAGCAGGGCTTTGGCATCGCGCTCTGCCTTGACGGAATCATCGCCACAGGGCCTGGCACGCCGTTCGCCTTTGTGCCAACGGAGCTGCAGCCCGCCGTGAGGACGCACCTGATCTGGAAGCGCTTCCAGCCCCAATCGCGCGCCGCCGCGCAGTTCCTGCGCGAGGTCAGCAAGGTGTGCGCAGAACAGGAGGCGTAGGCAAACGGCCACGCCGCGTGCATTGGGGCCAGGGCGTGCATTGGGGACAGGCACCGTTGCACGCTGGCGTGCATTGGGGACAGGCTTCCCCCGTGTGCAGAGATGCCCGTCCCCAAGGCACAGATGGCTTTAGGCGATGTGGTGCTACTTCTTCTGGGCGAGCCAGCGACGATGCGAGACGTTGCGCGTCGCGGTCATCGAGCGGGGCTCGTCGGGGAAGACGACGGGGTTGGGAACGCCGCTCTTCCAGAGCTCGATGACATCCTCGGCCTCCTCGACGACGTTGTCGATATCGATCTGGCCGTACAGGCGCATGGGGAGGATGAACACGGGAATGCGCAGCTTGCCCTGCTTGGCAGCGTCGCGAGCGGGGTACTCGAGGTGCGGGCAGCACAGCGCCACGTCGACCTCATCCTGACGGTCCTTCTCGGCGCCGGTATGGAATGCCGCACTCTCGCCCCACAAGCCAGAGAACGGGATGAACTGGAGCGTCACATCATCCTTGAACTTGCTCTCGGCGAGCTGCTTGTTGAGATGTGCCGCCATGGTCGAGGACGAGAACCCGCCACCACAGCAAATAGCGATACGAAGCATGATGCGTCCCTTCTCCCTTTGCCGCGCGCCCGCGGCTTTTTTCCTTAAACAAAGTATGAGACATGCGAGCCAAGAACGGCATTCCATTCCGTTACGAGTACGCCAGCGCAAGTGAACTGTTCGCAGGTAGAGCGTTTCGAATCGTTCCAGCGCGCAACGATGCAGCCTGTCCCCGATGCACGCCCGTGTGCATTGGTGCCTGTCCCCGATGCACGCCATCGTTGCAGTACCATTGAGCAAAAGGAGGGGCCATGTCTGAATTCATCGACGCCAACCGAGCCATCACCTACGCACAGGAAGCTTCGCTGGGGCTTCCCGGATCCATCAAGCAGGTCGCCGACTTCCTCCTTGCGGAAGGCACTGGCATCACGCAGATGACCATGGCCCAGATCGCCGCGCGCGCCTACACCTCCAAGCCAACGCTCGTGCGCTTTGCCAAGCAGGCCGGCTACGCAGGCTGGAAGGACTATCGGCACGATTTCATCGTCGCCATGACGGAGCTTGAGGCCGCACGCACGAGGGAGGCCGAGGTCGACGTCAACACGCCCTTTGGCGCTGGCGCGACCTCTGACGAGGTAATCACCAGCCTGGCGCGCATCCAGCAACTCGCTGCAGCGGAAGTTGTGGAGACACTCGATCGGGACGCGCTTGCCAGGGCAGCCGACATCCTGCTTTCGTCTCACGACCTCGTCCATTTTGGCGTAATGCATAACTACCTTTGGGGCAAGGTCTTTGCCTCGAACCTGTCTCTCATTGGTCTGCTCTGTCGCACCCCACAGTCCGAAACCGAGGCAGCCGCCGTAGCCAGCCACCTCTCCAGGGGGGATAGCGTGATCGTGACCTCCTACTCGGGAGGGCTGGCGCATGTGCCCATGGCCTTTGTCCCCGCACTCAAGGAACGCGGAGTCTCGATCGTTGCGGTCACCAACTCGCATCACAGCCCGCTCGCCCTCATAGCTGACGAGGTCTTGGCCTATGCCCCGCACGAGCACTTCCATGCGAAGATAGCCGACTTCTATAGCGGAGCCTGCACCCAACTCATCCTCAACAGCCTGTATGCCGCCTGCTATGCACGGAGATTCGAGGTGAGCCGTACGAGCCGCCGAGGAGTCATCGAGGGCGTGACAGCGGTAGCCCCAGCAGACTTTGGCCACATGGACGACTGAGGCGTTCTCCAGGCGTGCGACGGGGCAACCTGTCCCCAACGCACGACCGCGTGCATCGGTGCCTGTCCCCAATGCACGGTCTGTACCGGGAAGTTGTGTGCCACCCGCCGGGTTGCGCCGGACGTTACTCGCTCTCGATCTGGTTGCCGGTGTAAAGCTGGTAGTACTTGCCCCTCGCGGCCAGCAGCTCGTCGTGCGTGCCGCGCTCGATGATCTTCCCCTGCTCCAGCACGATGATGGTGTCTGCGTCGCGGACGGTGCTCAGGCGATGCGCAATCACGAAGGTCGTCCTCCCCTTCATCAGCGCGTCCATGCCCTCCTGCACCATCTGCTCGGTACGCGTGTCGATCGAGCTCGTCGCCTCGTCGAGGATGAGCGCCGGCGGGTCGGCCACCGCGGCACGCGCGATGGTCAGCAGCTGGCGTTGACCCGCGCTGAGGTTGCCGCCGTCACCGGTGATCTTGGTCTGGTAGCCGTCGGGCAGACGCTTGATGAAGTCATGCGCCGAGACCAGCTTTGCCGCGCGGATGCACTCGTCGTCGGTCGCGTCAAGGCGTCCGTAGCGGATGTTCTCCATCACGGTGCCCGTGAAAAGGTGCGGGTCCTGCAGCACCATGCCCAGCGAACGGCGCAGGTCACCCTTTTTGATCTTGGTCACGTTGATGCCGTCGTAGCGAATCTTTCCGTCATCGATGTCATAGAAGCGATTGATGAGGTTGGTGATGGTCGTCTTGCCCGCGCCGGTCGCGCCCACAAAGGCGATCTTCTGCCCGGGCAGCGCATACAGACGCACGTCGTGAAGGATCTGCTTCTCGGGCGTGTAGCCAAAGTCCACGCCATCCATCACCAGCTCGCCCATCTGCGGCATGTAGGTGACGGTGCCGGTAGCCTTGTGCGGATGCTTCCAGGCCCACTGCCCCGTGCGCACGGTCGTCTCCTCGATCTGGCCGTCCTCGTTCTTGCGCGCTCGGACAAGCTCGACGTATCCCTCGTCGCGCTCCGGCTCCTCTGCCAGCAGCTCGAGCACACGACCCGCACCGGCGCCTGCCTGCGTGATGGCCGAGAGCTGCTGCGAGATGCGCGTGACCGGCTCGGTAAAGGACTGGTTGAGCGAGAGGAAGCTCACGAGCGTGCCCAGGCTGATGACCCCGGTGCTCACGGCGATCCACGAGCCAACGATGGCGCAGAGCACGTAGCTGATCTCGCCGATCGCGAAGACCACCGGCATCAGGATGCCCGAGATCATGTTTGCCCTGACCGCCGAGTCGCGCAGGGCATGGTTGCGCTTGTGGAACTCGCGTATCGAGCGGCGTTCGTGGCAGAAGACCTTGACGACCTTCTCGCCCGAGATGGTCTCCTCGATGAAGCCGTTCACGCTGCCCAGGTTCTTCTGCTGTGCGCCAAAGTATTTGGCCGAGGCCCCGCCGATGCGCCCGGCGGCGAGGAGCATGACCGCGACCATCGCCAGGGTGACTCCCGTCAGGGGAATCGAGAGCATGAGCATCGAGATCAGAACCATCACGATCGTGGAGACCGAGCTGATGAACTGAGGGATGGTCTGGCTGATGAGCTGGCGCAGCGTGTCGATGTCGTTGGTGTAGATGGACATGATGTCGCCGTGGCTATGCGTGTCAAAGTAGCTGATGGGAAGCGACTCCATGTGCTCGAAGACCTCGATGCGCAGGTCGCGCAGGGTGCCTTGGCTGATGGTCACCATCAGGCGGTTGTAGAGGTACTGCGATCCGACGCCTACGGCCGCGACCAGCGCGAGTCGTCCGATTGCCGCCGCGAGGGGGCCATAGTCCGGGTTGCCCTGCGTGAGCATGGGCGTGATGTAGTCGTCGATCAGTGTCTGCGTAAAGAGCGTGGACTGGACCATCGCCCATGACGAGGCGAGAATACCCGCCACGACCAGCATAAAGAGCACCTTGTAGCGCTCCCACGCAAAGGCGAAGATCGTGCGCACCGAGGAGAGCGTCGCCCGCATGTCGCCGCGGGGCTTGTCCTGGTTGTTCTGAGCGTCTGCCATATGTGATCACCGTTTCTGTGTGTCGCGTCTGGAAGTGGCCATGAGCCTGCGCTAGCCGAGCTCGTCGGCGAAAGCCGGGTCGTTGCGCTGCGACATAGGGTCGTACGCAACGCCCTCCAGCTGGTCGAAGTCGGCGGCACTGCCGGCCTTGTTCTGCGCCTCGTACACGTCGCGGTAGATGTCGCAGGTCTTGAGGAGCTGCTTCTCGCGACCAAAGGCGACCACACGTCCTGCATCGAGAACCAGAATACGGTTGCATCTGGCAAAGCTGCTCACGCGCTGCGAGATGATGATCTTGGTGGTGTCGGGGATCTGCTCGGCAAAGGCCCGCTGGATGCTCGCGTCGGTCGCCGTGTCCACGGCACTCGTGGAGTCGTCCAGGATGAGCACCTTGGGATGCTTGAGCAGGGCACGGGCGATGCACAGGCGCTGGCGCTGGCCACCGCTGACGTTGGTACCGCCCTGCTCGATCATGGTGTCGTACCCGTCGGGGAAGCGGTCGATGAACTCATCGGCACAGGCAGCGCGGCAGGCTGCCTGGCACTCCTCGAGCGTGGCGTCCTCCTTGCCCCAACGCAGGTTGTCGAGGATGGTCCCCGAGAAGAGGGTGTTCTGCTGGAGCACCACCGCCACCGCGTCGCGCAGCACCTCGGTGTCGTACTCGCGCACGTCGTGGCCACCCACGCGCACGGACCCCTGGTCGACGTCGTACAGGCGGCTGATGAGCGACACGAAGGTCGACTTGCCCGAGCCCGTGCCGCCAAGGATGCCGACCGTCTCGCCCGAGTTGATGTGCAGCTGGATGTCCTGCAGGGTGTCCTCGCCCGAACCGCTGCGGTAGGCAAAGCTCACGTTGTCAAAGTCGATGTCGCCGTCGCTCACCTTGGTGAGGGCGTTCTGCGGGCTCGTGATGTCGGGCTGCTCCTCGAGCACCTCGATGATGCGCTTGCCGCTGGCCGCGCTCATCGAAAGCATCACGAAGATCATCGTGAGCATCATCAGGCTCATCAGCACGTTGAACACGTAGCCGAGCAGGCTCGTGAGCTGGCCGGTGGTGATGTCGCCCGCCAGGATGGAGTGCGTGCCAAACCAGCTGATGGCGATGATGCAGCCATAGATGGCACAGCCCATGGCGGGATTGTTGAAGGCGAGGATGCTCTCGGCACGCACGAACAGGTCATGCAGCTCGCCCGCCGCGTGCGCGAACTTCTCGTCCTCGTGGTCCTCGCGCACGAAGGCCTTCACCACGCGAATGGCCGTAACGTTCTCCTGAACGGAGGCGTTGAGGTCGTCGTAGCGCTCGAAGACTCGGCCGAACAGCGGCATCGTCTTGAGCATGATGAAGACGAGCGCACCCGAGAGTGCGACCATTGCCACGAAGAAGATGGTGGAGAGGCTGGGACTGATAACGACGCACATCACCAGCGACGCTACCAGCGAGATAGGTGCGCGCGTGGCAATGATGAGCGCCATCTGGAAGGCGTTCTGCACGTTTTGGACGTCGGTGGTCATGCGAGTGACGAGGCCCGCCGTGCTGAACTTGTCGATATTCGAGAAGCTGTAGGTCTGCACCTTCTCGAAGAGGGCGTCACGCAGGTTTGACGCAAGGCCCGTCGACGCACGCGAACCGAAGACCGCCGATGCCGAGTCGATGATCAGCGCTGCTACCGCGCACACCATCATGATGGAGCCCCAGAGCCAGACCTGGCCCATGTCGCCCGCGCTGATGCCACGGTCGATGAGCAGCGCCATCACGTACGGGATGAGCACCTCCATCCCCACGGCGCCCAGCGTGCACAGCGGCGCGATGATGGCAGCTGAGCGGTACTTCCCCAGGTGCCCCAACAGCTTGCGAATGATGTCCATGTGTCTCCTCCCAAAAACACTCGGTCACCCTTCTATTGATAGCAGGATGGCAGCGAGTGTGGGACGAGACGAGCGTGATTGGGGTCATATGCAGCGTGGTTGGAGCGGTGCGCCCAGGGGACAGTCCCTTCGCTGCACCGCGGCAGCGATGCCGCGGTGCAGCGAAG
>JAGAVX010000130.1 GCA_017941705.1 Atopobiaceae bacterium
CAGCGTGTATGCCGATGACGCGCCTGACATGGACGCGGCCGTGCTCGACATGGGCGTGCCGGTGCTGGGCTTTTGCTATGGACAGCAGATCATGGCAGTGAAGCTGGGAGGCACGGTCGGTCACATAGACAAGGGCGAGTACGGTCCGGCGCAGCTTGGCCGAGCGGGTGAGAGTCGCCTGCTTGCTGGAACGCCTGCCGTGCAGACCGTGTGGATGAGTCATCGTGATGCGGTGAAGAGTGTGCCCGAGGGCTTCTCGATAGTCGCATCGACCGACGTGTGTCCTGTGGCGGCGATGGAGTGTGCCGAGCGCAACCTGTATGCCACGCAGTTCCATCCCGAGGTTCGTCACACCGAAAACGGCAGGTCGATGCTCGAGAACTTCCTGTTTGGCATTTGCGGCCTCGAGCCCACCTGGACGATGGAAGGCATCATTGAGCAGAAGGTGGAGGAGATACGCGCGCAGGTTGGGGACGATCGCGTGATTCTGGGCCTCTCTGGCGGGGTGGACTCCAGTGTCGTGGCAGCGTTGGTGCATCGCGCAATCGGTGACCAGCTGACTTGCGTCTTCGTGAACCACGGCATGCTGCGCAAGGGCGAGCCGGAGCTGGTCGAGCAGGTCTTTCGGCACCAGTTTGACGTGCCGTTGGTGCACGTGCATGCCGAGGAGCGCTATGTGTCGCTGCTTGCCGGCGTGACCGATCCCGAGGAGAAACGCCGCCGGATTGGCACGGAGTTCTGGAAGGTGTTCTTCGAGGAGGCCGAGAAGCTGCATGGCGTGCGCTTTATGGCGCAGGGAACCATCTACCCCGACATCATCGAGAGCGGCGCACGTAAGACAGGCGGCAAGGCGAGCACCATCAAGAGCCACCACAACCTGATTCCCTTCCCCGAGGGGGTTCACTTTGACCTGATCGAGCCGCTTGACCACTTCTTCAAGGATGAGGTGCGCGAGCTGGGCGTGGCGCTGGGGCTGCCCGAGGCCATGGTGTACCGCCAGCCGTTCCCGGGGCCGGGTCTGGCCATTCGCATCATTGGCGAGGTCACGACCGAGAAGCTCGCGATTCTCAAGGAGGCCGATGCGGTCGTACGCGAGGAGCTTGATGCGTACAATCAGCGGCTCTTTGAGGAGACGGGCGAACGCAACAGCGAGCACAGCTGTTGGCAGTACTTTGCCGTGCTGCCCGACATCAAGAGCGTGGGCGTGATGGGGGATGAGCGTACGTATGCGCGGCCGGTTATCGTGCGTGCCGTGGAGTCGAGTGATGCCATGACGGCGGACTGGGCCAAGCTGCCCTACGAGGTGCTTGCGCGCGTGAGCGGGCGCATCGTGAGCGAGGTGGCGGGCGTGAACCGCGTGGTGTACGACATAACGCCCAAACCTCCCGCGACGATTGAGTGGGAATAAGACCGCTACAAAAACGTGCGATTCTCCAGGCGCTCCGGACGTGGTCCCGGGGCGCCTTTTTTGGTGCGTCTTGGGGACTCGTGTGCCCGTTAGCCTAACGCGAGTGGTTGTATTGGAGTGATATGTACCGCAAACGTACAGGCAAATGCGTTATCATCTAGCCGAGGTGATCATCATGCAGAAGTCAGCAACGCTCAATCTACGCGTTGATCCGGAAGTGAAGCAGTCGGCCGAATCCGTGTTGTCGCAGCTTGGGCTCTCCATGTCAACTGCCGTCGACATGTTCCTCCGCCAGGTGTCGCTCACGGGCGGCATACCGTTCAGGGTCGCCCTCCCCGAGGCCCCGCGCTCCATCGACGCGGGGGTGATGACTGACGAGCAGCTCTTCGAGGCGCTGTCGCGCGGCCTAAAGGAGACGGACGAGGGCAGGGGAGTGGAGGCATCCGCAGCCTTCGCCCGCATGAGGGAGGAGCTCACTGGTGCGTAGGTACGAGGTGCGCCTCACGCCCTCTGCCATGGCACAGATCTCGGATGCCGTCAGCTACGTGCGCGACGACCTCGGCATGCCGCAGGCGGCCACCAAGCTGCTTGATGAGCTCGAGAAAGCGGTCATGGGTCTCGCGAACCTGCCCAATAGGTTCCATGCGGTTGACGCCGAGCCGCTGCTCTCGGCGGGGGTGCGCCGCATGAACGTTCGCAAATACTCTGTCTTTTACCGGGTGGACGAGACGAGCCTGGCGGTGGACGTGTTCGCCGTGTTCTACGGGACACCCTTGGACGAGCAGGTCAGGAGGGCCTTCGCGAGCGGGACGGAGGACGGACGATGAACAAGATCACGTGTATCTGCTTGGGCGTGAGGGACATGGCGAGGTCGGTTGCCTTCTACCGCGACGGGCTTGGGTTCAAGACGGATTGCGTCGAGGACAGCCCCCGCGTCTGCTTCTTCGACACGCCGGGGACCAAGTTCGAGCTCTGCCCGCTGGATCTGCTGGCGGAGGACATCTGCCCCGATGACCCTCCCGCCATCGGCGGTGGCTTCGGCGGCATCACGCTGACGTATAACGTCGAGCGCAGGGAAGAGGTCGACGACGTCGTCGAGCTCGTCCGTGCTGTGGGCGGCGCCATCGTGAAGGAGCCCCAGGAGGTGTTCTGGGGCGGGTATCACGCGTACTTCGCAGACCCGGACGGCTACTACTGGGAGGTCGCGTGGGGCCTAGACTTTAGGTATGACGAGGACGGCATGCTGGTGTTCTAGATTCTTGAATGCCTATGTTTACCAGCGTAGAAGCAGTCGGGTGACGTCATGACGTCGCCCGACTTCGAGTGAGGCGACGTCACGGATGCCAAAACGGTGCCCGTGACGTCGCTTTGACGTACGCAGGGAGGATAGCCAGAGCTACGACGGACACCACGAGTACGGGAGCGCATGCTAGGCCACCATGCGCATCTACAGCCACGCATTTCAGATTGAGTGGGAGTGATATTTGGGAATATAGTTCCCACTTTTGATAACTATTCCTCATCACGGAATACTGGCGTCACGCAAAGGAGGTGGCGCCATGTACATACCGCGAGAGAATGAGGCCGCAATAGACCGAATGTTAACCCAGGGCAAGGTCGTCCTTGTCACAGGGGCCCGTCAGGTTGGGAAGACCACTGTTCTCAGGCAGCGTCTCAGCTCCTCGTTCGACTACGTGCCGCTCGAAAACCCGAGGGACTATGCCACGGCGCGGGAGGACGCCCTCCTCTTCTTTGACAATTACAGCCTGTCGCTCATTATCGATGAGGTCCAGCGCATCTCAAAGCTGTTCGGCACGGTCAAGTTCATCGTCGACCAGTCGGATAGGCGAGGCCAGCTGGTGCTGGCGGGCTTGCAGACCTACCACCTCATGAAGGGCATGAGCGAGTCCCTAGCCGGCAGGACCAGGAGTCTCGAGATGGCAGGCCTTTCGTTGAGGGAGCTTATCGGAACCTCTGGTTCGGGAGCCTATGTCCCATCGATGCTTGAGAGAACGAACGCACCGACGCTCCGCGAGTATTTCGACCTCTGGGCACGCATCCACCGCGGGTCCATGCCGGAACTCCAGGACGAGTCGCAGGACTGGGAAACCTTCTGGTCGGGATATGTCAATGCGTACCTTGAACGAGGCGTTCGTGACCTCATCAATGTCCGCGATGAGATGAAGTACTACAACTTCATGGTTGCCTGTGCTGCGCGTTCGGGGCAGCTATTCTATGCGAGACGCTGTGCTAGCCCTCCAAAGCGTCCCACGAGATGCTCTGAAGACTTACGGAGCTCACGGTCATGTCGGCCACGGCACTCGCCACATCCTCGGTATTTTCGTCGGGCACGACGCCGTCGAAGGTGACGAGGTAGTCGAAGCTGCCGAGGGTCGCCACGCAGTCCGTCTTGTTGCCGTTGACGACGAGGGTGCCAAAGACAAAGGTGAAGCCGTCGGCCGCAAGGTCAGCTCCGGTCTTGCCTGCAAGGGCCTCGATTGACTCAACGTCAAGAGGCTCAAGGACGTCGGTCTTAGCCACGCTCAGAGGCGAGAGCAGCTCCTTGACCTTGGCTTGGTCCTCAACCCACACCTCGTTGAGTTCATCATACATGCCGTCAGGCAGGGCGGCCTCGACGCGCCACCATGCACCGCCATAGTTGAACGCGCAGACGTAGCGCTGCTCGTCAAAGGTGGACGACATGTCCTCTCCGTCTGCGGCAAACACGTCGCCGAGGGTGGCGAATGGCGCGACCTCGTCCGTCGAGACTGCATCGCTGGCGTCAGTCTGTGCTGTCTCGGAGGTGGCAGCCTCTTCCGGCTCGCTCTTCTGGCCGCATGCGGCGAGGACAAGCGGGGTTGCACAGACGAGCGTCGCGGAGAGGGCCAGGGTAACCAATCGCTTCATAGTATTGCTCCCTTCTTGAGGAGGTCGTAGTTACCACATAGTCATGTAGGCGTTAGATGCCCAGTGACGAGAAATCGATGAGGTCACCGTTTTCGGCATTGACGACATAATGATACGAGGTGCCATTGGCATCGAAGTCGACGGTCCACGTCACCGGATTGCCCGACGTGTCGAGATTGGTATCGATGAGCGTGCACTCAGCCTCCGTGACCTCGGCCATGGTGAGGGCGGCCTCCTTGGCAGCATCTTCCGCGATATAGCCGTTCTCGTCGCGCTCCACGCTGTCAATGGCGATGCCGCCGCTCGATACGGTCTCCCAACCGTTACCACAACCAACAAGCGCGGTGGACGCACCGAAGGCAAGGGTGGCAGAGAGAGCGATTGTTACTATCTTCTTCATGCAAGGCTCCATTCTGTCGTTCTCTTCCGGTATGCAGGGGCCACTTGCGGTGGCCACCGGGACCCTTACTTCATGACACCCATGATAGAGCCCTATTATTCATACTGTTCCTTAGACCCACACGCTCGCCCAAGGTTTCCGGAAAAGATATTAATGCTATTGGGATATGTCGCTCCTCGGTGTGTGCAATACCATAAGGCAATCGGATGCCTCCTACTGACTCAGAGGATGGACCATGAACTACGATGGCCTGGATCCCGATCAGATGGAGAAGGTGAAGGCCTGCAAGGCGAAGTGCTCTCCTGCTGAAATGTGTGACGGACGTAGCCGACTGGGCGTAGAATCGACGGCGACCGTTATGCAAGGACAAAGCGAAAGGACGCCTCATGAGCTTCGAAGACCTGAAGGACCCCAAGCTCCAGGAGAAACTGAAGGGCGCTAAGACCCCCGAGGAGCTGCTCGAGCTCGCCAGGGAGGAAGGAGTTGAGCTCACCAATGAGGAGCTGGATGGCATAGCCAGCGGAAGCTTTTGGGACCGCGATAACTTCTGCACCGACTATCGTGGCAATGAGCTCGACTCGGAACCCGGTTGGAACTAGTGGGGACGGAATCGGGCTTTCTGGTTTAGCCTATCTGCTAGAAGTCGAGTCCGCTCAGGTCGTCGAGGTTCTCCATCGCATCGTCCTCATTGATGACGTTGAGAGGCAAGAGCAGTCAGGTGACTAGTCCTCGGTCCACTGGCTTGTAAGATAACCGGCCCCGCCAGAATAGTGTCTGGCGAGGCTGGTTGCTCACGCAGCGCAGGTGGGCAGCTACCCCACCTCGAGATCAGCTGATCTTCGAGGATCATATGGCTTTCACTACCAGCGCAAATTCAGTCAAGTGACGTCATGACGTCGCCCGACTACGAGTGAGGTGACGTCACGGGTGCGGAAGCGGTGCCCGTGACGTCGCTTTGACGTCCGCAGAGGGGATAGCCAGAACCACGACGGGCAGCGTGGATACGAGAGGGCGCTTCGAGCCACCCCAAACCACCACGGCCATGCGATTCTGATTGAGTGGGAATAAAACGGAGGGCAAAACACTCTTTCACGGTTTACCCCAAAATACAACGTTTTCGCAGGTCAGAAGCGGTGTATCGAGATTTTCGGCGCACCACTTTACTTCACTAGAAAACGCTCCTTTCCAGACTATTTGTAGCGGAGTTTGTAGCATAAATATTCGCTTTAACGTGCTGGACGCGAGAGTCACCTGTTGCCGAGTGACTATACAGCCATTGGTGTGACTGATAAAATATGGATAATATTTGCTAGTTAGGAGGTAATCATGCAGATAATGCCAGTCTCGGAGCTGCGCAACCACTATGCCGCAGTGGAGGAGGCAGTCGCCACGGGCGGACCGGTTTTCCTCACCAAGAACGGGTACGGCTCGATGGTCGTGATGAACATGGAGCAGTATGAGAGCCTTACCGGTAACGTCGAGGCGATGCTCGACGCGGCGGACCGTCAGGCATCGTCGACGACGATGCGCTACTCACACGATGAGGTGTTCGATAGCCTAAGGGAGGAGCTGCATCGTGCCGAAGCAGTATAGGCTCAAGTACCTGCCACTCTTCTGGGACGACCTCGAACATGCAGTGTTCTACATCCGGGACGTGCTCAAGAACCCCGCCGCAGCGGAACGGCTGCTCGACCGCACCGAGGCGGCAATACTCGAACACGCGAAGGCGCCCACCATGGCCCAAGCACACAAGACGGCGAGACGGCGCCCTCTGCCCTACTACTGGTTTCCAGTGGGCAACTATATGGTGTTCTACGTTGTCCACGATGACGTCATGGAAGTGCGCCGCTTCATCTATGGCGCTCGCGACCTCACCAAGATGCTACCTTGATGCGGTTGCCGTGAGTACCAAATGAGTACCAAAGCAGGCGAAACGAGGGAGGCGCGAGCGCGCGATGTGGATGCTACGGCATGACATCATACGCCAGCGCGCTCCGTCCACGCCCACGCCCATAGCGTGAGAATAAAGTTGCCAACGAAGCAGTCTTTCACGGTCTACCTCTAAACACAACGTTTTCGCAGGTAAGAAGTAGTGTGTCCGAGAAATCGGCGCACCACTTTGCTTCGAAAGAAAGCACTCGTTTACGTCACAGGCTCACACCATCCCTGTGCTATGATTGCCAAGTCCTTTACGACCCTGACGAGGGCGCCCGTACCAGGATTGCAAAGACGGGTTGCGTAGACAAAACCTCGTTGGAAGGAGTTCGCAATGGACTGGATCGTACTCGTTCTCTCCGGCATGATGGAGTCTGTCTGGGCGATTGCCCTCGACCGCTCGGAGGGCTTCTCGCACCCCATTCCCACGATGTTTTTCTTGGCTGGTCTTGCGTGCAGCATGTTTGGCCTGGGCTATGCCACAAAGACGATTCCCATTGGAGTGGCCTACGCCGTGTGGACGGGCATCGGCGTCGTTGCCACGGCCGTCTATGGGATGGCCACGGGCAGCGAGCCCGCGTCGCTTGTCAAGGTTCTTCTGCTCGCCGGGCTCGTTGGTTGCATCGTCGGGCTCAGACTCGTCTCCGAGTCTGCCTAGACCAGGGGCGTGTCCCCCAGGCAACAGTGGCCAATTGAGGATGCGAGGAATCCGGCTTTGGGGTTCACCGTCGACAAGGCCCGGGGTATTGCACGCCGCCCCTATTCCCAGCCTTGCAGGTCCTCGGGCTCGATCGTGCTGAGCAGCTCCTTACTCTCGGCAACGCCCTCGAGCTTGGCCACGCGCACGGCATGGTTGGCGATGGCATGCTCCATGAAGTTGCGGATGTCGCGCGCGTTGGCAAAGTTGTCCGGTTTGTGCGCGACACGATCCTTGATCATCGCCCAGGCCTTCTTCTCGGCAGCCTCCGAGAGCTGGTATTCCTGCTTCTTGAGATTGAGCAGCAGGATGGCGAGGAGCTGGTCGGCGGAGTAGTCGTCAAAGTGGATGAACGTGCCAAAGCGCGAGCGGAGGCCCGGGTTCGAGTCGAGGAAGCGCTCCATGAGGTCGGTGTATCCGGCCACGATGACCACGAGATCATCGCGATGGTCCTCCATGGCCTTGAGCAGGGTGTCGACGGCCTCCTGGCCAAAGTCGTTCTCTCCCTTGCCTACCGTGAGGGCATATGCTTCGTCGATGAAAAGCAGGCCACCCAGCGCCTGGGAGATGACCTCCTGCGTCTGCGTTGCGGTTTGCCCCACGTAGCCGCGCACGAGGCCGGAGCGGTCGACCTCGACCAGCTGGCCCGTCCGTAGTACGCCAAGCGCGCGATAAATCTTGGCGAGCAGGCGGGCGACGGTGGTCTTGCCCGTGCCGGGGTTGCCCGAGAAGACCATGTGCTTTGACACGTCCGCGACCTTCATGCCCTGCGCGGCGCGCATCTGCTGCACCTGGAGGAGGTTGACCATGGTGTTTACCTGGTGCTTGACGCCGTCAAGCCCCACCAGCTCGGAGAGCTCCGCCAGAGCCTCGTCGAGCTCGCGCTCCTTCTCCTCCGGGGTCTGCGAGTCGATGGCTGGCTCGATGATCTGGTAGGACTTCTGGGCGTTTGGGCGCCAGACGGCATACTCGCGAAGCATGTCCTCCATGTGGCTCAGGTAGGACGTGAGCTGCTTGACGTCGTTGTCGGTCACATCGCTGGCACGCCGCGCGAGCATGGTCTTACCAAAGACCCTGAAGGTGTCGTAGAAGATGGCGGACGACTGCCGGTTGAAGGGGTCGGGGTTCAGCTTGTTGCCCGCGTCCGAAAGCACCGCATACTTGAGCGACTGCGGAACGCCGCCCGAGGGCATGCTCGTGGGGCTCTTGCGATTGCGTATGCCCTGTATGACCGGCGCGTTGGCGTCATATCCCAGCGTTGTGCGGATGAACTCGACCTCATCGTCCGCAACGACGCCGTCCGCCTCTGCAAGGTAGGCCCCAAACATGGCAAGGTCGTTGCAGAGCTGGTTGCGCAGGTTGCGCCGCTCAGTGCGCACGCTTCCGACATCCGCTCGGACGAGCGCATCGCAGATCTCGTATGACTTCTTCAGCAAGGCCGTAAGATCGAGTTGCTCCATGCAAGGCCTTTCGTCGTTCGCTTTCCGTTGGCACATGGCGCCATCAACACATGGTAACCGACTGTGGTCCGGGGGACACGCCCCTAGACCACACTGGGGGACTGCGCTCGGTGGTCGACGGGCCTCCCATAGCACAGTGTGGTCTAGGGGCGTGTCCCCCAGACCACAGTGCAAGCATCAAACTTGTGAAATCTGAGTCCATGCGCGCTTGTTGCGCTACGCTCGTACGGCATGCAATGCTTTTACGCAGGGGCTACGAAAGGAATCCGGATGATCAAGGAACTGGTTAAGGACGAGGCGATTCTCTCGCAGGTGTGCGAGAAGGCGACTCCGCAGGACGCCGACGTGGCTCAGGACCTTATTGACACGGCCGCATCGCTCGACGACTGCTCGTGCCTCGCGGCCAATCAGATTGGTGTGACCAAGGCGGTCGTCGTCTACTTTGACGATGACCAGCAGGCTCACGTGATGTACAACCCCAAGATTCTGATGGGCCTTGGTGCCCAGAAGGCCGTCGAGGGGTGCATGACTCGCGACGAGTATTCCAAGGTCACGCGCTATGCCAAGATAAAGGTCGTCTACGACGAGCTGGTAGACGGTGCCTTCAAGCAGCGCCGCCGCGACTACACGGGCTGGATCGCCCAGATGATCCAGCACATGGTCGACCACTGCAACGGCAAGCTGGTCTAGGACGTCCGCGTGGACGCATCCAAGCCATCGTACGTATCGGCAACGCCGGAGGAGCCTGGCCAGGCACCCTCTGGCGTTGCCTCCTTATGCGGCGGGCCGTTGCCGCTTGAGTCGATTGCCTTGCCCGACGGCCTCGAGCTGCGCTGCGATGACCGTGGACTCACCTTGGTGGGCGACGGCCTCGAGCTTCGAGGCGACTTCACGCGCATGCTGCCGCGGCTGCGCCAGCCCAACCTGAGTCGCGAGCTGCTCGTACGGGCGGCGCGCGTCAAGGGCGTCGCGCATCCCATGGCGGTGGACGCTACAGCGGGGTTGGGGGAGGATTCGCTGCTCTTGGCTGCGGCCGGCTTTACGGTCGTCCTCTGCGAGCGCGACCCCGTGATTGCGGCGCTCCTGAGAGATGCTTTGAGCCGCGCCGCCGAGCAGCCGCTGCTGGCGGAGGCTGTCTCGCGCATGCAGCTGGTCGAAGGCGATGGCGCTGCGGTTCTTGGCGGTCTTGAGCAGGCTCCTGACGTCGTGTATCTTGACCCGATGTTTCCCGAGCGCCGCAAACGCGGGGCCACCAACAAGAAGCTCCAGCTATTCCAGCGCTTGGAATCACCCTGCGAGGACGAGGCGGCACTGATGAATGCCGCTCTGGATGCCCACCCTCGCAAGGTGGTGGTCAAGCGTCCGCTCAAGGGCCCATACTTGGCTGGGATCAAGCCGAGCAGCTCTCTGGCGGGCAAGGTCGTGCGTTACGACATCGTGGTGCCCGCGCCCTCTCGGTGACAAACAGGCAAGTCTGTCGGTGCGTTGAGCGCTTCTGTTACGGCAGGCTTCGCATTGCACGAACCATAAGCGTAATGCCTAAGTAAGACTTCACTCAATTGCAGAAAAATGGCAAAATGGACGGTTTTCTGTGGAACCTTAAAGCGCAATGAATAGCTATCATTTTCCTGTTGGCATCTTGAGGGGAGCTCACATGGCTGGAAACGTAACACGTCGCAACTTCTTCAAGCTCGCAACCGATACGCTCTTCGCGCTTCCGGTGGTAGCCGGTGGCTTCTTGGCCATCGATCCAGAAGAGGCGTGGGCCGATGATGTCCCGTACGAAAGTGATATAGATGGCGGCACCTACGGGGCTGGCACGGAGGTCATCGCAGTCAATCCCTATGAGACCGGCTTCTTGGTGGTCGACATGTCCGACGGCGGTAAGCAACGTGTCGCCGGCGCAAAGGTGATCGTCACCTCACGCTTCAACAAGAAGAAGGTCGAAGGCGTCACCGACAGTCAGGGCTCTGTGGTGCTCAACATCTCCGAGCTTGCCGAGAACCCCGATAAGCTTCCAAAGCTTGATACCTTTGCATTCAATGGAAGCATCGAGGTCATCATTGATTCGGGAGGCTATCGCGACTTCAAGGTATCGCTCACGCGCGTCGAGGGTGGCAGGGGCTATCGTCTCCCTTCGCGCAAGATCACTGACGATAAGCCGTATCCCGTGTCCGTCTCGTTCGACGACTGGGACATCCTCTACACGGGCGACCTCGTGTTCAATGACGACGTTCCTGACGTGAGCGATCCGAACCACCAGCAGGGCATCCGCTACTTTGGACTGTCTCCCGAGAACACGGACTTGCACACGTTCGCCGTTCTCATGAAGAACTTCCCTAGTGGCTCCGCCCAGGCCACCATGCAGTTGGTGGAGCACGACAGCGGCAAGGCGATATTCACGCAGGATGTCACCGCAAACAATGGCGTGGCAGAGCTCAAGGTAACGAAGAGGTTCCTCGAGCATGGCGCCGCCGACGCCCTTCCCGAGAAGAAGTCGTTTGACGTGTGGGTCACCCTCAACAACGTCAAGTACACGTTCCCCGTCAGGCTGCAGGCCGAGAAGACCATCTTCCCCAGGCCCGCAATAGTCACGGGCAAGCTTGCAAAGCCGCTTGTCACCAAGGGCAATGCAATGGGTACCAGCGGCTTCTCCAAAAAGCTGCCGGCACTCTTCCCCCTTGGCAAGAACGACGAGTTCAAGATGTGGCTGCCCGACTTCCCCGTCAACATCAGCGTCGACCCGACGGGCTACTTCCAGCTGACGATGAGAACGCCCGGCTGGGGCTATGTGAACGACTACGGCAAGCCGGAGGAAAACGGCTGGAAGTCGTTCCCTCGCGATGCTGTGACCAAGCAGATCAAAAAGAAGAAGGAGAGCTGGGACAAGACCCTCTCAAAGGCAAAGAACGCCTACAGCGGAAAAAGTGGTTTGGCGCGTCAGGTTGATTTCAGCAGCACCTTCAAGTGCCAGGGCTTCTTCCAGTTCATGGCGGTTGCCGCATGGGATCTCGATAAGGGAGAGTTCAGCGGAAACGCTGTCGGGCAGTTTACCCTTGCGATGGACTATGCCCTCGCGGAGACCTTCCTCGCGGGCCCCATTCCCATTCTTGTCCAGTTTGGCTTCAAGCTGAACACCACCTTCTCGCTAGGACCCGGATTCACCGTTACGCCCAAGAGCAAGAACCTGCTCGACAATGTGACGGATCTGAGCCTATACAAGTGGGACTACACCAACACCGGCCTCACGCTCACCATCATCTTTGCGCCATTCCTTTCGATTGGCGTGGGCCTCAAGGGCATCGCCTCGGTCTCCCTGCGCGGTACCTTCACGCTGAGCTTCTTCTGCGGCATCACGATGAGGCCCGACGACAGGCTGGAGTCGCCGCACTTGATCGTCGGATACAAGTACGGTGCTAGCATCGTGGCGGAGTTCTTCCTGTGGTCGCACGAGTGGGACCTCTTTAGTGGCGGCGATTCCGATTGGTTCAACAATTGGAAAACGGGGGGCGCTTCGGGCCAGGCCGACGAGAGCGCCATTCTCGATCCCTTGGCGGACATGACCCTGGAGGAGTTCCTCAAGGGCATGAAGCCGGTTACCGACGACATGCTGACCTCGACGGCGGAGTTCAGAGACAACAAGCCGATTACGGCGCAGGAAGAGGACGGGCCGGTCATCGTGCTCGATGCGCAGTACACCGAGGAACCCAAGATGGAAGATGGTACGCCCATCCCCACCTTCATCTATACCCTCAAGGCCGACGGGCAGGAGACCCCGCAGGATTCTGCTGCTGCGCCGACGGAAGATGCCGCCGAGGCCGGAGTGGAGACGCTGGGACTGGACGCCGCTGCAGAGGGTGGCGAGGAGGCAGTTGCCGACGCCGTGTCCGATGTCATCGTGGCAGAGGGCGAGCAGCTTGAGGCCGTGGCCGAGAGCATGGTGGCTCAGTCCGAAGACGCAGCGGTTGCAGAAGCGGTTGCTGGCGCGGCAATGGGTCTGGTTGCCATGGACGAGGAGTCCGGAGAGACCTACGACGCGTATGTCGAGGGCGAGGGCGTCGAGGAGCCGGCGGCCGAGGAGGCCGGTGACTACGTCGAGCCGTCCGAGTCCGAGGAACCTGCAGCCGAGGAGCCTGCGCCCGAGGCCGAGCAGGCGCCGGGGGAGGGCGAGAGTGCAGAGGCTCAACCCGAAGACTTTGACGTTGCGAACAGCCCCTTCTCCTATTCCATTCCCAGCTACGAGCAGATCTACGATGCCGCTGCGGACGATGCTGGTGGTCTCGTTGCAATGGCCGATGCGGCTCCTGGCGTTGCGGGCCTGGGCGACGAAGGCGGAATCAGGCTCACGACAGACATTGCCTTCCTCAAGGACGTGTTTGGCAACCCGCGTGTCGAGGTGGTCGACATCCAGGGCACTACCTACGTGCTGCGCATCGCCAGCGTGCTGGTCAACGGCAAGCCCCGTACGCGCCTCATCGCCACGGTCATCAGCGGTTATCGTCTTCCCGGTACCAGTCAGGTGCTCGATTTCAAGATCACTTCTGCCATCGATGGTGTTTCGCGCGATGACCTGTGCGACTACGAGTTTGCCGCGAAGGTCGACAACTTTGGGTACCATCTCCAGGTCGCCTTCATTTCGGGCAAGCGCAACACCCAGGACTTCGGGAGCGCCGCTACTGATCTGGTGCTCTCCTTTGTCCTGTTTGGCCACCATCAGGAAAAGGGCTTTGATAGCGTCATACACAGCGTCAACTGGTCGGGTAACAAGGTCTTTGCCAATACGGGAGAGTACCCGTACCACTGCATCTCGAATCTCGAGCTCTCGCAGGATATCGTCTCGTTGCCGCGAGAGGGAGAGTCCTACAGGACCGCGGGATACATGAGTACGATTGCCTACCTCGACCGCATGGGCAGAACGCCTCAGGATGTCATGAGTGAGAAGGCGGCAAAGGCTCGTTTGGGCATCGTGCTCGTGCCCCAAGGCGTGACTGGCTGGTCGGAGCCGAAGTTCGTTGTGCCCGACCCCGCCGTTATCGAGAGCAAGGTGGGCACGTTCGAAGACCTCACCGCCTACGAGTTGCGTCTTTGGGGAATCAGTAGCGACTGGTACACCTTCATGATTCGCGGGGCCAGCCAGACGAGGTACTACGTCATGAACTTGGGCGGCACCCTCACCAACCCGAACATCAATAGCGTTAAGCATGTTGTGACGTTGGACGACCGCTGCTGCTTCCATCTCTGGAAGCATGAGGCTACCACGGGTCTCGGACACTGGATGCCGAGGTACCTCAACTGCAACGAAAAGGGCGAGCTGTGCACCTCAATAATCACCTATCCTTGGGAGGAAAAGCCGCACTTCTCTATGACGCGCATTGGTCCTGAGGACTTTGGCATCATCTCGTTTGGTGTGTGGGGTGACTTCATCTATTGGCCCGAAGCGCGCGATGGAGCGGGCGGACAGACAGCCGACCCAGAGACAGGCGAGGTTATCGAGATGCCCCCGCTGAACGACTGTCACCTGATGGCGGCACGTTACTACAACAACGAGTTCTCCGACACCTTCATCATGGCTGACCTACCGCATAACATCGATGCCTTGGTGAACATCAGCGGAGACAGCAAGGTGCTCAAGGTGGTCGCATCCGAGCTGACCGATCGCAAGAAGGACATGGCCACCATCTGGTGCATGGCCGTCCCGTTCGTCAAGAGTGTCACAGCTACCCATTGCGTGCCGGTTAACCCCTTTGTTTCTCCCGGCAAGCCCGCCCGCTTCTACCTCACCATCCGAAACGATGGCAACACCTTCCTCAAGGGCTGCGAGGCGGCTATGTACGACAAGAGCGCCTCGCTTGAGACGCCTGTGGCAACAGCCAAGGTGACCTTTAGCATGGACACCATTCGCGAGTCTGCCTGGAATCCAAAGGGTGATGACGGCAAGCTGCAGCATGTCATGTCCGACGGCGCGCTTGCTCCGGGCAAGACCTCGGTCTACCTCATGGAGATCATGATTCCCGATGGTTGGTCCGGTCGCAAGGACATCTGCTTCATCACCCGTAACAGCGAGGTCGTCAGCGGCATGACTGGCGCTGCGGACGAAGAGGGCGAGGAAGAGTACGAGATCGTCGACTACTGCGTCGACCCGAAGGACGGCGTGTCCGACTTCGTCCTCGCCGACGAGAAGTACTGGGAGGAAGCCTTCTACGACGACGCTCCGGTGAGTGTCTACGGCGTGGACGAGACGCCCGGTGGGACCAGTGGCGGCTCGAGCTCAGGTGGAGCTGGCGGCGGCAAGACGGGCACGAACTCCAAGAAGGGTACGGACTCCAAGAAGGGACTGCCCAAGATGGGTGACACCACCAATCCGTCTGCCATTGCCGGCATGGCTGCTGCCGGTGCGGCGCTCGCGGCGGCCGGAGCCTATGCCAAGATGCAGGAGGATGACGAGTAGGTTCGTCTGGTGCACCTAGGGGATACTCCCCTAGGTGCACCTTGCGTTGCGGTGCAGCCCCTCTGTGCAAAGATAGCTATGCTCCGCGCATCCAGCGAGGATCAGCAGTCTTGGTGACGTCTGCCAAATACCCGCGCTCGGAGATGGCGCACATCACGGCGTCCATGGAGCGCGCGGCGTACTCGATGTCACTTATGAAGACGCGAACGGAAGCGTGGGTGCCGAGGGCGCTCGAGCTGAGGAACAGGACTTGGGGCATGTAACCCTCGGCAATCCATCCGTTCTTGGTGAGCGCGATGCAGGCTTGGTTCTCGATGTCAGTCTTGACCATTGGCAGGTTCACGCCGGGTGCGATATCCACGTCAAACATGTGGCGGCATGCCATCTTGCCCTGCAGGCGCATGAAACTGTCGCTAATGAGCTTTGAGTTCGAGATGACATGCGCGATTCCGTCGCGGTCGCGGATGGTGATCTGGTGCCAGTCGATGTCCATGACCTCACCGCGGTGGTCGCCCATAATGACCTGGTCACCGACGGTGACAATGTTGCCCGCAACGATGAGCAGGCCGGCCACGACGCTCTTTATGAGGTCCTGCAGGCCGAGGGACACGACGAGCGATGTGACCCCCAGTGCCGAGATGAGCCCGCCCATCTCGATATGAAAGACGTTCTCTCCGAGGAAGAACGCCACGACCACCCAGACGGCAATGCGAAGGATGTTCATCGCAAGCGAGAGCTCGTGCATGCCGATGTCGCCCAGGCGCTTGTGCAGGGTGTTGGTTACCAGATGCGTGAGGATCAGGGCGGCGCACACTACCAGCGAGGTGACGAGTATCCCGGTGGTGAACTCGCCGAATGATTCGTTGAGCGTCTCGATGAGGTTCATGTTGAGCCTAGCTCTCGTTGGGTGTGCTTTGGTGGGCGTCCATCCATCTTAGATGCGTCAGGCGGTCAAGCTGGCGACGAATCCACCTGTCAGGCGCGAGCGGTAGCTCTTGAGATGCTCGCGAGGCATATGGAAACGGGCCCTTTTCCAGCATGGGCGTGCTGGGAAAGGGCCCGTTGATCTGACTGCCTTGACGTGGGGGCCTGGCCAGATGTCGTGCCGACCCTCGCAGGCTCTTAGTGGTGGAAGAGCCTCATGCCGGTGAAGGCCATGGCGATGCCGTACTTGTTGGCCGTCTCGATCACGTTGTCATCGCGGATGGAGCCGCCGGGCTCGGCGATGAACTCCACGCCGGACTTGTGAGCGCGCTCGACGTTGTCGCCAAACGGGAAGAAGGCGTCGGAGCCCACGGTCACGCCGGTCTGCGTGGCAATCCACTCGGCCTTCTCCTCGCGGGTCAGGACCTCGGGCTTCTCGGCAAACCACTTCTGCCACTCGCCCTCGGCCAGCACGTCGTCGTGCTCCTCCGAGATGTACACGTCGATGGCGTTGTCACGGTTGGCGCGGCGGATGCCCTCGACGAACTTGAGGCCCAGTACCTTCGGGTGCTGGCGCAGGTACCAGGTGTCGGCCTTGTTGCCGGCGAGACGGGTGCAGTGCACGCGGCTCTGCTGACCGGCGCCGACGCCGATGGCCTGGCCGTCCTTGACGTAGCAGACCGAGTTGGACTGCGTGTACTTGAGCGTGATCAGGCTGATGATCATGTCGCGGATGGCGCTCTCGGGAACCTCGGTGCGCTCGGTCACAAAGTTGCTGACCAGCTCGGCATCCACCTTGTAGTTGTTGTGGCCCTGCTCAAAGGTGATGCCAAAGACGTCCTTGGTCTCGACGGGCGCGCACTCATAGGCGGGGTCGATCTGCACGACGTTGTAGTTGCCGCCCTTCTTTTGGGCGAGGATGGCGAGCGCCTCCTCGGTGTAGCCGGGTGCGATGATGCCGTCAGAGACCTCGGGCTTGAGATAGGTGGCGGTGTCGGCGTCGCATACATCCGAGAGGGCCGCCCAGTCGCCGTAGCTGCTCATGCGGTCGGCGCCACGTGCGCGGATGTAGGCGCAGCAGATGGGGGAGGGGTCCGGCAGGTTGTCGCCGACAAAGTAGATCTGGCGATCGATGTCGGAGAGCGGCGTGCCCACGGCGGCGCCAGCGGGGCTGACGTGCTTGAAGCTGGCGGCGCAGGGAAGGCCGGTTGCCTCCTTGAGGTCGCGGACCAGCTGCCAGCTGTTGAGGGCGTCGAGGAAGTTGATAAAGCCGGGCTTGCCCTGAAGAACGGTGACGGGCAGGTCAGAGCCGTCCTTCATATAGATGCGAGCGGGCTTCTGGTTGGGGTTCATTCCGTACTTGAGCTCGAGTTCGTTCATCGCGTACTCCTGTCTTACGGGAAGGGGGAGGACAAGGTTGCCTGCTCAGACAGTCCTCGCCTCAGGTCGCTCAACGGCGCGCTCTGCGCGCCTGAGCGACCTGGGCTGTGGAACTCGCATTCAACCTTGTCCTCCCCCTTCAAGTCCGGGCAAACAATCGTTATGCCAATTGCTTTGCCGCGTATCAGCCTCTTGCTGAAACGGCGGCCTTTCTTGGTAGTGCCTCTGTTTTAGTCGCCGAGGTGCTTGTTGTAGATCTTCACCTGGCCGTGCACGTTGGTGTAGAGGCTGATCTTGTTGTCCTCGTTGAGGGACGCCCAGACCTCGTCGGGAGTGGGGAGCTTGACCTCGATGGGCTCGCCGGTGAAGGTCGGCAGCGGGTTGCCATCGCCGTCATAGGTGGACAGGAAGTAGCCCACGCCCTCGTCAGCGCCCTCGTAGCAGAAGAACTCGCGCAGGCAGCGACCGCTCTCCTGGTGCTTGAGGATCGACAGCTCAAACGAGCCGTCGGCGTAGAGGATGGTCGAGATGCGCGGGGTGAAGTTGGGGTCGTCGGGCTCAAACTCGCGCAGCATGCAGCCACGACGGAAGTCGCCCTGCTCGACGATGGTGTCGGTCTGGTCGCCGTTGGTCACGACGAGCGCGTCGCCCATGGTGCGCACGGGGTGGTAGATGATGAGGCTGGGGTCCTCGACCAGCTCGGGCTGGTGCGCCTCGGTGCGGATGCCATCCTCGGTCTCGACGAAGATGCGGTTGCGGCTGTTGAAGCTGCGGCCCATGATCCAGTAGTACACGACGCCCTGTCCCACGACGATGCCTCGGCCGGGGTAGGGGTTGTTCCTCAGCAGTTCGGTAAGGTCTTGCATCGGATGTCCTTTCTTGTGTCCGGCTTGCTCGTTGCGCCGATACGCAAAGGGCAAGCCACCCGCATAGCGAGAACGGCTTGCCCAGACGGTCGGCGATATGTTGCGCGCTGCTCCACCGTGGTGACCACGATTATCCGTCAGTAACAGCGCGTTCGTTCAAAGGGAACTGTAGCATGAGAGCCGGCTGTCAAGGAGAACCCGACAGGATGCATAGAATTGTCCACGGGCGCGGGTCTTGGCGGTGCGGTGGACCCGTGCTTGACCCGCCCGAATGCTACTGGACGCGTTCGACGTTGGTGATCTTTCCATTGGGATTGAACTGCACGAGGTACTCCTCGGTTAGGGCGTTGGCGTGATCCGAGTTGCTCTGGGGGTCATCGATGGTCACCGTCACGTTTATGCCCAGCTCGCTTGTGGAGGTGACCTCGGCGTCGACTACGAAGCGCCCGGCCTCGCTGGAACCAAGCTGCGAGATGAGTGACTCGGGGTCGTTTTCGAGCTGGCTTGCAAGGTCAGAGTCAGGATAGACATAGTCGAGGCACGTCTGTGCCCAGTCGGCGGGCTCCATGGCCAGGGGCTCGTTTCCGCCGTCGGCCTTGAGTATGTAGTTTGCCGGATATACGTGCATGAACTCGAGTGCGTCCTCTGCCCATGCAGCAAGGGCGGCCTCGTCAACAGGGGCGCTTTCATCGCCTGGGCCTCCGGCGCGCACTCCGCCCGATTCGACCGGGGCGGACTCTTCCCCTGCCGCCTGGCCCTGTTGGTCTGGTGCCGCTGGCGATTGACCCTGACCTTCCCGAGAGGCTTGGGAGGTCGTGGAGCCCTCGGTTTCCGTCACGGTCTCTGTTGAGGGTGTCTGGGCAGCGGGCCGCAGGAGCAGGAGCGTCGAGACGAGCGTCACGACTCCCAATGCGGCCGCAAGCACTATGAGGATGGCACTGCGACGACCGTGGTCTGATTGAGGGGTGGTTTCATATCGTTGGCTATGCATGCTACCTCCCGATATCGGTTTGGATGTGAGATTGTGGTGCCGTGGGGGGTGTCGGGATTGCGAGTCTGCCTATGTTGCCCGGCTATTCCCAGGTCTTCCAGACGTCGGGTGCGTAGCCGACCGTTGCCTGCCTGCCGTTTCGTACGATGGGCTGACGCAGGACCTGCTGGTTCTCGAGCAGCTTGTCGAGCAGCATCGAGTCGGGTGTGTGCTGCAGTAGCGCGACCGCATAGCTGTCTTTCGCCTTCTCGTCAATGAGGCTTGCCAGGCCACCAACCGCCTGAGCCACCGAGCGGAGCTCCCCCTTCGAGATCTCCTTCTGCGCGAGGTCGATTTACTGGAACTTGATCCGACGCTCCTTGAACCAACGCTCCGCCTTGCGCGCATCGCTGCTTTTCTTGGTGCCAAATATCTGGATGTTCACGGCGTGTCTCCCTGTCGTGGTCTGCGTTTGCGCTATGCCTCTGTCCGTCCGAATGCATTGAACCAAGAACGCTGCTCAAGGGGCAGCTTCTTGGCGACACCTCGTACCGCGCGGTCTGGTCGTCCTACGGGGAGATAGCACACGAGGTCGTAGCCCTCGGGTACCCCTAGCACTGCGGACATCTTGTCACAGATGCGGTCGTCATCGGTTATGTGGCCCTCGTACCAGCAGCTTGCGTAGCCGAGTGCGGTAATGGCCAAGAGCATGTTCTCGATGGCGGCGGAGTAGTCCTGCACGGCAAAGCACTTGTCGCGATAGGCGTTGACGCGCTTGGTGAGAACGCAGATGGCTGCGGGTGCGTTCTCACGCTTGAGGGGCGGGTTGATGGTTGCGCGCAGACGTGCCAGAACCTGCGGGTCGTCGACCGCAACGAGAGAGGTGGTCTGCTTGTTGCAACCGGAAGGAGCCGCTAGTCCCGCTTCCATGATACGCGTGAGGTCCTCACGCGGTACGGGATCGGGCAGGTAGGGACCGCGGTAGCTGTGCCGCGCCTCGATTGCGTCGAAGGTGTCCATGAGTCCTCCCTCATGCGAAGTCGTTACGGAGTTCATCTTACCTGCGTTCTGTTACCGGAGAAACTTGTGCGGTATCGCCTTACGAGCATTTCTACGAAATTCGCGACAGTCATTGAGGAGCTTTTGATCCCGTGCAACATGGCCTATACGTCCGAAACGCCACGGTTGGTTCCCACTTGGAGAAACATCACCGGTAACCTGAAGAAAAAAGGCGATATGGTAATATTTCTTACTGATTCTTGTGACGATGGCCAAAATCCGCCGATTCAGTTCTCCGTGACCTGCAGTTTTGTATGAATAAAACTAAGTTGTAAATGCATATCAAATTTAAGATTGCCATATCGCCAAAATTCTTCAGGTTGGACGGCTAAATGCTTCGTGCGAGCGTGATCAACGGACCGCGCGGACCCTCTATCTGCTCTCCAGTTGGCAGGTAGCCCTGCTCCTTCCAGAATTCGATGCCATCACTGTCGCGTTCGGGTAGTTGAAGCTCTATGTGGGTGAAGCCCTGAGCCTCGAGTGCACCGCGCAGGTCAGCCACCAATTGGGAGCCAATGCCCTGACGTTGCATGTCTGCCGCTACCATGAACCAGCCTATGAAGGCGGCCCGATCGTCAGGCCAGCCGCAGACCAGGTCCATGACGGCCACGAGATATCCGTCTTCGTCATAGAAGCCGACAAAGTGTTTGCCTGAAGGCTCGGCTCCTTCGGGGAGCTGTGTGATGAGTGCCGTGAGATTTGCCTTGGTCGGCCGTTCGCCCAGATGGCGATAGTAGATGCGGTTGGATCGCGCGAGTGCGAATACCTCAGGGATGTTCTCGCTGATAATGGGTCGCACTTCAAAGGTTGACGAGAGCGTCTGCACGTCGAAGCCATCGCCTTCATCCGTCTGCTCGCTTGCGATGACCTGCCTGAACTGCGTTTCGTACAGCTCGCGGTAGACGCCAGCGGCGGCGAGCAGCTCCTCGTGGGTGCCCTGCTCGGCGATGACGCCACCCTTGACCACCATGATTTCGTCGGCCTTGAGAATGGTCGAAAGCCGGTGGGCGATGACGATGCTGGTGCGTCCGACCATTAGTTGCTCAAGCGCCTCTTGGATGGCGTTCTCGGAGATGGAGTCGAGAGCGCTCGTTGCCTCGTCAAGGATGAGGATCTTGGGATCCTTGAGCACCACGCGAGCGAGCGACAGGCGTTGCTTCTCGCCGCCGGAAAGCTTGAGGCCCCGGTTGCCGACCTCCGTGTCATACCCCTTGGGCTGGCTCACGATGAAGTCGTGGATGTTTGCCACGCGGCAGGCCTGCTCTATCTCCTCCTGCGTGGCATCCTCCTTGGCATAGCGCAGGTTGTCAAGTATGGTTCCATTAAAGAGGTACGCCTCCTGCGTCACGACGCCAATGCATTGACGCAGGTAGGTCAGGTCAAAGTCACGCACGTCGACGCCGGCGACTCGTACGGAGCCGCGCTTGACGTCGTACAGGCGCGGGATGAGGTTGACCACGGTGGACTTGCCCGAGCCGCTGGGGCCGACGATGGCGTACATCTTGCCACCTGGCACGACGAAGTTGACATCGGTGAGGACGAGGTCGTCGTTGTCGTCGTAGCCAAAGGCCACATGCTCGTACACGATGGTCGCCATCTCACAGTCGGGCTTTGCCCCGTTTTCGGGGCTCACAATGGTGTTCTTGCGATCGAGGTAGTCAAAGATCCTCGTGAACATCGCAAGGGAGCGCGTGAAGTTGACTTGCAGGTTGAGCAGCTGCTCGACGGGACGGTAGAGCCGGTTGATGAGGGTGACTGTCGCGGTGACCGTGCCGACCGTCAGCGTGGGGTCGTACTGACGGATAATGAGCAGGCCGCCGGCAAAGTAGATGAGCAACGGACCTACCTGCATGAACATGCCCATGACCACGCGGAACCACGATCCGGAACGCATCTCCTTGAGCGAGAGGGTGGTCACCTCCTCGTTGACCTTCACGAAGCGTTTGTACTCTGCGTCCTCGCGCGTGAACATCTTCATGAGCAACGACCCCGAGACCGAGAGCGTCTCGTTGATCATCTGATTCATCTCGTCGTTCTTGGCCTGAGACTCCTGCACGAGCTTGAGGCGGACCTTTCCGGCGCTGCGCGTGGGGAGGATGAGCAGCGGCAGCACCACCAGGCCCACGAGCGCAAGTTTCCAGCTCATGGAGAAAAGGGCGACGAGCGTGGTCACCACGGTGGCGACGTTGCTCACGATCTGCGTGAGTGTGCCACTGATGACCGAGCTCACGCCGCTGATGTCGGTGTTCATGCGCGTGACGATGTCACCTTGCTTCTCGGTGGTGAAGAACGAGTGCGGCATGTGCTGCAGGTGGTGGTACATCTGGTTCTTCATGTCGAAGATGATGCGCTCGCTGATCCACGAGTTGATGTAGGTCTCGAGCACGCCCACGAGCTGGCTGGCGAGCATGGCGGCCAGTGCCGTGAACAGCAGCTGGACGAGGAGCGCGAGGTCATTGCCCACGAGCGCCTGGTCGACGATGCGCCCGGTGATGATGGATGGGAGCAGCCCTATGATCGATCCGACCAGAATGGCGACGAACACCGCAAGGAACTGCGGCCAGTAGGGCTTGAGGTAGCTCGCGATGCGCCCCAAGAGCTCGGGTGTGACCTTTGGCGCGTTGGCCTTCTCCTCGTCAGTCAAGAATTGTTGTCCGCGAAAACCGCCGGGTCCTGGCATGGCTCGTTCCTCCTCGAGTTGGTTGCAGCCCATGTTACCAGCGGTTTGTTGCGAGTTGGTACCCGATCGGCGAGAGCTGGGCATGCCCGCGATGCACTCAGGGGACTGTCCCCTAGGCGCACCGAGGGCACGTGAGCTGCGGAGCTAGATCTCGCGGATCTCGCGGGTGCGCCACTCGCGCGGGGTGAATCCCGTGGCGCTCTTGAAGGCGGTTTGCAGGTGGCTTTGCGACGAGAAGCCGGTCTGATAGGCAATCTGCGCTATTTCGTAGTCCGTCGTGTCGAGCAGGCGCCGTGCGCGTTCCACGCGAAGCCTGCGCACGTAAGCGGCGAAGGTCTCGCCCGTCTCGTTCTTGAAGCGGGTGCAGAGCGTCTTGCGGCTGAGACCCAGCGCGTTGGCCACCGACTCGCCGTCAAGCTGCTGGGCCAAGTGGCTGCGAACGTAGTTCATGGCCTGGTGTGACACGGGGTGCATGCGTGCCTCGCCCTCGGTGCGCACCGCCTTGGTGAGCTCGAGCATCATCGGCAGCATGAGGTAGTGGACGACCTCCTCGTTGCTCGTCTCGTTTGCCAGGCGGATGTAGTGCTGGGTGATCGCAAATGAGCGCGCAACGGGCAGCCCACCCTTGCGCGCGGCCTCTATGCACGCGCTTGCCAGAAAGGCAACGGCAGAGCGGCCTTGCAGTAGGGGGTCGTCCGACGTCTTGGGCTCCATCAGGGGCATGTCGGTGCGGATGAATCGCAGCAGCCCGTCGGTGTCACCCAGCGAGACATACGACTCGAATCCCTCGTATTGCTCGGCGATCTCGCGGGCGGATACATCGGTGTTAACGGCGATGAACTGCATGTTCTTGGAGTAGGTGACGATCTCGGACATCTCGTCGTCGGCATCCGCCTTGTTGACGTAGCTGATTGCGTCGATCATTTCCTGCTCTGTGAGGAGGGTCGGCGTCTCCTGGCCGGGCGTTGTATTGTTCATTTGCCCCTCCCTAATGCACCACTTACACACAAATCAGAAAAAACTGGTAACACAGCTGGTATCTCAATACTCTATCTGACTTCATACTTTCACCATAGTTGGAATCAGTGCATGGCATAGAACGGAAGGCCGCAGGTCAATGGGGCTGATTTTGCCATGGACAAAACCGGATACGACCGTTTTTTCATCCAGCGGCGGTCTGCGAACAAGAGGGGAGACCATCTTATGCGTTACCTGCTTTTGGTCAGTCACGGCACCATGGCGCCCGGCGTGCACAGCGTCATCAAGATGCTTTTGGGCGATCGTGACAACGTGCTCAGCTACTCCATGGAAGACGGCGTCTCCGCCGACGAGTTCGTCGCTCACCTCAAGGAGGTCGTTGCACCGATAACCGCCGATGACTCTGTGGTCGTCCTTGGCGATATCGTGGGCGGTTCCCCCCTCACCAACACCCTCAACACCCTCACCGAGGCAGGGCTGCTCGCCAAGACCATCGCCTTTGGCGGCCTCTCCCTGCCCATGGCAATCAGTGCCCTCATGGCCATCGAGGACGGCCTCGATGACTCGACTCTTGTCCAGAACGTCATCTCTGAGGCGAGGGAGGGGGCGCGACAGGTCGAGCTTTCGTTCGAGGACGACGACGAAGAGGACCTGTAGAGCACGACCGGAAAAGAAGGAAGAAGGAAGAGAAGGGGAGACACCATGATTTCGTTCGTTCGCATCGATGACCGCATGATTCACGGCCAGACCGTCACGCGCTGGAGCCTCGAGTACCCCTGCGACGGCATCATTGCCGTCAATGACGTCGCCGCCAGCAACCCCGTCCTGAAGGCTGCCTACAAGGGCGCCGCTCCCGACAAGAAGATCTTCGTCTGGACGATGGACCACTTCAAGGAGAGCGCCGAGAAGGTTCTCGCCAGCAAGACCAAGTACTTCCTCATCACCAAGAACCCGCTCGACATGAAGGAGATTCTTGTCGACTTCGGCTTCGTCCCCTCTGATGTGAAGCGCGTCATCGTCGGGCCCTGCAACGACCGCCCCGGCACCGTCAAGCTCGGCAACAACCAGTCCATCACCGCCGAGGAGGCCCAGGCCTTCGAGGACATGACCAAGGCTGGCTACACCGTCGAGTTCGCGCTGGTCAAGGAGACCTCCATCGGCGAGTGGCCCAAGTTCCGCGGTCAGTTTGACGTCAAGTAGTCTTCGGACTGCTGGGGCGGCTCTGTCCCGCCCCCTCTAATCAGCAACAAGCCCATGGATCATCGCTTGGTGGGCAGGTCCATGGGTTTGTAGGGATGGCCTCGAGGGCCGTCATAGGAAAGTATACGTTAGGAGGAGTTCCATGGGAATTAGCATGGTACAGGCCATTCTGCTTGGTCTGTTCGCCTGCCTGGCATCGCTGCCGGGTATGGGCGGCACCACCGTCGGTAACTACACGCTCGGGCGCCCGCTCGTGGGCGGCCTGATTGTCGGCCTCATCATGGGCGACATTCAGACGGGCATCATCGTCGGCGCTGCCATCCAGCTCGTCTACATCGCGCTGGTCACCCCCGGTGGCACCGTGTCGGCTGACGTTCGTGCGGTCACCTACATCGGCATCCCGCTGGCCATCCTGGCCATCCGCGCGCAGGGTCTTGACCCCAGCTCCGAGGCCGCTTCCGGCCTGGCCGCCTCTCTCGGTGCAGCCGTCGGTACGCTCGGCACGGTCCTGTTCTACGGCACCGCCACCCTCAACCTCGTGTGGCAGGGCATCGGCTGGAAGGCCATGGACGGCGGCAACTGGGCAACCATCAAGAAGACCATCCCGATGGTCGACTTCGTCCTGCCCTGGATCAGCCACATCGCATTCTCCTTCATCCCCACCGTGGTCATCTGCCTCGCCGGCGAGTCCATGGTCGGCCTCATGAAGGACTACCTGCCCATGGACGGCGTCGCCATGAAGACGCTGTTCACCGTCGGCTCGCTGCTTCCCGCCGTCGGTATCGCCATCCTGTGCAAGCAGGTCATCCAGAAGCCGCTCGACTGGGTCACCTTTGCCTTCGGCTTCATCCTGGCTGCGGTCATGGGCTGCAACCTCATTTGCTCGGCTGTCATCGCCGTGTTCTTTGCCCTGATCAACTTCAAGATCGAGCAGATCAAGCTCGCCCGTCCCGCCGTCGCTGCCGCTGGCGCAGCCTTCGACGATGAGGAAGAGGAGGACATCTAATCATGGCTGAGAAGAAAGTCTCCGCTGCCGCGCGCAAGAGCGCGTTCCTTCGCTGGATCTACGGCAACCTCACCTGCTTCTCGCAGGAGCACATGCAGACCTTTGGTTACCTTGCCGCCATGCTGCCCGTCGTGGACGAGCTG
>JAGAVX010000131.1 GCA_017941705.1 Atopobiaceae bacterium
ACAACGGGGCGACCGAGCAGGTGTTTGGCCACATAAAGGACGAGTTCTTCAGGGGCCAGGAGTGGCCCGACTTCGAGTCTTTCAAGAGGGATCTCGACGCCTACCTCGTGCACTGGAACACAAGGAGGAGACAGGTTAAGCCTAAGGGACTGACCCCGGAGGAGTTCCGGAATCAGTCCCTTGGACTGGTGGCCTAGTGGGCTGGTATTATTGGCGTCCAAGTTTTGGGGCGCAGTTCAAAAAACGTCGGGGGCTGCCTTCGTCAGCGGGACTCATCACACATCGTGCGCAATCACGGACCCCAAGATGGGTAAAGTAAGCCACATGACACAACAGGCCTCATCCGGCCGACACATTTCGGAGGTCCCATGAGCAACAACCAGGCAGATGCCCTCACAACTCGCTTCACCGAGCCGCGCCCAGAGCTCGCGGTGGGAACCGCTCACCAAGGATTCACCGTGACCGCCGTCGAGACGGTCGCAGAGCTACCCGGCACCGCCTACATCATGCGTCATGACGCGACGCAGGCCCGTCTCATGTGGCTGGCCGCAGACGATCCCAACCGCTCCTTTGCGATCGCGTTCAAGACGCCGCCAGCTGACGACACGGGCGTGTTCCACATCCTCGAGCACTCGGTGCTGTGCGGGTCGGACCGCTACCCGGTCAAGGAGCCGTTCGTGCACCTGCTCAAGAACTCGATGCAGACCTTCCTCAACGCCCTGACGTTCTCGGACAAGACGATGTATCCGGTCTCGTCCACCAACGTCAACGACCTCGAGAACCTGATGGACATCTATCTCGACGCCGTGCTGCATCCGGCCGTCTACCAGCGCCCGCGCATCTTCGAGCAGGAGGGCTGGCACTACGAGACCGAGGGCCTGGACGCACCCCTGACCTACAACGGCGTGGTCTTCAACGAGATGAAGGGCGCCCTGTCGAGCCCCGAGGACTTCGCGCTCATGCACCTCAACCGCCTGGTGTTCCCGGACTCCCCCTACGGGTTCGAGTCTGGCGGCAACCCACGCTCCATACCGCAGCTGACCTACGAGGCCTTCCTCGACAACCATGCACGCCACTACAACCTGCCAAACAGCTACACCATCCTGTACGGTGACCTCGACATCGAGCGCGAGCTGGCCTTTGTCGGGGCGCACTTTGACGAGGCCTGCCTGCGCGACGCGGGCGCCCCCAACCCCCTGCCCCTGCAGCAGCCCACAAGCTCGCCGCTCAAGCGCGTCTCGATGGCCACTGACCCAAAGAATGCCCTGGTCATGGTCTCGTACGTGATCGGCACGTCAGCCGATCGCGAGCTGATGCTGGCAACCGACGCCCTCATCGACGCCCTGGCGGGCTCGAACGAGGCGCCCCTCAAGCGTGCGGTGCTCGACGCGGACCTCGGCGACGACTTCAGCATGCTGCTCAATGACGGGGTCCTCCAGCCGCAGGTCATCTTTATGCTCAAGGGGGCAAAGCCCGGCGCAGCCGAGCGCTTCATGGAGCTGGTCGAGAAGACTTGCGCCGACCTCGCGCGCGATGGCATCGAGCGCGAACGCCTGAGGGCATCCCTGGCGCAGATGGAGTTCAACCTGCGCGAGAACGACAATGGTGGGACGGCCTCCGATGGCATCTATCTGTCGATCCGCGCCCTGTCAGGCTGGCTGTACGACGACAGCCGCGCCGTCGACTACCTGCGCTACGAGGACGAGCTCAAGCACATGACCGACGGGGTCGACCAAGGCTACTTCGAGAAGCTCCTGAAGCGGATCGTTTGCACCAACGGCCATCACGGCGCCATCGAGATCGTGCCCGTCGAGGAGGGGGACTCCGCCGAGGAGGCAGCCGAGCTCGAAGCCGCCCGCGCGGCGATGAGCACGGAGCAGGTCGAGCACATCATGAGCGAGGTCGCGGCGCTGCGCGAGGAGCAGGAGCGTCCCGACGCTCCCGAGGACGTGGCTAAGCTCCCGCGCCTCACGATCGACGAGATCGGCGATGCCCCGAGCGAGACGCCCGCTCGCATGGTCGAAGCCCCGCTTCCCTGCTACTACCACAACCTCGAGACCCATCGCATCGTCTATGCCTATCAGTACTTTGACCTGCGCCGCCTCTCCTACGAGGACCTTCCCTACGTCGGGCTGCTCACCTCTCTTCTGAGCAGGGTCGACACCGAGCGCCTCTCGGCGGCCCGCCTCGACACCGAGCTCGAGAGCAACCTGGGCGACCTGAGCTTCTTCAGCGAGGTCTACGAGAGGGACGACGACCCGACGTACGCACGCCCGATGCTGGTGGTGGGTGCCAGCGCCCTCTCCGAGAAGATCGATGCGCTCGCTAAGCTGCCTGCCGAGGTCTGGTCGACCTCGCGCTTTGACGACCTCGATCGCATCCATGACGTCATCCAGCAACGGCGTGTGGCCTTGGAGCAGCGCTTCCTCAACGCCGGCCACTCAAGCGCCGCCGCGCGCCTGTCGACATACTTCAGCGGCGCCTCGCTCGTCTCGAGCAACTTCAGCGGAATCGAGCACTACCTCTTCGTCAAGGACCTCCTCAACAGGTGGGACGAGTGCTCGCCACAGCTGCCCGAGAAGCTCTCGTCCCTGGCGAAGAGGATCTTCAGCGCGAACGAGGTCCTGGTCAGCCTGACCTGCTCGCCCGAAGACCTCGAGCGCTACTGGGACGCCGCGGGCAACCTGGGACTGCCCACCCTCGACGACGCACAGTGCGCCCACCGTCTCGTCGCTCCCCCCACGCAGGTCAAGAACGAGGCGTTCATCATCCCGTCCAACATCTGCTTCGTGGCCGAGGGCCAGGACAAGAGCGCGCACGACCCGCGCACGAACGGGCACTGGACCGTGGCCACCAGGGCCCTCACCTATGACTACCTGTGGAACGAGGTCCGCGTGAAGGGCGGCGCATATGGCACCGGCTTTAGGCACACGAACCCGGGCTACACGCAGTTCTGGAGCTATCGCGACCCAGGCATCGACGCAACCGTGCGGCGCTTCGAGGGCGCCAGCGACTGGCTCGCAAAGTGGGACCCCTCCGACGAGGACCTGACCGGCTACATCGTGTCGTCGGTCGCCACCCATGACACGCCATGCAAGTCGCTGCAGCTTGCCCGAAGGCAGGACAGCCTGTACCTTGCCCAGCGACCGAGCGGTTGGCGCGACGAAATGCGTCGGCAGATTCTCTCGACCACGACCGAGGCAGTGCGCGGACTGTCGAACACGCTTTCCGAGCTGCCCGAGCGTCGCGCGTTCTGCATCTTTGGTGGCCGCGAGCAGATCGAGGCCTCAGAGCTGGACCTCAACGTGATCGACCTTCTGGCCTAGTGTTGCGCGGGGGACACGCCCCTAGGCCGCATTTCTGTTGCACGGGGGACACGCCCCTGGACCACACTTGCGTGGTCCAGGGGCGTGTCCCCCGTGCAACATTGATTCACCCGCTTTGTCAACCTCGCGGCGGCAAATCGTATGCCAATTCGGCATGTGGAGGAATCTAATTTTTCCCAATTTGAAATGTTTATCGAGGGGTGCACCCCGTACCTGCGTCGACGTTAGTTATCGACAGACTATCAACGTACTTCTCAACAATATCTTGTGTTATCAACACCACATGACACAAGAAATTGTGGCATAGTTGTTCGGGCGCACAGGCGCCATCGGAGAACCGCGACCCCTGCTCAGCAGCGATTTTCCAGCTGGGCTGGCAACTTTCGTCAGGCGAGAGGAACCACATGAAGATCATCAAGCGCAACGGGTCTGAGGTCAGTTTTGACCTCTCCAAGATCGAGAACGCCATCAAGGCAGCAAACCGAGAGGTCCCCGAGGACGAGCGTCTGGGCGAGCGCGAGGTCAAGTTCGCGTCCCTCAACGTCGAGGACAAGTGCAAGGCTGCCGGCCATACCGTCACGGTCGAGGAGATCCAGGATCTCGTCGAGGACCAGCTGATGGCGCTTGACCGCTTCTCCGTCGCTCGCAAGTACATCATCTACCGCTACCTGCAGAACCAGAAGCGTCACAAGAACACGACCGATGACAAGATTCTGTCGCTCATCGAGTGCGTGAACGAGGAGGTCAAGCAGGAGAACTCCAACAAGAACCCCACGGTGGTGTCAGTACAGCGCGACTACATGGCCGGTGAGGTCTCCAAGGACCTGACGATGCGCGCCCTCCTGCCGCAGGACGTGGTCGACGCTCACGAGAAGGGCATCATCCACTTCCACGACGCCGACTACTTTGCGCAGCACATGCACAACTGCGACCTCGTGAACCTCGAGGACATGCTGCAGAACGGCACCGTCATCAGCGGCACCCTGATCGAGAAGCCCCACAGCTTCTCGACCGCATGCAACATCGCCACGCAGATCATCGCCCAGGTCGCCTCGACGCAGTATGGCGGCCAGTCCATCAGCCTCACCCACCTGGCCCCCTTCGTCGACGTCAGCCGCAAGAAGATCCGCCGCTCGGTCTACGCCGAGATGGAGACCATCGGCTTCAAGGCCACCAAGGAGCAGATCGAGGCCATGGTCGAGAAGCGCCTGCGCGAGGAGGTCGCACGCGGCGTGCAGACCATCCAGTACCAGGTCGTGACGCTCATGACCACCAATGGCCAGGCTCCCTTCATCACGGTGTTCATGTACCTCAACGAGGCTCGCAACCCCCAGGAGAAGGCCGACCTTGCCCTCATCATCGAGGAGATGCTCAAGCAGCGTCACCAGGGCGTCAAGAACGAGAAGGGCGTCTGGATCACCCCCGCCTTCCCCAAGCTGATCTACGTGCTCGAGCCCGACAACCTGACCGAGGGCACCCCCTACTACTACCTCACCAAGCTCGCCGCAAAGTGCACGGCCAAGCGCATGGTGCCCGACTACATCTCCGAGAAGAAGATGTTCGAGTACAAGCTCTCCGCC
>JAGAVX010000132.1 GCA_017941705.1 Atopobiaceae bacterium
CTGGCGCGGGATGAACTTCTCGATGTGCTGGTAGGGGCCGTAGTTGTTGGAGCAGTTGGAGATGGTGGCCCTCACGCCGAAGGTGCGCGCCCAGGCGCGGACGAGCATGTCGGAGCTCGCCTTGGTCGAGCTGTAGGGGCTGGACGGGTGGTAGGGCGTCTCCTCGGTGAAGCGCGCCGGGTCGTCGAGGGCGAGGTCTCCGTAGACCTCGTCGGTCGAGATGTGGTGCAGGCGCACGTCGTGGCGGCGGCACGCCTCGAGGAGCTGGTAGGTGCCCTCGACGTTGGTGCGCAAAAACGGGCTGGGGTCGTTGATCGAGTTGTCGTTGTGGCTCTCGGCGGCGTAGTGGACGATCGCGTCGTGGCCCGGCACGATGCGGTCGAGCAGCTCCGCGTCGCAGATGTCGCCGACGACGAGCTCGACGCGGTCGGCGGGCAGGCCCGCGATGTTCTCGGGGTTGCCCGCGTAGGTGAGCTTGTCGAGCACGGTCACGTGCACGCCGGGGTGCTCGTTGACCACGTGGTGGACGAAGTTCGAGCCGATGAAGCCGCAGCCTCCGGTCACGATGATGTTGGTGGGGGCAAAGGTGCCCTGGGTGTCTGCCATTATTCCCAAGCCTCTCTCTGGGGTTTAATTAGCCGAGAGTAAGTATAGGTCTTGTAGAATGGCGTCTTCTCACCTGCATAAAGACCACCAAACCGCGGACCTGTTGTGTGGGGGACACGCCCCTGGACCACATAAATGTGCTCCAGGGGCGTGCCCCCCACACAACAGTCGGGAAGTGGCGCGCGGCTAAGCCAGCTCGACTCCCGCAAACCAGCCCCACTTGGGAGTGGCGTTCTTGCCGTAGGTACTCTTCCAGCTGCTCAAGGTCATCTTCGTGGCCTTCGAGCCATCAAACTGCATGACGTTGTTGTTGCCCAGATAGATTCCCACCACGCCGTAGGTCTTGCTCGTGTTGCTCGCAGACGACGTGGGTACCGCCACAATCATGCCGACCTTAAGCGCCGAGGTGCTGGTCGACGTGCAGTAGTTGTTGTACATCTCAAAGGCGTAGGCGCTGATGTTGACAGCCTCCCGGACACCCGCACTGACGAGCGCATTCAGAACCCACTTGGAATCAAGCTCGGCCGGCGTGTTAGCCAGGGCGTTCACCGCGCTGGTAATGCTGGAAGCCGCCGTCGAGCTATAGGAGAGCTTCCCGTCATTGTTGGCCGTGTACGCCTTCTTGTTCATGATGTACTTGCCGTTGAGCAGGACATACCCTTCGGGGCGCGTGTAGTGCGCCCATCCCAGCGAGGAGTAGCCGGGGATGGCGGCGTGGGCTGTTGGGTCGATGTAATAGCGCTGGTAGACGCCATCATACAGTTTGGTGACCACCCATCCTGTGCCTTCAAGCGTTCCATCGTTGTTGGCGAGGTACACGTAGCCGTTGGTAGCAGTGTACTTGCCACGTACGACATAACCCTCGGGTCGGCAGTACGTCCAGCTGCTCTTTGCAGTCTGAATCAGCTGGCTCTTGGCAACCTTTCCGTCCTTCTGCCAGTAGCGCTGCAGCCCCTGGCCAAAGTCCGACGTGATGACCCAGCCTTCCTTGATGAGGCCGTCGTTGTCGGCAATGCGCATCTCACCGTTCTCGATGCGAGCAGTACGCAGGACATAGCCCTCAGGGAGCGTGTAGTGCGCATAGCCGCTGGTCGAGTATCCGGGAACGCAGGCATGAGCCGCAGACTCGACGTAATAGCGCTGCAGACCATCGCCAAAGGCGCTCGACACATGCCAGCCAGCAGCAAGCAGGCGTCCGTCATTGTCCGCAAGGTAAACCTTGCCATCAGGAGCAATGAACTTGCCACGGACGACATATCCGTTTGGTCTTGCAAAAGTCCAGACCGTGTCGCTCACCTTGACGAGCTTGTCGAAGACGATGTCACCGTTCTCGACCCAATAGCGCTGGAGACCCTGCCCCAGGGCACTCGTTACCAGCCAGCCATTAGCGAGCTTCTTTCCCGAGGTGAGCTTGCCGTCATTGTTGGCAATCCAGACATCGCCGCTGGGGTCCACGTAGCGACCACGGGCAACATAGCCCATCGGCGTCGTGTAATGGTTCCACCCACCCGACGAGAAGCCGGGGATGCAGCAGTGCTCCTTTGCGTCGATGTAATAGCGTTGGGTTCCCTGCCCATACCTGTCGGTGACGAGCCAACCCGCCTTCTCGAGCTTGCCGTCGTTGTTGGCGAGGTAGACATATCCGTTTGACGCGGTGTAAAGCCCGCGAACCACGTAGCCCTCGGGGCGCGTGTAGTGGTCCCAGCCGCTTGCGGAGTAACCGACAACCGCAGCGTGACCCGCAGCATCGACAAAGTAGCGCTGCAGGCCATGTCCGTAGATGCTCGACACGACCCAGCCGGTGTTGGCAAGGCGCCCGTCGTTGTCAGCGAGGTAGACCTTGCCTCCAGCGGCGTAGGCCCCGCGAACGACGGCTCCCGACGGCATCGCAAATGCGTAGTAGCCCGTCTCGGACTTGTCGAGCAAGCGATTCGTCGCAAGCTTGCCCGTGGCGTCCACCCAGTAGCGCTGGAGGCTGGAAGCGCCTCCGTTGGGTGACTTGTCGGTGACGACCCAGCTATTCTTGACGACTGAGCCGTTGCTGAGGTAATAGTGAGCGCCATTGCTCTCGATCCAACGCGTGGTCGAGTTCGCCAGGCGGTCCCAGTCGCTAGTGTTGCCATAGAAGATGTTGACGTCTATCTCTCCACCGCTTCCGGGAAGCGTTGCCGTGGAACTGTACTGATAGATGGTCGGACGGCTCCCCCAGGCTCCCCAGCTGCCATACGAGCTGTAGTTGGGGTCCTCGATGTAAGACGACTTGTCTGCGTTCGCGTAGAGGTACATGGCACCCCACAGCTCGTAGCCTGCGTTCTTGACGCTCGACCAGTCGTAGCTGTTGGAGCAGCTCTTGTTCATGTAGATGAGCGGCTTTACGCCGGTATGCTGATAGACGTAGTCGAGCCACTGCTTTGCGCCTTGGACCTCACTCTCCACGACGCTGTAGGTCGTGCCGTTGGCGAGCTGGGCATTCTCCCAGTCGAGCACGAGGATCGCCCTGCCAAGATACCCCTTGATCGCGTCAATGAAGCCCTGGGCCTGTTCGGTATAGGACTTGCCACCGGCATTGCGCGAGGCATTGGGATTGGTGACAAAGTGGTAGAAGCCGATCTTCTTTCCCGCGGCCAAGGCGGCGTTCGCCTGATCGATGTAGCTCGCGTAGTTGCCGGACAGGTTGGTCGTGTACGAAGTGTACGTGCCAGTGGACTTGTTCCACTCGGTTGCCTTGATGATGACGAAGTCGGCAGGAAGGACGGAGAGGTTGGTGTCAGGATTCCATCCCGAGATGTCCACGCCGTTGAGGGTCTTTGCCGACTCGTTTGCCTGGGCGACGATGTCCAGCGAGCTCGCCGCCTTCGCGTCGACCTGGCTTTCGGGCGCGTCTTCGGCGGGATCAGCCTGCTGCGCGGCATCCCCGGCAAAGGCGGCAGCCGGAGTCTCCTCTTGCCCCGCGGTGGCTACCTCGCCCTGATCGACCTCATCGGCGACATCGGAGACCGTGCCTTCCTCGGCCTCTGCAGGGTCGCCCGCCACAGGGTCAGCCTGTTCGGTGCCGTCGACGAAGGCTTCGTCGGACACTGCCTCATCGGCGAAGTCAGCCTCCCCCTCGACAGGATCGGCAGCGTCAACGACTGTCTGTGCACCGACAGCTTCTTGAAGGCCGGCAGTCGATTCCTCGGTATCGTCCTCGGAGACCTCGCTCGAAATGGCAACAGCCTGCTCGTCTTGGGCACGGGCAGGCTGTGGGGTTGCCATAACCAAGCTGAGGGGGAGAGCGAGACCGAGGAGAAATGACATGGCATGGTAACGCGTGGAGTGAGTCATGTAGTTATCCTGCTCCTCGAATCTTTGCTGGCGACGTCGCTATTGGACGTCCTCGTTCGCCAGCCTGATCTTGTTGTCGACCACCTTCTGCAGATGCTCGCCGTAGGGGCTCTTGCCGTACTCCTTGGCTGCGGCGGCAAGCTCGTCAAGCGTGATCCAGCCGCGCTGGAAGGCAATCTCCTCGATGACCGAGACCAGGATGCCCTGGGCATTCTCGATGGTCCTCACGAAGTTTGCAGCCTCGAACAGGGAATCCATCGTGCCCGTGTCGAGCCATGCATACCCGCGACCAAGGGTCACGACGTTGAGCTTGTCCTCCTTGAGGTACATCTCGTTGAGCGTGGTGATCTCGAGCTCGCCGCGAGCGGACGGCTTGACCTGCTTGGCCTTTTCGCAGACGTCCTTGTCGTAGAAGTACAGGCCCGTGACGGCGTAGTTGCTCTTGGGATGCTCGGGCTTCTCCTCGATCGACACCGCGCGGCCGTTGGCATCAAACTCCACGACGCCAAAGCGCTCCGGATCGTCGACGTAATAGCCAAAGACCGTGGCGCCGCCATTCTCCTCGGCGTTCTTGACCGCCTGGCGCAGTTGGCGCGAGAAGCCATTGCCGTAGAAGATGTTGTCGCCGAGGACGAGGGCACAAGAGTCGCCGTCGATGAAGTCCTCACCAATGATGAATGCCTGGGCGAGGCCATCGGGGGAGGGCTGCTCGGCGTACGAGAGGTTGATACCGTACTGCGAGCCATCGCCGAGGAGCTCCTCGAAGCGCGGAAGGTCGGTCGGCGTCGAGATGATGAGGATGTCCCTGATGCCCGACAGCATGAGCGTCGAGAGAGGGTAGAAGATCATCGGCTTGTCATACACCGGGAGAAGCTGCTTGCTCGTCACCTTGGTGAGCGGATATAGGCGGGTACCCGAGCCTCCGGCCAGGATGATTCCCTTCATATTCTCTTGCCTCCTAGGCAGCGTAAATACAGATACATCTATCTTACGAAATCATCTGTTGAACTCTATGGAGAACGTCTGCTCTTTGGCATCGGGTACACCGAGTGGTTTTAGCAGCCTGGATGAGCACTGACAACCCGGGACGGGCATTGGCATCTGACTGGACGATGATTGTTTCTACTCCGATTTTTACACTTGTTTTGTTTGAGACAAACATGCCTGCGCCGCGTACAATCACTGAAGGCAGCACAAGAGCGGCTGCCGACGACCGAGCAGGAGGTCGAACCTCCGCGCTCACGATTGAGGGAAAGGAGTGCCACTTATGGAGTCCGAAGAGCTGAACCAAGAGATGATCGAGAACTCGAACGCAGAAGAACTGACCGACGAACAGATGGAGAATGTGGCAGGGGGAACCGAGCTGCCGGAGCCAGGCACCGAGGGTTCCTGCCCCAAATTGCCTAACGGCGGAGACCACGACTGGTACTTGGTGCAGTCTTGGCCAGACGGCAGAGACGGCAGGTGGACAGGCGAGAACTGGCGCTGCAGGCGCTGCGGTAAGGTGTACAACAGGTTCGTCTAGCGTCCCGCTATCAGTTTCAAGTCTTAGGTACACCAACACAAGCCCACGCGGCATCCGAGTGGCGAAGGTCACTCGGATGCCGCTTTCTTGGTGCGGGTCACGGTTCGGAAGCCCAGAGGCCCTGCAACTCCCCTGTAAAAGTAAAGCGCCCCTTTGTAGGGGCGCCGTTGTTTCTGGTGGAGATGAAGGGGCTCCCGCGTTGCCTGCGGCAACGCTCATGGGCCTCGCCTTCGGCTCGGCCCGTGACGCCCCGCCGGGGCGTCACGACCTCGCGGTTCGAGCCCATGCAACTCCCCTGTAAAAGTAAAGCGCCCCTTTGTAGGAGCGCCGTTGTTTCTGGTGGAGATGAAGGGGCTCGAACCCTCGGCCTCAGGCTTGCAAAGCCCGCGCTCTCCCAGCTGAGCTACATCCCCATATGTCTTAGTAATAACCGCCCCAGCGGCGACTCGGCTAGCGCTGGGGCGGTTATTCACAATAGAGTGGTGGGCCTGACAAGGTTCGAACTTGTGACCTCCCGGTTATCAGCCGGACGCTCTGACCAACTGAGCTACAGGCCCAACGCAAGAATTAATAGTACACATCACCCTAGGCTTGGTCAAGAACTTTTTTCTTATTTCTTGAGATCTGTTTTTGATCACACTGTGGTCCCGGGGACACGCCCCTGGACCACAGTTCTGCGGCGGAGGGGTGTGCCCCCCAGACAACACGATAGTTAACACAATTGCCGCATGACAAGACTGCCGATGCGTGTATCATGCCCACGTAACCTAATGAGTGAAAGGCACGGCTTCGTGGTACGCATGGAAATCCAAACCGTTGTGGTAGGCGGTCCCCAGATGCCCTCCCTTGTCGTCCTCAAGCGACAGGGCGATGATGGAAAGGGCATTCATCTGCCCATACGCATTGGCCCCGTGGAAGTTGCCGCCATAACCGCAGGCATCGATGACTCTCCGCGCAAGCGCCCCCTCACGCATGACTTGCTTTCCTCCACCATCGACTCGCTTGGAGGGCGTCTGTCATCCGTTTGCATCGACGACGTTCGCGGGACAACCTTTTACGCCACGCTACAGCTGATTCGTGACGACGGAACGCGCACGGACATCGACTGTCGCCCCTCCGATGCCATTGCGCTGGCCGTTCGCAGGGGCACGCCCATCTACGCGCGTGAGCAAGTCATCGAGACGGCAACCATGCCCGACTTCAAGAAAGTCGAGAAGGACACCGAGCAACAGGAGCTCAAAGCCTTCCATGACTTCGTCGAAGGCCTAAACCCCGAGGACTTCACGCTGTAAGAACCAGGGGCGTGTCCCCGGGACCACAGTTCTGCGGCGTAGGGGCGTGTCCCCTAGACGACAGCCCCCAGACCGTTGCGATCCGGGGGCTGTCGCGTAACGACTTGTTGGCTTGAGTTACTCGTCGATCATCGTCTCGTCGAGGGCCTCCTCGCCGCCAATGTCAATCGGGTCGTCCTCGGCAGGAACGCCAAGCTCGAGCGCCCCCTGCATCGGGTCGACACGGGCAGCCTTCTTCTTGTGGACCACCATGCGCGCCACCGCTCCAACGCGGTCGGAGTCGTTGAGGTTCATGACCTTCACGCCCTGCGTCGAGCGACCGAGCTTGGAGATGTCGGCAGACTTGACGCGGATGACGACCCCTTCCTCCGACACGATCATCAGCTCGTGCTGCGGGCCAACGGCACGGCAAGCCACAAGGTTGCCCTTGCGCTGCGTCATCGCGATCGTGAAGACGCCCTGGCCACCGCGCTTGTGCTCGGGATACTCCGACACCGGCGTGCGCTTGCCAAAGCCCTTCTCGGTGATGACGAAGAGGTCGCCGTTACCGTTGGAGATCTCCATGCCGAGCATGGTCGCACCATCCTTGAGGGTGATGCCGCGGACGCCGGACGTGTCACGACCGGTCGGCCTGATCTCGGACTCGTCAAAGAGGATGGCCTTGCCATGGCTCGAACAGAGGATGATCTTCTCGCCCTCCTTGACGCGGTGGACGTTGACCAGCTCGTCGCCCTTCTTGAGGTTGATGGCGATGAGGCCATCGCGACGGGTCTTGTCGTACGCGGACATGGCGGTCTTCTTGACCATGCCGTTGCGCGTGGCAAACACCAAGTACTCATCCTCGCCAAAGGTACGGCAGGTGATGACCGCGGTCGGATGCTCGCCCTCATCCAGCTGCAACACGTTTACCAGCGCCGACCCGCGCGAGTAGCGCGTTCCGGTGGGCAGCTCGTGGACCTTGACACGGTAGACCTTGCCCTTGTTGGTGAAGAAGAGGACGTAGTCGTGAGTCGAGGCGACGAAGAGATCCTCGACGAAGTCGTTGTCCTTGAGCGAGAGACCCTGGATGCCCTTGCCGCCACGCTTCTGGGAGCGATAGGTCGCAACAGGCAGGCGCTTGACGTAGCCGGCGTGAGTGCAGGTGATAACCATGTCCTCCTCGGCGATGAGGTCCTCGACGTCGAGGTCCTCGGCGGCGATGCCGGTAATCTGCGTGCGGCGGTCGTCGCCAAAACGCTCGCCGATGACGGCAAGCTCGTCCTTGATGACGCCGAGAATCTTCTCGGGATGCTCGAGCAGGTCGCGGTAGTAGGCGATGCGCTCGTGCAGCTCGGCGATCTGGGCGACGAGCTCGTCGCGCGCGAGGCCGGTCAGGCGGCGCAGGCGCATCTGCAGGATGGCCTCGCCCTGGACGTCATCGATGCCAAAGCGATCGTGCATGCGAGCCTTGGCCTCGGCGTCATCGCGCGAGGAGCGGATGATGTGCACAACCTCGTCGATGTTGTCGACGGCGATGAGCAGGCCCTCGAGGATGTGGACGCGCTTGAGCGCCTTGTCGAGGTCGAACTGCGTGCGACGCGTGACGACGTCGACCTGGTGGTCGATGTAATGGCGGAGCATCTCGGGAAGCGAGAGGGTGCGTGGCACGCCGTCCACCAACGCGAGGTCGATGACGCCAAAGTTGGCCTGCAGCTGGGTGCGCTTGTACAGGTTGTTGAGCACCACCTGCGGCACCGCACCGCTCTTGAGGTCGATGACGATGCGCATTCCCTTGCGGTTGGACTCGTCGCGCATGTCCGAGATGCCCTCGATGTGCTTCTCGTTGACCTGCTGGGCGATGCGCTCCTGCAAGGTGCCCTTGTTGACCTGGTAGGGGATCTCGGTCACGACCAAACGCTGACGCGAGCCCTTGCCGATGTTCTCGACATGCACCTTGGCACGGACAGTGATCGTGCCGCGTCCGGTCTCGTATGCCTCGCGAATGCCATCGGTGCCCATGATGATGCCACCGGTCGGGAAGTCAGGGCCGGGAAGCACCTTCAGGAGGTCGTCGACCGTGCAGTCGGGCTGGTCGATCATCAGGTTGACGGCAGCGATCACCTCGCGCAGGTTGTGCGGCGGGATGTTGGTCGCCATGCCGACGGCGATGCCCGACGAGCCGTTGACCAGCAGGTTGGGGAAGCGTGCCGGCAGAACGGCGGGCTCGGAGAGCGACTCGTCGTAGTTGGGCTGCAGGTCGACCGTCTCCTTGTCGAGGTCGCGCAGCATCTCCATGGCAGCGTAGGTCAAGCGGCTCTCGGTGTAACGCATGGCCGCTGGGGGATCGCCGTCGATTGAGCCAAAGTTGCCATGACCGTCGACGAGCGTCAAGCGCATGGAAAAGTCCTGGGCCATACGCACCATCGAGTCGTAGATGGCGGCGTCGCCGTGGGGGTGGTACTTACCCATGACTTCGCCGACCGTCCACGCGCTCTTCTTGTGCGGCCGCGAGGGAACGATGTGTGCCTCGTTCATGGCGTACAGGATGCGGCGGTGCACGGGCTTGAGGCCGTCGCGCACGTCGGGCAGGGCACGCGCGACGATGACCGACATCGAGTACTCGAGGAACGACGTCTTCATCTCCTGCGACATCTCGATGGGCTTGAGGGCGCCGCCGTGGATGTCGGTCAGATCAAGGCGTGTTCCGGCCTCATCGGAGATGGTGTGCGAGAGGCCCGCACCAGCGAGGTTCTTGTCGGGAACGACCGGATCGCCGTACTCGTCGTATTCGATCTCGGCCTCCTCCTCGCCGTCTTCGTCCTCGTCGCCGTCAAAGATCTCGTCGATCTCGTCGGCGCCGTCCTCCTCTATCTCCTGATCAAGATCGCGGTCGAGCTCCTCGCCGTCGCCATCATTAAACAGGTCGTTATCATTCTCAGCCATATCAGTCCTTCGTGTTTGGTTGAGTCTCTACCAGCGCTTGGCTTCAAAAGCCGTCCGGCCCTTCACCCACGCCCGCCAAGGACGCACCTCCAGGCCACTCCAACCTACAGGATCGCCTTTGACCCCTCCCATGCGCGACCTCTGAGCAGGAGGGTGATTCAGCCCCATCCCCCCATGCGAGCGAAGCGTGAGCGCATGGGAGGGGTCAAAGGCTCGTACCGCAGGCTAGATATCCAGGAACCGCACATCCTTGGCGTGCGTCTGGATGAAGGTCCTGCGCTTCTCCACCTGGTTGCCCATGAGGTTTGCCACCGCACGGTCGGCCGCCATGGCGTCGTCGATGGTGACACGCAACATGATGCGGTTCTTGGGCTCCATGGTCGTCGTCCAAAGCTGCTCGGGATCCATCTCGCCCAGACCCTTGTAGCGCTGCACGGTGTACTTTGAGGAATCCTCGTACTTCGCGGCCTCCAGCGCCAGCTCCTCGTCGGTATAGAGGTACTTGCCGTTCTTCTTGCCCTTGGGCTTGAGCTGGTACAGGGGCGGCTGCGCTACGTAGATGTATCCCGCATCGATCATCGGCTTCATGAAGCGGTAGAAGAACGTGAGCAGCAGGATGCGGATGTGCGCGCCGTCGACGTCGGCATCGGTCATGATGACGATCTTGTGGTAGCGCGCCTTGGACAGGTCGAACTCCGGTCCGATGCCCGTGCCGATGGCGGTGATCAGCGAGGTGATGGTGTCGGACGAGAGGGCGCGGTGCTCCTGGACGCGCTCGACGTTGAGGATCTTGCCGCGCAGGGGCAGGACCGCCTGGATGGAGCGATCGCGGGCCATCTTGGCGGAGCCACCTGCGGAGTCACCCTCGACGATGAAGAGCTCGGTCATCTCGGCATCGCGCACCGAGCAGTCGGCGAGCTTGCCGGGAAGGCTCGCGCTCTCGAGCAGACCCTTGCGACGGGTCGCCTGGCGCGCCTTCTGCGCCGCCATGCGTCCCTTGGCGGCCTGGTTGGCCTTCTTGAAGATCTCCTTGGCCTGATTGGGATGCTCCTCGAGGTACTCGGCCATGCCCTGTGCGACCACCTTGCTGGTGAGCGTGCGCATGTAGGAGTTGCCGAGCTTTGCCTTGGTCTGGCCCTCGAACTGCGGGTCGGGAAGCTTGAC
>JAGAVX010000133.1 GCA_017941705.1 Atopobiaceae bacterium
AAGTTGATGTCCAGGCCGGGCGTGGTGGTCATCTCGTAGTAGGTGCCCAGGTTGGCCTTCACGGGGCTCGCGACCTCGGTGTACACGTAGGGGCTCGCCGAAGTGCCGGATCCCGAGCGGGTGTAGTACGTCTTGCCGGAGTCGACCTCGGTGTCCGTGGTCAGTTCGTAGGTCGCAGCGCGCTTCTGGTAGCCGAACTGGTCGTCGTCGCCGGAGAGCAGGTCGATGGCCGTGTAGAAGCGCACCTGCGGCACCTCGATGACGCGCGCGAAGCGCTCCAGGACTCGGTTGCTCATCGTGGGGTTGGCATAGGAGAAGTCGTCCAGCACGCCCTTGAGCGTCGGCGTGATGAAGAGGTAGCGCGACCCCAGCGTCACCTGCTTCTCGTCCATGGCGCTCGTCACATCGCGAAGCGTCTGCAGGATATCGGTGGCCGTGGCCTCCGAGAGGTCCTCCGGCGTCACGGTGACGCCCGTGTGGCCCGCGATCTGCGCGAAGGTGAAGGCGTCGGCCTCCGGGGCTACCTGCGTGCGCTGGAGCTCCGCGCCGGCCTCCACGAAGCAGTCGTTCACGCCGGCCTCCTCCACGTCCATGACGTCGGCAAAGAGTCGGATGCCACGGTCGTAGTTGAAGGTCTTGGTCTCGAACTCGTAGGTGATGGCGCCCGTCTTGTAGCCCACGTTGCGCGTGTAGTTTCCCAGGCCGGTGACGGAGATCTTCGGGATGAGGATCTCCTTTGCGTTGTGGCCCGCGCGCACCATGCGGCGCCCGGAGTTGAGAACGCCCGACACGGACGCCCTCTGGTACACCTCGTCGATGACTGCGGTGTAGTTGCGTGCGAATGCGATGTTGTTAGGCATCTCTTAGCCCTCCTTCTTGTCGTCGTCATCGTCGGTGAGGCCCGCGATCTCGCGCCAATGCTTCAAGGTCTTGCCCTCGTCGCTGGCCGCGCCCGCGTTGGGCAAGCCGGTCGTGCCGGAGCCGCCGGAGTTTCCGCCCTTGGCGTGCTTGCCCGCGGCCTCGAAGAGCCAGGGCTCGGCCTCCTTGAGCTTGTCCACGTCGTTGTCGTGGTCGCCAAGAAGGGAGCGTGCCGCCTTCACGTTGCGGACGCCCGCGAGCTGCAGCTTGAAGTCGATGCGGTCGCTCTCGCCCTGGGCCTTGAGCTCGGCGATCTCGCCGCGCAGCTGCTCGGCCGTCTCGGCGTTCTTCGCCGCCTCGGCCACTTGAGCCTCCAGGGATGCGATCTTCTCGTCGCGCTCGGCGATCTGCTTCTCGTAGTCGGGAGTCTCGACGCCTACCTGCGACTGGCCCTGTTGCTTCGTTTCCTGCTGCTCCTGGCCCTGCAGTTGCGGCGCGTCCTGCGTACCCTGCGTGACTTCCTGGCCGCCATTGGTCTCACCGTCCATGCTGTACCGCCTTTCGTTTCCTTGGGCGGCCAACATGAAGGCAGCCCACCAACCAGCGATGAGGTTAGTGGGCTGTCACAAGGTAGCGGTTATGCTGCTGGTTCTAAAGGTTGCTCGCCCTGCTTAGCGCGCAATGATGACGGTAACGAACCCAGGGATTATCTTCTCCAGGTCGCGCTTGAGACCGGTTGGATTGCGTACAAGTCTACCTGGGTCGTAAATGAAGCAGAATAGCCGCTCGCATCCCGGATGCTCTTTGTACTGTGGTATGTCTATGCTCAATTCTTCGCCAAGCTTCTTGTCACGCAGATTGTCGCGTGTCATTTTCACTTCAATGAAACGCGCCTCTTCCTTTAGGAAGAGATCGATACGCGAGTTCTTGCCAGCGAAGCTAGGCACGGCTTCTTCATCACGTACATCGTCGAAGTAGGCTAGGCAGATGGACCTAAGCAGATCCTGTACACGGGGGGTCTATATAGATGAGCCTGATTCTGCCTGCATAGGTGCTACGCAAGATTTTGAGAGCATCCAGATTGTCGCCTTCGATGTATAAGTTCTGACTGTCATACCAATTGTCGCTGCGTTCGCGTTCTGGTCGCATTGTCTTGTCGATGATGCGCCGTGCCTCCTCTTTAGCCGCTCGTTTGCCAGGCCAAGTGAACTGATAGCGTTCCCGTTGTCCTTCCGCACCGGTACCGATGAGCTCGCGCAAAGCATCGAGGTCGATATCCGAGTGCACGTTTCCATCGGCATCGACCGTCTCTGTGGCTATGTAGGGGAAAAGCTCAATGAGTTTCTCTATGTTCTCCTGTGTGATGTTGGCGGTCATGGGATTTATCTTCTCCATTTAGCCCAGTTCCTTTCGCGCCTGTTTGAGTTCTGCCTCGGCTTTTCGCATTTGGGCGAATAGCTCATTCTTCTTGCCAATTTGCTTGGCCTTGCGACACTTTGTGTCTAGCTCGCTTACAAGTCTCTCAAGGGCTGCAATCCTCTCTGTGAGGGCGAGCCTGGCCTCCACGGTCATCTTCGGGGTGCCGGCGTCGCCGAACGCCACCTGCGAGACTATGGCGTCCCACACCGCGTCGAGCGTGTCGCCCTTGATCGCCAGAGCGAGTTGGTCCGGCTGCGTCCAGGGCCCGAATTTCACGCCCTGGGCACGTACGGCGAGGCTTGCCCGCCCGGTTGGCTCCTGGCAGAGAAACACGAGCCGGTGCTTGTTGGCTTTCGCGATCTCGTCCACGATGGTTTCAGCAGCACCCTCGTCTCTCAGCTCTATGCTGACGACCATGATCTCCTCGACCTTCTCGCCAGCGGGTATGTGTATGGTGCTCTCCTTGAGGGAGTGCAGGATCTCGATGCGCTCGACTCCGTGCACGAAGGCGTCCTTCTGCTTCGGTGTCAGTTTGAGGTTGCGGTAGAACGCCTCCTTGGGCAGGCGGCGCCCGACCTCGGTTGTGCTCGGCAGCCCTAGCATGGCCTCACCGCCAGGAAGCACACGAGCTCGAAGTCGTCGAGCCCCTCCACGTCGTTCTCGAGGAAGCTGGTCGTGCCGCCGCCGAAGAAGCTGTCTATGTCGCTCTCGGCCTTGGCTTCGATGATGGATCCCACGGCGTCCTTGAGAAGCTAGCCAGCAATGAACGCTTGCATTGCGCAAGACGTTACATTATCTTCTGAAACATATAGCGCACCTTGTCCAGGCGGCTGTTTGGACGGCGGGGCTGGATGACTGGCTTGCCGACAGCGGCCTGATACCCTTTCAGTTCTG
>JAGAVX010000134.1 GCA_017941705.1 Atopobiaceae bacterium
GCAATCGCGAGCTTCTCACTATCGACGAGGAGCGCGTACGGTTCGAGATCGCCAGAATCTGTCAGCGACTGGGCCTTTCGTAGTGAAAACCGCAACATTGCGCTGGAGAGAGCGTCCGATTGCAACACCCCGTCAGGCGCGGTTGAACGAAGGTCACTTTTCCGACCCTCGTTCAACGTGCCGAGGAAGGGAGGTGACGTGGAGCGCTACGCCACAGTGCGCGAGCTGGCCGACGAGAGCGGCATACCGCGACGCACCATCTACGCAGCCGCCCAGCGCGGCGAGCTGTCCGCGTTCCTGCCGAACGGCAGCAGGCGCGGAATGAGGATAAGGCCGTCGGAGTTCGTGCGATGGCTGGAGAGCAAGGAGACGCGGCGCGCGTGACTGGGAGGTCTCGCGCCGCGCCCCACATCGGAGAGTGCCCAGTTGAACGAAGGTCACTTTTCCGACCCTCGTTCAACTTGACGCGTAAGCTACGGTTTCAACTAATAGACGATTAATATGAAGCATCGGATAGGTACGCCGATGCTTCACATGCATGCCTTCCCGTCGTTTTTGGGCTCAGGATGCATACGCAAACACCCCTCGAGATGCGTGCTACATAGGATGCTCAGTCGGGGTACCTAAAACTCAATCGAACCGAGACAAAACGTGGGACTATTGTTCCGCTCGATCGAGTTTTAGGTACCCCGAGTCAGTATCCTCGAATTGCCGTGAATAAAGCTGACTCAAAAATGCATAAAGTATCGGACTGATGCCAATGTCTACTTCACGTCTACGATTTCGCCCACGAACACCGTGTGAGCCTCGTTGACGTACAGGCGCTCGCCGAGCCTCGCCATAACGTCATCGGGCACAGACGGCAAATCGATTGCCTGCGTGTAGATCTTCTTGCACACGATGGTGGCCGTGGCCTCGGCAAAGGTCATGCCATGCTCGAGCGCGAGCGAGGTGAGGGCAACCTTGTGTTGAAAAGGCCACTTTTCTGACCCTCGTTCAACTGTAAACGTTCAGCGTGGTGTTCGCAGCCGAACACGAGGGCCTCAAGCCCCCGTATTCAGATGCTCATGCATTGCTGCAGTCAGTCAGAAGAGCTTTCGAGTGGTTCTCGCGAGCAGGGCAAGCCCAAAGTGGCAGAAAACCGGCGTTTTGGCAATCGTGTCTTCGCCTCCCTGCGCGACACGGCTAAAACGCGCACCGTCGTCACGCTGCGACCTGCGATTTTGCAGGAATAAAATGAATGCGCAAATGCATAAGCAGAATACGATTGCCAAAACGCCGATTTTCTGCCACTTTGGGACCACCCTGCTTACAGGTTTCGCCCGAGCGTGACCAAGGTCCCGTGCGCATCCTCGCTGCGCTCGCCCGTGGGCGCAAATCCCTGCGCCCGCCAGAAGGCGATGCCCGACTCGGCGCCCTCGGCCTGAGCATCAGCGGCCACCATGAACCAATCGATGCGCGCCTCGTCCTGCCGAGGGTGCGCGCAGATCAGGTCCATCACGGCAACCAGCCCGCCGTCCTCGCCGTAGAACCCCACGAAGTGGCGGTCGCCCGGCTCGGCCCCCTCCGGCGTGCGACCAACCATCGTGGTCAGCGCGCCCATCGAAGGCCTCTAGCCCAAATCGTGGTAGTAGCGGCGGTTGCTGCGCATGAGCCAGAACACGTCGCTCGGGTTGCCGTCGGTGATGGGCCGCACCTCAAAGTCGGACGAGAGCGTCTGCACGTCAGTTGAACGAAGGGCACTCTTCTGACCCTCGTTCAACGCACGCAAGTCTGATACACACAAGCAACAGCAGACGCATGACTGGTCCGCGTTTTCGTACAACAATCGACCCACCATGCAACAGTGATAACAATTACCCAGGCATACGTCTCAAGTTGAACGAAGGTCACCATTCAACCCTCGTTCAACCTAACAACCACGACCGATATGGCCAGCAAGATGTCTGCACGGCGCATTTGACGCTCGCGGCGTTGGAATGTGGTGCGCGCGCTGGATCTCGTGCGACTCAAAACGATCAAGATCAGTCATTTCGGCTAATGTTGGGGTGCGGTAAAGTATCCGTACCGTCTAATGTCCTTCTGCAATCAAATCCGCTCATCGGAAGTCATCGACATGGCTGCGGAGGGCTCCGCGCATGCTTCTTTGTTGAGCGCAGGTCACTTCTCCGACCCTCACTCAACATGGGCGGGGCTCGGTTGCAAGCCTATCCACTGTTGCGCACTTGTACAACAAACCATGGAAGGAGCTGGCATGAGCGTTGCCAAGCGAATCGGCATCATCGAGGCGCCAGGCTATCACACGTACTACCCCACTTCAAACGAGCAGACAGCTCGCGAGTTCCTCAAGCGCCACAAAGACCAGAGCTGTTCCCGCCAGCTGGCCATCTTCGCTAACGAGCTGAACGCTCGCTCTGGTCGTAAGGAGTTGCGCTGCATCATCAACTGCTGGCAGGGCCAGCCGAGCACGCTCATCCCCTTTAGTGAGTCGGGAAACGAGCAGGTATTCACCCTGATGGACGACTATACCGAGCGTCTGCCCCAGAGGGATGCCCGAGCGCTGGCACGAGTCAAGAGGGGCGTACCCGTCATTGTGGAGCGCTTCTAGCGATATCCGAGCGGTGCAAGCCCCAAGCTTGCCGGGTGATAAAGGTAAACGAAGGCCACCATTCCGACTCTCGTTCAACCGAACGACTCGTTCATCTTCTTTTGGCGTTTATTACATCAAGACTTTTCGCACTTAATAAGGGCGGCGCACGCTGAGCAAAGACCTCTTACCCAATCCTCGTCCAACCTGCAACGCCGCCCGTTCGTGCGTTCACATGTAGCCCCGTCAGAGCTCCTCGAGCTCCCTGCGGAACATCTCGATCTCGCGGCCGTTGTCCTCCTCGCGGTCGACCTTGTCTGAGATGATCCACGCCGCCTCGGGCGACAGACCCATTTCCACGACGTCCCTGATGCCCCTCTCGTAGCCGAGTGCCATGCCGTTTATGGTCAGCGCCAGCGGGTCGAGCCCTCCGTGGCTGCGAGTCTGCAGGATGATTGAGCACATCGCGCGCGCCAACGTCTTCGCATAGCGGTAGGCGTCTGCCTCGGTCAGCCCGTAACTCATGAGCCGCTCCATCTCGTTCATGCCAATGACGTCCCTAAGGGCTTCAAGCCCCTCGTGAGATATCTGCGGAAACTGGTAGGTAGCGTCCTTCATTGACCGCAGCAGGCCGAGCACCTCGTCTCGGTCCGACTCGTTGATTGAGCGCCTCTTGATACCCATGGCAAATACCTCTCTCATGTGCCGTCGGCGTATTGCGTTCCCATTCTAGTTGGATTCCTGGTTCTTGGATCTGGACCACGCGCACAGTGCTGAAGGTGCGCTTCCGTACATAGAACGCCGCGCCGGAAGCTTGGCTTGGGTAAAGGCCGCTTTTCCAACCTTCGTTCAGGTACATATCGACAACAGCGAAAGTTCGTCTAGTCCGCAGTTTCATACCAATCTTGGAATCATTCTGGTACCAAACCGCGGATGGGCAGACGTCCAGTCCGCGAAACCAAACCAGATTTGCATTCATTCTTGCATCAAATCGCGGATGGGTACCCAACTGGTCCGCAGTTTCACACATCTTTTGATGAAGGTCAAACTTTTATCCACCTCCACCCGTGTGGGCAGCTCCCCCAACACCTACGCCGGCAAAGAGAGTAATATGTCGCAGACTGTGGCTTACGGCTCCATCGGGATCAGCTCGGGGCCCAACCAGATAACCGTGGGCAGGCTCAACGCCACGTCCACATAGTTCAATTATTTACTCCAAAACGGCAGCATCAACTAGAATAGGCGCATGAAACGCTAATGGCACAGGAGAGAGGTGTTTGCCACGGATAACGAGGAGCGCACACTCAGCGAGTCGGAGAAAAACGAGGTAATGGAGTTCCTGGGACAGACGGAGCAGGCGAGGTACCAGTTCCCGCAACTCTCGCACGATGGCCTTAATGCCCTCAGGGACATCCTGGGAACGCACGACTTTCAGCGCATCGAGGCCAAGGGGCTCAGCGAGTCGGACGCATACTGGCACTCGAAGGCCGTGGCGTACGGGGTGTGCTCAATCATCCTGAATACCCGTCTGATCGGTGGGAACGACCCGTTGTCGATAGCGCTCACCGCATTGACGGTTGGGTACGAGCGAGGCATCAGAGACGCGCTGAAATCGAGGCTATCCCCCGAGGGCATGCATACGCTCATCGAGAAAGTCGAACGCGAAGAGGAAGGTGGCCGCGAGGTCGAGAAGTTCCGCAGGGAGCTCAAGGAGCTCTGATGCAGCCACACACGCGCTCGGCCGGGGCATTGGAAGGTGCCCCATTTGCTGAACGAGGGCCACTTGGCCGTCCCTCGCTTTTCTTGGCGAAGAGCCCCTGTCCGACCCAAACCTTGCGAGTTCACATACCGCATGCTCTGATGCCAACCTCCGCAAAACCGCAGGATTCTAGAACGAAGGCCCATCGGGTTTGGGGCACGTGAACTCGCAGCGCACCTCAAAAGTTCACGTGCCCCACGGATCTTTGAAATCCAGCGAGTAATGCCTGATAAGACGAATTATAGACAACGGTTTTTGGGGCACGTGAACCCCGGCATCCCCCATAACGGTTCACGCACCCGCAGCCGCACATCCTGACACCGCAACGTGCCCATGCTTTGATGAACATAAGCCATTTTCCCGATCCTTATCCTGCCAAGGGCTAATATTGGAACTGCTGGTATGCTTACGAAATGCAAAACCGAAGGGAGTAAGCCATGAAGCCTGAAGATTATGGCACTGAGCTCAGCATGGAGGATATGCAGGGAATCAGCGGAGGGGCGCTGTCGGAAGAAAGGAAAGCCTACATACAAAAGGTCATTCGACTTGAGAAGCGCTCTGGCAACTCCCTGGAAGACTTTCTGCCCCATGCCGGAGGTACCGACGAGGAGCAGGCGTACATCGAGAGCGTGTGGGACCAAGCTTAGCGTTAGGCACCAGGTTCACTGATTTAGCGCGAACCCCATCATGGCCAGCTGGGGTTCCACAGCCACACTACCCCCTACCATGGCCACGCAACACCCAACAGCTCCAACGTCCGCTCGTCCGGAGCGCCACCGTAGAACTCCCGCAACACGTCCAAGAAGATCCGCTCTCCCCCACTCGCAAGGGCAAAGAGCGTCATGCACGAGCGCACCTTCCTGGCATCGATCTTCCCCAGCACCAACACGGGATCGCGCGTGTCAAGGTCCAGCAGCGCCTGACTGATTTCCCGTAGGTGCGACGCAAATACCTCGTCTTTCATCAGTTCCCTGGCTTCGTCCAGGCCTTGCACGCCGTACTCCCGGCACAGGTCGCTTCTGCCCAGCCCTTGCAACTGAGGAAAGATGTACCAGATCCAGTGACTCCGCTTTCTGCCGGCCCTGATTTCCGCAAGCGCCGTCCGATAGTCAGAGTCAGGCAGAAAGCAGCCGTACTCGTGAGCGTCAACAAAGCGCTGGGTATCGTACTCGCTCATCCGCTGCCTCCAACAGTGCCGTTCATGCACATCACTTCGTAAGAGTCTACCAGCCAACCAAGACCTCAACCACGCACTCCGATGCACCCGAGGACCAAAGCTCATCTGAACGGGGTGTCGTGCGCGACCGGAATCATCAAAAACTCGTGATTTATCTTATTTGATAATGAGGTCTTATGTGTCAAATATAGCCTAGACTTCATGGACAGGCTTGCACTCAGATTACTGGTTGGACGCGAGATTCGCCGGCGGCGCGAATCCCAGGGTCTTACGCTGCAAGTTCTCGCTGACATGGTGGGCACTAGCTACACCCACATATGGAAGGTCGAGAACGGCAAAGTCAGTGTAGGCCTTGACCTTCTTGGCCGTATTGCCAGCGCTCTCGACGTCCCCCTGCGCGAGCTCGTCGACCCTGCGCTCGTTGACGATGAGACACTAACTGTCGTTAGCTTCAAAGAGTAAGGCAGGGCGCCACCCTCCGTCGCCTCACAACAAAGCAGGCAGGTCTCTTCTCTTGAGAGGCCTGCCGTTTTTTCGCAACAAAGGGTCGTGCGACACGTTTGGCCACTTACCCTGCAAACCCGCATTGCATCTTGCACTAATATATGGGTTACCCCATCTAAGGAGCGCCCATGGATGCCACGGCTTACGCTAACCACATTGCCATCTTGCAAGAGGAGCTTGTTTGCGCGCTAGGCTGCACCGAGCCCATTGCCGTCGCCTATGCCGCAGCGCTCGCACGCGCGGCGCTGGGAACCATGCCCGAACGACTGACCGTCGCATGTAGCGGCAACATCGTGAAGAACGTCAAGTCGGTCACCGTTCCCAACTCGGGAGGCATGCGCGGCATCGAAGCGGCCGCTCTGCTTGGTGTCGTCGGCGGTGACGAGACGCGCGCGCTCGAGGTGCTCGAGGCCGTCACCGAACCCGATCGGACCGAGGCCGCCAAGCTCACAGCCGCGCACATCTGCGACGTCGAGCTCGCCGAGAACGTCCCCAACCTCTTCGTACGCGTCACCGCCACTGCAGGCGGGCGCTCTTCCGTCGCGCAGCTCGAGGAGCGCCATACCAACGTCACCGAGCTGACGCTCGATGGCAAGCCCGTCACCGTGGCAGGCATCGCTGCCGTTGCCTCGGATTCCAAGGACGCCGCCGAGGACCCCCGCGGCTCGCTCTCGCTATCGTCCATCTGGGAGTTCGCGCACACAGCCAACCTCGCAGACATCGACGAGCTCATCTCGAACCAGATTGCCACCAACAAGGCGATCTCGGACGAGGGCCTGCGCAACGACTGGGGTGCCAACATCGGACGAACCCTGCTGCGCAGTCGCTCCAACGACATCACCTGCAAGGCGCGTGCGAGCGCGGCAGCAGGCTCGGACGCCCGCATGAGCGGCTGCGCCATGCCAGTGGTCATCTGCTGTGGGAGCGGTAACCAAGGGATCACCTGCTCGATGCCTGTGCTCGAGTACGCCCACGAACTATGGGCCAGCCACGAGGAGCTCGTGCGCGCGGTCGCCCTCTCGGACCTGACTGCAGTGCACGTGAAGTACTACGTCGGAGAGCTCTCGGCGTTCTGTGGAGCGGTCAGCGCAAGCTGCGGGGCTGGCGCCGGCATCTGCATGCTACGCGGAGGAGACTTTGAGCAGTACGAGGCCACCGTCGTGAATACGCTGGTCAATGTGGGCGGGATTGTGTGCGACGGAGCTAAGCCCAGCTGCGCCGCCAAGATCAGCGCCGCTGTTGACGCCGCGATTCTCGGTTGCGACCAAGCGCTGCAGGGAGACAACTTCCTGCCTGGTGAGGGCTTGGTAGGTCAGACTCCCGAGGAGTCGATACGTGCCATGGGTTACGTTGGCCGCGTAGGCATGCAACCCACAGACATCGAGATCCTCAACATCATGATCGGCAAGACCGACGTATAGGAGCCTTCTCTGCTCGCGCTGAAGACAAGGTTTGCGTATTCTGGCTGCCCCGGCAGCCCTATACCTCGGTAAAGCCTTCGTCGACAGCAAGATTTGCCAGGTCGTCGGCCGCCTCGGTCGCCAGCTGGTCACACCGCTCGTTGAGCGGATGGCCCGCGTGGCCCTTGACCCAGTGCCAGCTCACCTGATGCGGACCTACCGCCGCAAGCAGCCGCTGCCATAAGTCCACGTTCTTCACCGGCTGCCTTTGCGAAGTCCTCCAGCCCTTGTTTATCCAGCTCTGCACCCAATGCTGGTTGAAGGCGTTCACCACATACTGCGAGTCGGAGTGAACCTCGACCTCGCAGGGTCTCAGCAGCGCCTCAAGCCCCACGATCACGGCCAAAAGCTCCATCCGGTTGTTTGTGGTAAGCCTGTATCCGCAGCTCAGCTCCTTGCGATGCTCCACGCCGGCAGGGTCGATGTACAGCAGCACCGACCCGTACCCACCGGGACCGGGATTGCCCCGTGACGCCCCGTCGGTGTACAGAACCACGTGCATAAGCCTGCCGGCGGTCCCACTACCTGCCACGCTACTTGGCCTCCGCCCAGTTCTCGCCGACGCTCACGTCGGCCACAAGCGGCACACGCAGCTCCGCCACACCTTCCATCGTCTCGCGGACCAGCGCCGAGAGCACGTCGACCTCGCTCGAAGGAACCTCGAAGTCCAGCTCGTCGTGAATCTGCAGCACCATCTTTGCCCGCAGGCCCTCGGCACGCAGCCGTTCAGCCACACGCACCATCGCAATCTTTATGATGTCCGCCGCCGTACCTTGCATCGGGTGGTTCATGGCCGTACGCTCGGCAAACGAACGCAGCTGGAAGTTGCGGTTGTCGATGTCCTTGGTATGGCGCTTGCGCCCGTACATGGTGCTTACGTACTTGTGCTTCTTGGCAAAGGCCACCTGCTCCTTGAGGAACGCGTCCACGCCGGGATATGCCTCGAAGTAGCGATCGATCATGCTCTGGGCCTCGGCGCGCGGAATCTTGAGCGAGCTTGCCAGGCCAAACGCCTGCTGTCCATACACGATGCCAAAGTTGACCGCCTTGGCACGGCTGCGCAACTGCGGGGTCACCTGGTCGACCGGTACGCCAAACACGCGCGCCGCCGTTGCCGCATGAAAGTCCTCGCCCTCGTTGAAGGCCGCGACCAGGTGCTCGTCGGCTGACAGATGCGCGAGCAGGCGCAGCTCGATCTGCGAGTAGTCACACGCGAGGAACACGCTGCCCTCGGGCACCGTGAACGCCGTGCGAACGCGGTGACCCAGGGTCGAGCGCGTGGGAATGTTCTGCAGGTTTGGCTCGGAGCTGGACAGACGCCCCGTCGCCGCAACCGTCTGGTTGAGCGAGGTGTGGATGCGCCCGTCACCCTTGATGAGCGCAGGCAGCGCGTCGAGGTACGTGGACTTGATCTTGGCACGCTCGCGATAGTCAAGCACGTCAGCGACCAGCGGATCTCCGCTCAGGTCTGCCAGCACCTTGGCGTTGGTCGAATAGAAGCCGGTTCGCGTCTTCTTGAGATTGGTGGTCGGCAATCCGCGCACATCAAACAGCACATGCGAGAGCTGCTGAGGCGAGTCGATGTTGAACTCCTCCCCCGCAGCCTCGTGGATACGCGCAACCATCTGGTCGATCTCGGCGCCAAGCTCGGCAGACTGCTGCTGCAGTATCTCGGGATCTGCGTACAGGCCCGTGCGCTCCATGCCAAGCAGCACCGGCAGCAGGGGCATCTCGATGGAGCCCATCAGGTCGGCCGAGCCGTCCTTCTCGAGCTCACCCGCCAGGATGGGTCGCAGCGCCAGCGCAGCCGCGGCCTCGAGCGCAGCCTGCGGAAGCTCGTCGGTCGGCTCGGGCAACGAGGTCTGCAGATACCGCTCAGCCAGGTCGGGCACCGCAAACGACTTGACCTGCACGTGGTCTGAATCCAGCAGATACGCCGCCACACCGGTGTCAAAGATGCGCGTGGGATCGACCTCGCTCGGATCGACCAGCGCGGGCTTGGACGAGTCGGCCGGGCAGACCTCGTACAAGGTCGCCTTCATGTCACCGGCGACCAAGCGTCCCCCGCGCACGATCCGCGCGAGCAACGAAAGAGCCTCGTCCCCCGTGCGCCGCACGAGGGCGTCGTCCACAGCAAACCAAAGCGCCACGGGGTCATCGGCAGCATCGTCGAGCAGCAGGCTCATCTGCCCGCGCTTCTTGGGCGCCTCCTTAGACTCGACGCAGACGGAGACCCACGATCCGTCGCCAATTGCCTTCTCGACCACGCTTGCCTTGGTGGATATCGCAGGGACCTCGAAGGTCGGCGCCGCCACAGCCTCTGCCACGTCGCCCCCGCCCAAGCGCACCAGGCGCGTCGTCATGCCCGTGAAGCCCAGCGCCGAGAAGGCCTTGACCACATCCGCCGGGTCGAACGTGGGGAACTTGGCGTCGGCAAGGTCGAGGTCAATCGGCGCGTCAGTGCGGATCGTGGCCACCTTGCGCGAGAGCAGCGCGTCGTCGATGTGCGCGCGCAGGTTCTCGCCCATCTTGCCCTTGACCTCGTCGGCATGGGCGATGACCTCGTCGAGGCTGCCGTACTGCACGATGAGCTGCGACGCCTTCTTGGGGCCGATGCCCGGCACGCCGGGGATGTTGTCCGAAGTGTCGCCCTTGAGGCCGTAGAAGTCAGGCACCAGCTCGGGCGTGATGCCGTGGTACAGGTCGTCCACGCTCTCCGGGGTCATGATGACCACGTCACTGACGCCCTTCCTGGTCGAGACGATCTTGACGTTCTCGGTCGCGAGCTGGTACATGTCGCGGTCGCCCGTAAACAGATACATGTCGTAGCCAGCCGCCTCGCCGCGACGCGCCAGCGTGCCCAGGATGTCGTCGCCCTCCCAGCCCTCGAGCTCGGCCACGGGTACGTCCAGGGCTCCGAGCAGCTCCTTCACCATGGGAAACTGCTCATGCAGCGCCGGGTCCATCGGCGGTCGCTGTGCCTTGTACTGCGGGAGCATGTCCATGCGTACCTGCGGCTTGCCCTTGTCGAAGGCGCAGATGACGCCGTCGGGCTTGAAGGTCTCGACCAGCTTGATGAACATGTTGAAGAAGCCGAAGAGCGCGTTGGTGGCGCGACCGTCAGGGGCGCTCATGGGCTGGCGGATGGCATGGAAGGCGCGGTGCATCAGCGAGTTGCCGTCGATGACGGCGATGGTGCGGCGCGCGGGAGTGTTGGTCTCGGCCATGGGTGGTCCTCTCGTTTTGGGTGAGGTCGATTGTACCGCGCGGCGAGGACCTAAATGGTGGGCAAGTGACCATCACCACCGCAAGCACGAACGCCCGCTGCCCCGTGCTATCATGCGCTCAGAAAGCCCTTGGGGGCGACAGTACTCACGCAAGGAGAACGCACATGAAAAGGAATGACATCGCACGTGCCATCGTGGCCGTCGCCATGGCATGCACGCTGGGAGCCTGCGGAAACAAGCCCGCGGATACAGCCACCACCGAGCCCGAGACACAGGTGACCGAGGAGCAGGCTGTCGAGACTGATGTCGTGGAAGACGGCCAGAACCCTGTCATGAACGTCATTGGCCCGTACGCCTGCGACAACGCCAACATCCTCATCGAGGCCAATGGCCTTGAGGGTGCCAGGGCGACCGTCATGTGGGCAGACAGTGCAACCGAGACCACCAAGTGGGAGATGGTCGGCTCGTTTGACGAGAAGACGCTCACCATCACCTACGACAACTGCACCAAGACGAAGCTCACCTACGCGGAGGACGGCTCTTTGGACACCGAGGAGGACGTCTACACCGACGGAACCGGCACGTTCACCTTCACCGATACCGACGACGGAACCGAGCTCACCTGGGACGACGCCAAGGAGCACGTCGCCGACGGCATGACCTTCAAGTTCAACTTCTAAGAGACCAGCCGATAGCCTGGTTGCCCGGGACCCCTCGTCTGTCGCAGGCGAGGGGTCCCTCTTGTCCGCACGCACATCGGAGACGTGCACCTCCGCACGCGTCGTAACGAGTGCGTTAAGCGTTGCGGTAGTTCTTGGGCACTTCACTACGGCGAAACATTGTGCGGATAAGGTTTGAAACATGCTCCATCGGGGCCCACGTCTGATAACGTACCCAAGGAGAAACCATCGCGCCCGAGGCGACAGGAAGGGGACGGCATGGCCAAGGACAAGGTCAGCACCGAATGGGGCGAGCTGCTCTTTGACGAGGCGGACATGAAGGAGCGTCTGCCCAAGCCGACGTACAAGGAGCTCATGCGCGTCATCAAGGACGGCAAGCCGCTCGACCTTGACATAGCGAACGAGGTCGCCCACGCCATGAAGGAGTGGGCGCTGGAGAAGGGCGCCACGCACTTCACGCACTGGTTCCAACCGCTCACGGGCATAACCAGCGAGAAGCACGACAGCTTCCTCACGCCCAACGGCGACGGCACCATCCTGATGGCCTTCTCCGGCAAGGAGCTGGTCCAGGGCGAGCCCGACGCGTCGAGCTTCCCCAACGGAGGCCTGCGCGCCACCTTCGAGGCCCGCGGCTACACCGTGTGGGACCCGATGAGCCCGGCCTTCATCAAGGACGAGGTGCTCTGCATCCCGACCGCCTTCATCAGCTACACGGGCGAGGCGCTCGACAAGAAGACGCCGCTGCTGCGCAGCCAGAACGCACTCGAGGTCCAGGCCAAGCGCGTGCTCGAGCTCTTTGGCCGCACGCCGCAGCGCGTCAAGACCACCATCGGCCCCGAGCAGGAGTACTTCCTCATCCGCGAGGAGGACTACAAGGCCCGTCCCGACCTCATCCTGGCCGGCAGGACGCTCTTTGGCTGCCCGCCGGCCAAGGGCCAGGAGCTCGAGGAGCACTACTTTGGCGCGATACGTCCCACCGTCAACGAGTTCATGAAGGAACTCGACGACGAGCTGTGGAAGCTGGGCATCCCCGCAAAGACCAAGCACAACGAGGTCGCCCCCTGCCAGCACGAGCTTGCGCCCGTCTTCGAGGACGGATCGACCGCCATCGACGACAACCTGCTCACCATGGAGAAGATGAAGCTGCTGGCAAGCCACCACGGGCTGGTCTGCCTGCAGCACGAGAAGCCCTTCGAGTACGTGAACGGCTCGGGCAAGCACGACAACTGGTCGCTTGCCGCCGACGGCAGAAACCTGCTCGAGCCCGGCCCGCACCCTGAGGACAACCTGCAGTTCCTCGTGTTCCTCTCCTTCCTGATAGCCGCCGTGGACGAGCATGCCGACCTGCTGCGCATGAGCGTGGCCTCGGCCGGCAACGACCATCGCCTAGGCGCCAACGAGGCTCCTCCGGCAGTCGTGTCGATCTTCCTCGGAGACGCACTCTCCCCCGTCGTCGAGGCGCTCATCCACAAGGAGCATGCCGAGGCCGCCGACCGGGAGCTCATGGACCTCGGTGTCCCGCAGCTGCCCTCGGTCCTGCGCGACAACACCGACCGCAACCGCACGAGCCCCTTCGCCTTCACCGGCAACAAGTTCGAGTTCCGCATGCCGGGCAGCCAGCAGAACCTGTCCGACCCCAACGTGGTGCTCAACACCGCCGTGGCCGAGCAGTGCGAGCGCTTCTGCGACTACGTCGCCGCACGCCAAGACGAGGACTTCACGCAGGTCGCCATGCGCTTCGTGCGCCATACCTTCCGCGACCACCAGCGCATCATCTTCGACGGCAACGGCTACTCGGAGGAGTGGGAGGAGGAGGCCGAGCGCCGCGGGCTGCCCAACCTCAAGACCACGCCCGATGCCCTGGGCGCCCTCATGGATTCCGACAACATCAAGTTCCTCGACCACTTTGGCGTGCTCAGCGAGGCGGAGTGCCACGCGCGTTACGTGGCCAAGGCCGAGCAGTACGCCAAGCTCATCAACATCGAGGCCAACACGATGACCTACATGGTGCGCCACATGTACCTCCCGGCGCTCATGAGCTACTCGGGCGACCTTGCGACGAGCGTGGCCACCAAGGCCGAGCTGGGTGTCATTTCCCGCGCGGAGAAGGACATCGTCGAGAAGCTCACCGCTGGCATCGACGCCATCTACGACCTCACCGCCAAGCTCGAGGAGCTGGCTGCCACGACCAGCGCCAAGTCGAACCCCACCGAGCAGGACGCCCTCTGCCGCGACGAGGTCATTCCCGCGATGGAGGCGCTGCGCGCTGAGGTCGACGCGATGGAGATGCTCTGCGGCGAGGACTATTGGCCGGTGCCGAGTTACAACCAGATGCTCTTCTACGTGTAGGCCTGTATCCACAAGCAAGATCGAGGTCCGGGCCCCAAGCGTTTGCGATGGGGCCTGGGCCTTTCGGATTACTCGAGATGTACGGACGGAGGA
>JAGAVX010000135.1 GCA_017941705.1 Atopobiaceae bacterium
CATATAGCTGTAAATATACCGAAACATGCATTAACAGAGGCTTACTTTACAGCTATAGCAAGTCGGTTTCAGTGTTCAACCCAAGGCACGGGGGAGAAAGCGATGAGTAAGACAAAGAGAACGCGGGCCCAAAAGCGCGCCACTAAAGAGGCGTTCAACAAGTTCTTGTCGATCTTGTTGACGTTTGCCATGGTGCTCCAGACCTCGCCTGTCGCGTACGCGCGCATGGACGAGGGCGGCGTAGACGACTACGTCGAGTCCGTGGATGTGGCGGAGGAGACTGTCCCCGAGGAGGACGTCACCCAAGAGGAAGAGTACGTCGAACAGACTGTTCCCGAGGAGGAACCCGTCGCGCATGACGACGAGCTCGGTCAGGTTGCCGATGAGCAACCTGACGAGGTAGAGACGAGCATCTACGTCTCGTCGCTCAATGCGACCGTCTCCATTGGCGAAGACACCATCGCTGACACCTCGAGCAACGTTACGCTGACCGAGGGCGAGGACGTCGAGTTCTACGTCACGCCCAACGCGGACTACGAGCTCGTCGATGAGTCCGTCAAGGTTGTTGTCGACGGCGTCGAGAGCGTTCTGTCTGGTGACGGTACCTACGTGCTGCCCGGTAGTATGGTCATGGCTGGAACCGAGATCAGCGTCGAAGCCTTCACGCGCACCTATATATATGACGATGACACCATGAGGGTTACGGTTGCGCTTGATGAGGCGGATGCCATCCCCAACAATACGGTGCTGCAGGTCGTTCAGGTTCATGAGGAGAGCTACAAGGACGACGTCTACACGTACAACTATGACGCGTACATGGATGCGCTCAACAAGTCCGTTGGTGCCGCTGCGGACAAGCCCGAGTACACCAAGGACAACACGCTTCTGTATGACGTGGCCTTCCTGACGGTTGATCAGGAGACTGGTGAGACCATCGAGGTCGAGCCCACCAAGGGCGATGCGCTGGTCACGTTCGAGTTCAAAGAGCAGCAGATCGACGGCTACCTCCGTGCCGAACAGGCAGCCGACGTGACTGTTGCCCACATGCCCGTGGTTGATGCCGCAAAGGCTGCGACCACCTATGCGACCACCAACATCACTGCCGATGATGTGGTGGTCCAGTACGTAGCTGACGAGGACTTTGGTGCAAGCGGTACCGACACGATCGAGGTAAAGACCCAGTCGTTCACCGTGTTCGCGCTAGCAAATGTCAAGAAGGCTGAAGAGGCTGAGGAGACCAAGGACAAGGAAACCAAGCCCGAAGAGAAGAAGGACGAGGAGGCCAAGCCCGAGGAAGCCAAGGAAGCTCCCAAGGTCACCACGTACGAGGGTGCCAATCAGGATGTGCACGTGGTTGCTACGGTAAGCGATCCGGCTGCCATTCCAGATGAGGCGCAGCTCGTGGTTCGCACGGTTCGTCCAGAGTCCAGCAACTACGACTACGATGCCTACATGCAGGCGTTGAACGACGGCTCTGACAACTCGGTTGAGTACAAGCCAACCAATACGTTGCTGTTTGACGTCGCATTCATTATGACGGACAAGGATGGCAACGAGTACGAGGTCCAGCCTGCCGAGGGTGCCACCGTCAATGTCGACTTCCAGCTCCTTAACGACCAGATAACCAAGGACCTTGATGCGCCGAGTGCCAGCGACGTTGAGGTCACGCATCTTCCGATTGCCGATGAGGCCAAGGGTGCTACGACCAATCAGTCCGGCGAACTCGATCCCAGCAGCATCATGGTCGAGAAGGTTGACAGCACGGCGACAGGCGATGAGAGTATTGCCATCACTGCTACTAGCTTCAGTGTGTATGCACTCAGCTACACCGTCGACTTCACGCTCGACGGCTTGACCTATAGCATTGCCGGTGAGTCTGATGTCCTGCTGAGCACCATCTTTGAGAAGCTGGGCATTGAGGACAACGTGGCTAAGGTCGAGAGTGTTGTCTTTACCAACGGGGACTTGATCGGCGTCGCGCAGCTCGAGGACGGGAGCGACTGGAAGCTTACGAGCAAGGCTCCGTTCACCAGCGAGGAGAAGCTTACCGTTACGATGGCCAGTGGTAAGGTCATCGAGATTGTCGTCACGGATGCGCAGGAAGGCGTTACCATAACACTGAAGAGCTACGATGAGTCTGGCGCAACCCCCGAGAAGTTCGAACCAGTTAATACAACTGGTCACTACTGGGTGTACGTAGTACTTACGAACAAAGAAACGAACTCCCAAGAAGGCTGGGCGGTAGTGCCAGCTGATGACTTCTTGTCGCAGGATAGCGGCGAATTGACGCTCTCGGTCGACAACTTCAAGGACATCTATAGTGACGAAGCTGTTGAATATGACCGGAACAAGTATGACGTTGGTACGCGTTTGCTTTGGTGCTCTAATCCAAATCAGGAGATTACGCCAGCATTTTTGAGCGAGCAGCGCCATGCGCAGGGCAGTGCCCGCACCGTGTTTGACACAATTGAGGGCTACACGTTCCAGGGTAACGGCGATCCGAACCCTACGGACAACGAAAATAACCCTGCTAAGATATGCCTGAAGAAAGACCATGAACAAAAGTCGTATGCGCTCCGTTTCGTGTTCGATGACACGACGGGAAATGTTCCCTCCAACGGTAAGTACTTCGTGATGGGCAAGATTCCTCATCAGAACGGCGACGCGTACTTCTATGTTCCAATCACAGCAGCGGCTAATAAATACAATGTGATTGATAACACAAACCCTGGTACACAACTGGTTTGGCTTGATCAAAACGGAAACAAGAAGCAGGGCGAGCATTTTATCGGCAACGAGGCAGCTACTACTCTGTGGATGTGCGAATGGACTGCGGCGGGTAATCCCGATCCTCAGCTCGGTCAGCTAATCAATAAGCTCAATGGTTCAACTGCGGCAGAACCAAGAGTTGCCATTCTGAATGATGGCAGTGTTGTTGGAAGTTACTTCTTTTCCCTCGATACCGATCGCAGCAATAGAAGCGATGGGGATGTGACCCTATACTACGATACCGTCCATTTCACGAAGGCAGTGGGTGGTATCAGCAGAGATAACGTACTCGACACTCTTGACGAGGCTCTTGGGTTCGGACTATATACCAGTGAACTTACTGGTCACAGAACCGATATGGAGGCCAATATTGCCGCAGGGAATGTTCCTTCGGAGTTCTTCACGAAGACCATAGCGGACTATGGCTTCTCGGGAAGGAACATGAACGTCAACAAGCTCACGGTGACAAAGACGTTCACCCAAGATGGTAACCCACTTGCTAACCAGCAGGTCACCATTCGTGCCTATCGATGGAATGGCAGTGAATGGGTGATTGCGCCTTGTGGCGAGACGTCGAATCCAAATCAAGGTGAGCAGCAGAGTGGTACTGCTGAGACTACGGGAACAACCGATGAAAACGGTAAGCTCACGGTCAGCTTTGATGGTCTTCAGCCAGGCAGGTACCAGGTTCGCGAGGTACTGACTGTTGGTGGTGAAAGAAAAGAGCTGTATGTCGAAGAGACTACAATTGGCCATGGACCAGAGCAGGTTACTGCAACATTTGGTGGAGAGGTCATCTTTAAGGGCAGTGGTCAGAACATTAACTACTTTGCCGACATTGATGACGGGGCATCTCAGGACATGCTGATGGAGCTCATCCGCAGGTCGAGGCATGGAGTTCTGGTCATTGAGAATGAGAACGACTACAACCGGATGGTGGCAGCGAATAACGCATTATCGAGTGCAGAACAAGGTACCATCGTTCGTCCTGGTACAGAGATGCCCGACGGAGATAACGCTCCGCATCTAACGATTAACCAGAATATTGGTAATTACAGGATTCTCTCTGCAACGTTAGCCTCATCTCTGGGTTCTGAGACAGTGAAAGTCTATGACTACACTCTCTCGGAAATAGTAAGCATGGGGCAGTTGAATCTGACATCAGACGACAAGCTTGTCGTTGTGAATATTGATATGACTGATGCTGGAGACTCTGCTGTCATTCCTGTTCCAACTACTCTTGATGGCGAAACCCTTGAGGCTCAGTTTAACCAGGACGGCAAGGGTGCTGCGCGGAGGATCATCTACAACCCTTACGTGAGGGACGTTAATGGAGTTCGTTCTCCTTACACGGGGACAATTGACACGAGTGGCACTACTTCCGGAACGCTACTTGCTCCTGCTGCAACCGTGAAAGACTTGGGTGGAAACTGGGGCGGAACCGTCATCTCTGCGGTAGCTAACCACGGTGGCTCTGAGATTCACTCCGAGTATCAGGGTAGGGACCGTGAGGCCGATTCTGGCGTTTCGAATACCAAGGGTCATGAAGCTGCTACAGGAACTGGTGAACTGAAGTTCAAGAAGGATCTGGGCAACGGTAACCAATGGCCTAAGGATGGCGAGAATAACAAGAAGCTCACCTTCACACTTACCGCCACAGGTGAAAATGCTAGTCAAGCGCCGATGCCTATTGACGACGATGATGTGCGTGTCACCAGCATGGAGATTACAAGTGCAGCAGAGTATGAATTTAAGACGCTGCACTTTACGGAAGCTGATTGTGGAAATACCTATACATATGAGATAGCGGAAGACGGTTGGAGTGGCTGGACAGCATCTGCTCAGAAGATTTATGTAAAGGTTGAAGTTGGACAGCCGACTGGTCACGGTGCTAACAGGCATATACCTGTAAATATTACGTACAGCACCGATGGATCAACCTATGGTGACGCGGCGAGCTTCTACACCATCACGAATACTCTTCAGGAAGGATCGCTGAAACTTAAGAAGACCGTAAAGTACAACGGTTCCCTTACGTCCAGAGAAGAGCTTAACGGCACGTACTCATTTACGGTCTCGGGACCAGGAACCGGTGCGAGTGCAACAACTAAGCACGTCACTATTACCATTCTTAATGGCGAAGTTAAGGAAGCGGCTGTTGATGGTAATACAGTGCTCCCCGACGCAGATGGTTATGTTGAAGTTAAGAACTTGCTGGAGGGCGAATATACCCTGACCGAGGACACCAGCACTCTGCCCGAGGGCATCAGCCTGCTTGGAGCAAACGACAAGAAGGTCACTGTTGTTGCAGGTGAAACTGGTAGCGAAGTAAGTGCGAAAGCAGAGTTCGTTAATAACTACGCAAGAGGCACCATTCAGTTTACAGGCGAGAAGTCCGTCGACGGCCGCACCTTCAAGGACGGCGACTCCGTCACCGTCAAGATTGGGGCCGTCAGCCCTGCCGACGCCCCGATGCCCGCCCAGGCTGAGGTGACCTTCGCCCCGACCGAGGCCAACCCGACATACCAGTTCGGTGCCATTACGTTCACATCGGTTGACCTCGAGGATGTGACACCCGACGCGGACGGCAAGCGCACCAAGCCGTTCAAGTACGAGATCACCGAGTCAGCCTGCTCTATGGACGGCGTAGACGAGGTAGATACTACAAAGTATGACGTGACAGTTACAGTCGAAATTGACGCTAATGGCGCTATGACTGTTACACCTAGCCGTGACAAGGACAGCTTCGACTTCACCAACGAGTACGACGCCTCCGGCAAGGCCACCCTCAAGGGCACCAAGGACATCGAGGGCCGCGAGTTCAAGCAGGGCGACTCCGCCACCATCAAGATCGAGGCCATCAGCCCCGAGGGCGCCCCGATGCCCGACCCGGCTGAGCTCACTATCAAGCCGACCTCCGGCACCAGCAAGTCCTTCCAGTTCTCCGACATTACCTACAAGCTCTCCTACCTGGACGTCGACGACGAGAGCGGCCTGCCCAAGGAGACCGTGTTCACCTACAAGGTCACCGAGTCCGCATACAGCATGCAGGGCGTCGAGAAGGACGACACCACGTACGAGGTCACCGTCACCGTCAAGGACAACGGCGACGGCACCCTGGACGTTGTCGCATCAGACAACGCCGAGTCCCTGAACTTCGTGAACACTTACGACGCCAAGGGCACCACGGTCGTGGGCGGCACCAAGAAGCTCGAGAACCGCAAGCTCAAGAGCACTGACAAATGGACCTACACCTTGGCGGGTGTCGAGGGTGCGCCGATTCGCAAGACCGATGGCGGAGAGAGCGTCCCTTCGATCACAGCCGAAAACGGCGGCTCCAGCACCTTCACATTCGGCACGCTCTATTTCCAGCTGAGCGACCTCGACGGCGTCGACCCCGACGACGAGGGCGTCCGCACCAAGACCTTCCAGTACACGATCACCGAGTCTGGGACCGTGGCCGGTGTGACCAACGACACTAGCAATCCCAAGACGATTGAGATCACCGTCACCGACGACGGCTCTGGTACTCTGATCGTCACGCAGTTCCCGAACAATTCCGCAGCCGAGTTCGTGAACACCTACGACGCCTCCGGCAAGGCCAAGCTCCAAGCCAAGAAGGCGCTCGGCGAGGGCGACACGTGGCCCGACGGCAAGGAGGCGACCTTCACGCTGACGGCCGTCACCGAGGGCGCCCCGATGCCCGCCGAGGCGGACCGCACAAGGACGCTCACCGAGGCCGGAACCGTCGAGTTCGGCGAGATCGAGTACCCGCTCGAGAGCGCGGGCAAGACCTACGAGTACAAGATCGCCGAGACCTCCGACTGGGGCACCGGCTGGTCCGTCGACCCGACCGAGATCACGGCCACCGTGGAGGTCAGCGCCGACACCGGCACCGGCGAGCTCACGACGACCGTGACCTACGACCCCGAGGGCTTCACCGTCACCAACGACTACAACACCAAGGGCGAGATCACGTTCAGCGGCACCAAGGAACTGACCGGTCGCAAGCTCAAGGAGGGCGAGTTCCTCTTTGACCTCTACGATTCCGAGGGAACCTTGATGGAGTCCGTGCCCAACGCGGCCGATGGCAGCTACAGCTTCACCACGATCGAGTACACGGGCGATGACCTCGAGACGAACGACGACGGAACCTACAAGCCGACGGAGAAGACCTACAAGGTAGTCGAGCGTGCCGGCAATGACAGTAGCGTCAAGTACGACGACACCGAGTACGAGATCACCGTCACCCTGACCGACAACGGCGAAGGCAAGATCGACTGCGTGGCTGACCCCGCCGAGAACACCTACGACTTCACCAACGAGTACCATGCCGAGGGCGAGACCACCCTCAAGGGCAACAAGTCCATCGACGGCCGCTCCTTCAAGGAAGGCGATAGCGCGACCTTCAAGATCGTGGCAACCGGCGAGTTTGCCGGCATCGCCCCGATGCCCGCCGAGGACACGGTCACCATCGAGCCCACCTCTGGTACCAGCGAGGACTTCGAGTTCGCGACCATCCACTACACGCTTGACGACCTCAAGAACGTCGACGACGAGGGCAACGTGACCTACGACAAGGTCCGCGTGTTCACCTACGAGGTCACCGAGGACGCCTTCAGCATGCAGGGCGTTGGCGAGAAGGACAGCACGACCTATACCGTCAATGTCACCGTTCGTGACAACGGTACCGGAAACCTGATTGTCACCACCAGCGACAATGCCAAGGCACTCAACTTCAAGAACAAGTACGAGGCTGAGGGGAGCATCACGCTTGATGCCACCAAGGCCATGAGTGGCCGCGACTTCAAGGAAGGCGACGAGTACACCTTCAATGTGAACGTCGACAAGGCCGGCGCTCCGCTGCCTGCGCAGACCAGCGTGACCATCACCCCGACTTCGGGCAGCAAGACCGAGTTCAGCTTTGGCGACATCAAGTACACGCTTGATGACGCGGGCGAGACCTACACCTACACGGTCACCGAGACCGGTACGGTGGACGGCGTCACCATCGACACCGCCAAGACGGTCACCGTCAGCATCTCCGACAACGGGGACGGCACGCTCTCCGTCAAGAAGGGCGACGAGGTCATCGAGTCCGCAGTCGTCGACTTCACCAACGAGTTCAATGAGGCCGAGGCCCCCATCCAGGCCACCAAGCAGTTCAACGACTGGGGCAAGGCCAAGAGCTTCACCTTCAATCTGGCCGCCATCGACGGCGCTCCGCTGCCGCTGGATGCCGACGGCAACGAGGTCAGGAGCGCAGAGGCCACGGAGGATGCTCCGACGGCCCTGTTCGGGACGGCCAAGTACGGCGAGGCCGGTGTCTACAAGTACACCATCACCGAGGTTGACGATGGCGTTGACGGCGTCACCTACGACACCGATCCGCACGAGGTCGTCGTGACCGTCACCAAGGACGCAGCGACCAACGCGCTCTCCGCCTCCGTCAAGTACGACGATGCTGATGCGCTCATCATCACCAACAACTACGATTCCACGAAGGCGAACCTCCAGGCCACCAAGGCGTTCGAGGACTGGGGCAAGGCCGACAGCTTCGAGTTCACGCTCGCGAGCGTCGACGGCGCACCCATGCCCGAGGAGGCCGGCACCTCCACGACGCTGGCCAAGACGGTCACCAAGGACGCGCCCACCGCTGTCTTCGGCGAGGTCGACTACAAGAAGGCCGGAACCTACAAGTACACGATCACCGAGACCAAGGGCGATGCGGACGGCGTCACCTACGACACCACTCCGCACGAGGTTGTCGTGACCGTTGCCAAGGGAGGCAACAACAAGCTGTCCACCTCGGTCAAGTACGACGGCGCCGACGCGCTGATCATTACCAACACCTATGAGACGACCAAGGCGACCATCGAGGCCGCCAAGGAGTTCAACGACTGGGGCAAGGCTGATCACTTCGACTTCTTGCTCGAGGCCGTGACCAAGGACGCCCCGATGCCCGCCAGCAGCAAGGCGACCGCAACCGAGGCTTATCCGACGGCTTCGTTCGACGAGATCACCTACGAGACGTGCGGCACCTACGAGTACACCGTGACCGAGGTCAACGGCGGCGCTGACGGCGTCACCTACGACACCACGCCGCACAAGGTTACCGTCGAAGTCACCAAGGACGCCGACAACAAGATGAGCGCCGAGGTCATCTACGCCGACGGCGACAGCCTCATCATCACCAACACCTACACCGCGACCGAGGCACCCATCGAGGCTACCAAGAACTTCAGCAGCTGGGGCAAGGCCGAGAGCTTCATCTTCGACCTCGCACCGGTCAGCGAGAACGCCCCGATGCCGCTGGATTCCAAGGGCAACGCGGTTACTACCGCTACGGCAACCAAGGACGCCATCAAGGCGAGCTTCGGTACAGTCAAGTATGAGAAGGCTGGAACCTACGAGTACACGATTACCGAGCGCAACGACCACGTCGACGGTGTCACCTACGACACCACGCCGCATACGGTCAAGGTCGAGGTAACCAAGGACGTCGACACCAACGAGCTCACGGCTAAGGTCATCTACGACGGTGACAAGACCGCCCTCAACATCACCAACACCTACGAAGGCGTCAAGAAGGGCTTCGAGGTCACCAAGCAGTTCAACGACTGGGGCAAGGCCAAGAGCTTCACGTTCGACCTGGCCGCCGTCACCAAGGACGCTCCGATGCCCGAGGTCACCGAGGCCACGGCTACCGAGGCCAACCCCACGGCAGTCTTCGACGAGGTCGAGTTCGGGAAGGCCGGTATCTATGAGTACACGATCACCGAGCGCAACGACGGCGCCGATGGCGTAACCTACGACACCACGCCGCATGCAGTGACGGTTATCGTCTCTAAGGATGCCGACTCCAACACCCTCTCCGCTGAGGTGAAGTACGACGGCAAGGCAAGCCTGATCGTCACCAACACCTATGCAGCGACCAAGGCGACCATCGAGGCCACCAAGGAATTCAACGACTGGGGCAAGGCCGACAGCTTCACGTTCGACCTGGCGGCAGTCACCGAGGGCGCCCCGATGCCCGACAACACCACGGCAGTAGCGACAGATGCCAACAACACCGCCACCTTCGACGAGATCACCTACGAGAAGGCCGGCACCTACGAGTACACCGTGACCGAGCGCAACGACGGCGCCGACGGCGTCACCTACGACACCACGCCGCACAAGGTCACCGTCACGGTTACCAAGGACGACACCACCAACGCCCTCAGCGCAACGGTGGACTATGACGGCGCCAAGAGCCTGATTGTCACCAACACCTTCGAGGCGACCCAGGCCACAATCGAGGCCACCAAGCAGTTTGATGCTTGGGGCAAGGCCGACGAGTTCAAGTTCGACCTGGCGGCAGTCACCGAGGGCGCCCCGATGCCCACCTCCACCGTCGCTACCGCGACTGAGGCCAACCCGACGGCAACCTTCGAGACCATTACCTTCGAGAAGGCCGGAACCTACGAGTACACCGTGACCGAGCGCGACGGCAAGGCAGATGGCGTCACCTACGACCTCACCGCCTATCCCGTTACCGTGACCGTTACCAAGGATGCCGACACCAACAAGCTGTCCGCCGAGGTCAGCTATGGTGGCGAGAAGCAGCTCATCATCACCAACACCTACGCAGCCACTGAGGCTCAGTTCAGCGTGACCAAGGAGTTCGAGGACTGGGGCAAGGCCGACGAGTTCAAGTTCGACCTGGCAGCCGTCACCGAGGGCGCTCCCATGCCTGCTGAGACCACGGTCACCGCGACCAAGGCCAATAAGACTGTCAGCTTTGAGAAGCTCACCTTCGAGAAGGCCGGCACCTACGAGTACACCATCACCGAGCAGAACGGCGGCGCCGACGGCGTTACCTACGACACCACCGCACACGCTGTCACGGTGATCGTCTCCAAGGCCAACGACAACACCAATGCCCTCTCGGCAGAAGTCCGCTACGACGGTGAGAATGTTGACAGCCTGATCGTCACCAACACCTACGAGGCGGCAAAGGCCACTATTAAGGCAACCAAGCAGTTCAACGACTGGGGCAAGGCTGAGAGCTTCACGTTCACGCTGACCCCGTCCGATGGCTCCCCGATGCCGGTGGATGCAGACGGCAATGTCGTTAAGACCGCAGTTGCCACGAAGGATGCCGTTGACGCAATCTTCGGTGAGATCAACTACGAGGCCGCTGGCACCTACACCTACAGCATCGCCGAGGTCAACGACCACGTTGACGGCGTCACCTACGACACCTCCGCGCATCGTGTTGTGGTCGAGGTCACCAAGGCTGATGACGCCACCAACAAGCTGACCGCCAAGGTTGCTTACGACGGTGCTGACGCACTGATCATCACCAATACCTACGCCTCCACAAAGGCGGTCATCCAGGCCACCAAGGCGTTCGAGGACTGGGGCAAGGCCGACATCTTCGTGTTCACGCTCGCAAGCGTCGACGGCGCTCCGATGCCCGATGAGGCTGGCACCTCCACGACGCTGGCCAAGACGGTCACCAAGGCAGAGCCCACCGCAGTCTTTGGTGAGATCGACTACAAGAAGGCCGGTACCTACGAGTACACGATTACCGAGACCAAGGGCGATGCGGACGGCGTGACCTACGACACCGCTGAGCACAAGGTAACCGTGACCGTGGCCAAGGATGCAGACACCAACGAGCTGGTTGCCACCGTTGACTACGACGGCGCCGAGAGCCTGATCATCACCAACACCTACGCTGGTACCGAGACCACGCTCGAGGCCACCAAGCAGTTCGAGGACTGGGGCAAGGCCGACAGCTTCACCTTCACGGTCGCACCCGTGAGCGGCGCTCCTGCACCCGAGAAGGCCACGGCTGTCGCCACCGAGGACGAGCCCACCGCCAGCTTCGGCACGGTGAAGTTCGAGAAGGCTGGCACCTACGAGTACACGATCACCGAGCTCAACGGCGGTGCGGACGGCGTCACCTACGACACCACGCCGCATGCCGTCACGGTCATCGTCTCCAAGGACGCCGACAACAAGCTGAGTGCCGCCGTCAAGTACGACGGCAAGGACAGCCTGGTCATCACGAACGCCTACGCTGCGACGCAGGCGACCATCGAGGCGGAGAAGGAGTTCAACGACTGGGGCAAGGCTGATAGCTTCACCTTCGACCTGGCCGCCATCGAGGGCGCTCCGCTGCCCGCGAGCACGGTTGCCACTGCGACCGAGGCCGAGCCCGTCGCCAAGTTCGGCGAGATCACCTTCGAGAAGGCTGGTACCTACCGCTACACCGTGACCGAGCGCAACGACGGTGTCGACGGTGTCACCTACGACACCACACCGCACACCGTGGTCGTGAACGTCACCAAGGACGCCGAGACGAACGCCCTGTCTGCCACCGTTGACTACGACGGCGCCGAGAGCCTCGCCATCACCAACACCTTCACGGCAGCCGAGGCAACGCTCGAGGCCACCAAGAAGTTCGAGGACTGGAGCAAGGCCGACAGCTTCACCTTCAAGCTGGCTGCCGTCACCGCAGGCGCTCCGATGCCCGAGGCCGCCGAGGCCAAGGCCACCGAGAAGACCCCGGTTGCCTCCTTCGGCAAGGTCGCATTCGACAAGGCCGGTACGTACGAGTACACCATCACCGAGGTCAATGACCACGTTGACGGCGTGACCTACGACACCGCGGCCCACAAGGTCACCGTGACCGTCACCAAGGACGCCGAGACCAACGCACTGTCCGCGAAGGTCGACTACGACGGTGCCGAGAAGCTCATCGTCACCAATACGTTCAAGGCGGCCGAGGCGACCATCGAGGCCACCAAGTCCATCAACGTCTGGGGCGAGGAGAGCGAGTTCACCTTCGAGCTCGCAGCGGTTGACGGCGCGCCGATGCCCGCCACCGCCAAGGACGGCAAGGCGACCGCAGTGGCTACCAAGGACGCTCCGACCGTGGCGTTTGGCGCCATCTCCTACGACAAGGCCGGCGAGTACAAGTACACCGTGACCGAGGTTGCGGGCGAGGCCAAGTACGTCGCCTACGACACGACGGCGCATGCCGTGACCGTGACCGTGGCCAAGGACGCCGAGACCAACGCCCTGACCGCCAAGGTGAGCTATGGCGACGCCGAGAAGCTGACCATCACCAACACCTACAGCGCAACCGGCAAGCTTGAGCTCGCCGGCAAGAAGGCCATCACCAACAAGCCTGACGACATGGATCTCTCCGGCTTCAAGTTCACGGTCAAGGAAGGCGACAAGACCGTTGCTACCGGCCAGTCCGCGGCCGACGGCACCATCACGTTCACCGCGATCGAGTACGCGCTGGCTGACGCGGGCGACCACACCTACGTGGTCTCCGAGGATGCCGACGCCACCAAGCCGGGTGTCACCAACACCACCGACACGGTTACCGTCAAGGTTTCCGTCACGGACAACGGTGACGGCACCCTCAAGGTCGCCAAGGCGGCCGACGGCGAGGTCGAGATTAACGCGGTCAACTTCACCAACAGCTTCACCGCCACGAAGGGCGAGCTCAAGGTGAAGAAGAACCTGGTCGGACGCGCCTGGAAGGACGGCGACACCTTCGAGTTCACCGCCACTCCGGTCGGCGATGCTCCCAAGCTCTCCAAGACCAAGGTGACCATCACCAACGCCACGACCGGTGCAACCGAGTCCTTCGGCGAGATCGAGTTCAAGGAGCCCGGCAGCTACACGTACACGGTCAAGGAGACCAAGGGCACCATCACGGGCCTCACGTACGACACTGCCGAGCACAGGATCACGTTCAAGGTCGTGACCGACGACAAGGGCAACCTTGTGGCCGCCGAGGGCAGCGCGCTCGTCCAGACCGCCGAGGTGACCAACACCTACAAGGAGAACGAGCAGAAGAAGACCACCACTACGACCAAGAGCAACCTCGCCAAGACCGGCGACACGTTCGACCCGACCATGACCGCTGGTCTTGCGGTGATCGGACTGCTTGTCGTGGCCTTCGGCCTCCGCAAGAGGCGTGAGCACGAGTAGGCCTCGCTAGCAAGCAGGACGGCGATCAGCCACTAGATAGGACCCCCTCCAGCGGAGGGGGTCCTTCGTTGAAGCAAATGGCTGGGCCGACATGCTCGCGCAGACCTGCGCGTCTTTGTAAATGGCGTCTACATCATGCTCGTCTTTGGATTGCCGAAGCGTCGCGCCTCGCTGTCTGATAGGCTCTTATATGCAGATTCTCTCGAAAGGATGATGCTATGACCCTCTCTAAGCTTCGTATGCGACCAGTGGCCCTCGCGCTGAGCGCCGCACTCGCCATCATGCCTCTTGTCGCATGCTCAAAGAGCGGCACGACGCCCGCTACGGATGCCGCTGCGGACGCCAAGACCGAGGGGGTAGCAGTCGAGGAGGCCACCACAGAGGCTTGGATTCTCACGAAGGAGACCTATCACACCGAAGACGCCGACCATAGTGTCTATGAGAGCGTCTACGCCTACAGCATCGACGAGCACGGAAACCAGACAGGCGTCATGGTCAAAACCGCCGGTGCCGAGTACGAACAGAGCTATCAGGTTAGCTACGATCTCGACGATCAGGGGAGCTGCGTCGCGATGACCGCGAACTACGGCGACGGCGAGGATGACCCCATCACGTTCACGTACGAATATGACGACCAGGGGCGCATCGTCAAGCGGATTGCATCAAACGACCAGGTCGAGACATATACCTACGACGATCAGGGCAATATCACCGAGCTGGTGCTCGAGTTTACAATTGCTGATCACGATGGCGCCACGACCAACAAGAGCACTACCACCTACAACGCCAACGGCTTCTGCACCAAGCGATCGTACGAGAGCGCCGGCGAGACATGGAATTATCTCTACACCTACGATCCGACTGATAGCGACATGCCGACATCGGGAGTCGGAACGGACGAGGCAACAGGCGCCACAACCAATTACACGTTTGAGTATGACGAGAACGGCAACCTTGCAACAATTACGTCTGACACAGACGGAGCCATCGAGACGACATCGTTCGAGTGGACGCTCGTTCCCGAGGCATCGCGCACCGCTGCGGCCGAAAACAGGCTCAAGATGTTCCTCTAAGGGGGAGAGGCGTTCTGACGGGACGCCTTGAACTTTGTATGCGCCTTTTTTAGAGGCTTCGGAAAAACGCACCTATAACCTGCTTTGTAGGTGCGTTTTTGAGCCAAAAAAGGATGCTTGCTGGATGATGAGCCAAAAAACTACCTACAAAATGGACTTTGGCCTTGTTTGGGCGCTTTCGCGCACCTACAAATTGAGTTGTAGGTACTGGCGGGAATCGGACGAAGGTCACGGCTTGTCCCTAAGGCGAAACGCGATCCGCAGAGTGGTTTCGATTTGTCCCCAGCGATGAGGTGGTTCATCCAACTACTGACAAATCGTTTTGTAGGTGCTAAATCGGCGCATAAACAGCCTTCACGACGGTTTGATTGCACTATTTGATACCCTGAGTTCCGCACCACGCGAAATCAAAGCTAAAACGCACCTACAACCTGCTTTGTAGGTGCGTTTTTGGAAGGCCCCGCAAAAAAGCGCATACAAACTCTTGGGTGCTTGCGGATTACCCGATTACGATGGGGGAGAGGCGTCCAGTGCAAGACCATCCACCGAGCGCATGCGTTCCGCCTATGCCAGAGATGCGACTAGCCAATTGGTTATGCCCTACCCGGATTCGTACAATGGTCTTAACACCACATGAAAGGAGCTCCCATGCCTCAGACCCCACAGCTGACTGATGACGCCCGCGCCTATCGCGACCGCATGCTTCCCACCTATGCCTCCGACCTGCAGCGCACCGACCCCGAGTTTGTTGAGCGCTTTGCAAACTTCGCCTTTGGCGACGTGATAGCCGACGTCGACCTTCCTGACCGTACGCGCTTCATGTGCTGGCTTGCCACCTGCCTTGGTTGCCAGGGCATCGACGAGTTCCGTGCATTGCTTCCGGCGGCGCTCAACATGGGCGTCGAGCCCGAGGCAATCAAGGAAATCGTCTACCAGGCCGTTGCCTATCTGGGCATCGCCCGCGTGTTCCCGTTCCTCAAGGCCACCAACGAGATCTTCGAGCTGCGTGGCATCGCGCTTCCCCTTGCGCCTCGCGCAACGACTGAGCCGATCGTGGAGAGCCGTCTGGCGGGTGGCGAAGAAGCACAGGTCGCGTGCTTTGGCGAGCAGATGCATGGCTTCGCGGATCGTGGCAACCCCGACTATCCCCACATCAATCAGTGGCTGGTCAAGAACTGCTTTGGTGACTGGTACACACGCGAGGGCCTGACCATTCCCGAGCGCGAGATGTGCACCTTCTGCTACATCGCTGCCCAGGGCGGCTGCGAGAGCCAGTTGCGCGGCCATACCGCCGCCAACGTGCAGTGTGGAAACGACCGCGAGTTCCTCATCAAGGTTGTGAGCAACAACGTGCCCTTCATTGGCTATCCGCGCAGCCTTAATGCAATGGCTGTCGTTGACGAGGTCACTGCCCCAAAGGAGTAGCCACCAGTTCGGCTGTCCCGTAAGTGCCTTGGATGTGCCACGAAAAGAATGCCTATGTCACCAAGGGCGTATGCCGCCTTGGCATCGCCTGAGCGGCATCAGTTGTTTCGGCTTTGCAACCATCGATTGTGCCTTCAGGATGCATGACGTAAGTTTAACTATGCACGTTTGTATCACTTGCAAAAGTGGGTCGACTGCGCAGGTATCGCGCCCGACCCCAAGGAAGAGTCAAACAAACGAAAGGGTGTGTGACCAATGAGCTGGAACCAAACTCGTCGATCCTTCCTCGGCACTGCAGGCGCTCTGTCTGCCCTCGCCCTCGCCGGCTGCGGTGGCGGCTCGGGAAGCGATGGCGGCGACTCCGCTGCTGCCGGAGCGGCTGCTGACGGCAAGTACCTGGGCGTCATGCTCGGCACCAACGTCATGTCGCTCGACACCGACCTCGCCACCGATGGTGACTCCTTCGAGGTCATCGCCGACTGCATCGACGGCCTGATGCAGATGGACGCCGACGGCGCTGCCATCCCTGCCCTCGCCGAGTCGACCGACATCTCCGACGACGGTTGTACCTGGACCTTCCACCTGCGTGACACCAAGTGGTCCAACGGCACCCCCGTCACCGCCAACGACTTCGTCTTCGCTTGGCGTCGCATCTGCAAGAACGCCGGCGAGTATGCCTACATGATGAGCGACATCGGCCAGATCAAGGGCGCCGCAGCCATCGTCAGCGGCGACGAGGCCGACGAGACCACCCTCGCCATCGAGGCTGTCGACGACAAGACCCTCAAGGTCGAGCTCGAGGTTCCCGTGCCTTACTTCGACTCCCTGATGTACTTCCCGACGTTCTACCCAATCAACGAGGAGTTCTACACCGGCCTCGAGGACGGCACCTACGGCACCAGCCCGGACACCTTCCTGTCCTGCGGCGCCTTCATGCTCTCCGACTACCTGCCCGGCACCGCCAACCTGACCGTCGTCAAGAACCCCGACTATTGGGATGCCGACCGCGTGCAGCTCGAGGGTATCACCTACCAGGTCGTCGGCTCTTCCGACAACGCCCTCACCGCGTTCAAGAACGACTCCCTCGACGTCGTCATGATCAGTGGCAACCAGGTCGCCGCCGCCGAGGAGGACGCTGAGCTCTCCAAGAACCTCAAGGTCACCGGTGCTGGCTACATGTGGTACCTCACCTTCTCCCAGACCGAGAAGAACGCCCAGGGCGGCATGCTCGCCAACCAGAACCTGCGCCTTGCCTTCAGCAACGCCATCGACCGCGAGGCCCTGGTGGACAACTACGTGATGGACGGCTCCATCGCCACCTACACCGCCGTTCCGCCTCAGTTTGCCGCCAGCGCTACCACCGGCGAGGACTTCTCTGCCGACCAGGAGAAGTTCGCTGACTACATCGGCTACGACGTCGAGAAAGCCCAGAAGTACTTCGAGGACGCCAAGAAGGAACTCAAGACCGACACCTTCGAGTTCACGATGATCTTCGGTAACAACGAGGGCGACGAGGTCACCAAGGTTGCCCAGGCCATCAAGGAGCAGATCGAGGGCGCACTGACCGGCGTCACGCTCAACCTGCAGGCCATGACCAAGGCCGAGCGTCTGGACAAGATGCAGGAGGACAACTACGACGTCGCGCTGACCCGCTGGGGGCCCGACTACGCCGATCCTATGACCTACCTTGGCATGTGGATCACCGACAACTCCAACAACTACGGCTTCTGGAGCAACAAGGACTACGACAAGATCATCGCCGACTGCACCACTGGCGACCTTGTGTCCGACTACGACGCCCGCTGGGCTGCCCTCTATGACGCCGAGACTCTGGTCATGCAGGAGGCCGTCATCGCCCCGCTGTACACCAAGGCCAACGCCAACCTCATCTCCGAGGGTGTCGAGAACATCGAGTTCCACCCCGTGGCCCTCAACCGCGTGTACAAGAACACGACCCTCGCGTAACGCATCAGCGTCTCGCAGGTCACAAGGATGGGCGCCAGGGAGCGCGAGGTCCCTGGCGCCCTCTTTTAGGAAGAGCTGCCTATGAAGAAGTACATACTCAAGCGCATCGTCATGTCATTGCTGACGCTGCTGCTGATTACGTTCGTGCTGTTCGTGCTGGTACGCATCATGCCGGGCAATCCCTTCCCGTCGGAGCGCATGAGCGCCGAGCAGATTGCCAACAAGCGAGCTGAGATGGGCCTCGACGATCCGATACTCGTGCAGTTTGGCCGCTATCTCAGCGGCGTGCTGCACGGTGACTTTGGCAAGGGTACCTCGCTGTACTACGGCGCGCCCATCAAGACCGTGCTGGGCCAGTGCATCTCCAACTCGTTTAGGATCGGTGGCCTTGCCATCCTCATCGGCACTGCAGTGGGACTGCTGCTGGGCATCACGGCGGCCCTCAACAAGGGCACGTTCATCGACGCCTTCTGCACGGTTTTCTCCATCGTGGGCGTCTGCGTGCCGGGCTACGTGTTCCTGATCTTCCTGCAATACTTCCTCTCGTACAAGGTGCACCTGTTCCCGTACTTCTTTGACAACTCGCACTTCCTGCACTCGTCGGTGCTGCCGTCGGTCTCGCTGAGCCTCTTCACCATGTCGACGGTCGCGCGCTTCACGCGCAACGAGATGGTCGAGGTCATGGACTCCGACTACGTGCATCTGGCAGAGAGCAAGGGCATGTACGGAAGCAAGCTCGTGACGAGGCACATCCTGCGCAACGCGCTCATCCCCATCGTCACGGTGCTGGCTCCGCTGATCGTCGACCTGCTGACCGGCGCGCTGGTCATCGAGAAGATCTACGGCATCAACGGCATCGGCAAGCTGATGGTCGATTCGATCGCCGGCGAGGGCATCGACTACAACTACGTGCTTGCGCTCGGCATTCTGTACTCGGCCATGTACATCGGCATCATGCTGGTCGTCGACATCCTCTACGGCGTCCTCGACCCGCGCATCCGTGTCTCGGCTTCCGGAGAGGGTGATGCGTGATGACCGAGCACATCTACACGCCCACGGCGGGGGACTTCGAGTTCCTTACCGGCCGTGACATTACCACCGACAAGAACTTCGCCTCCCAGAGCTACTGGAAGGGCGTCGCCATCCACTTCTATCGCAACCGTCGCGCGATGGTGGGTGTGGTCATCGTCGGCCTGATCATCCTGCTGGCCATCATCGGCCCGTCGATGAACTCCTACGGCTATAAGGACATCGTCTCGGTCGTCGATGACAACGGCAAGCAGGTCGTGGCCAAGGGCATCGCCCCGCAGCTCGGCTTCATGGACAATGGCGACGGCCCCTTTGCCAACGAGACCTTCCTGTTTGGCACCGACGACCTCGGGCGCGACCTGTGGACGCGCACCTGGCAGGGTGCCCGCGTGTCGCTGATCATCGCCTTCGTCACGATCTTCATCGACATGATCATCGGTATGAGCTACGGCCTCATCTCGGGCTACTTTGGCGGCGCGGTCGACAACGTCATGCAGCGCATCGTCGAGATCGCAAACTCCGTGCCGCGACTGGTCATCGTCAGCGTGCTGGCCATCTTCATGCCCAAGGGCATGGGGCTGGTCATCGTGACGCTGCTGCTCACCGAGTGGATCGGCATGAGCAAGATCGCCCGCGCCGAGATGCTGCGCATCAAGGAGGAGGAGTACGTGCTGGCCAGTCGCACCCTCGGCGCGCATAGCATGCACATCATCTTCAAGCAGATCCTGCCCAACACGATCGGCCCGATCATCACGCAGGTGATGTTCTCGATTCCCACGGCCATCTTCACCGAGGCCTTCCTCTCGTTTGTCGGCGTCGGCATCATGCTGCCGCAGTGCTCCATCGGCTCGCTGATCGAGAGCGGCTTCAACAACATCACGACGCTGCCGTACCAGATCCTGCCGCCGATCATCGTGCTGGCCCTGCAGATGCTGGGCTTCAACTTCATCGGCGACGGCTTCCGCGAGGCGCTCGCGCCCAAGCTTGAGGACATGTAAGGAGGTGTGGACATGGAGATGAACGAAAAGGCAATTCTGCAGTTCAAGGACCTCGACATATCCTTCCGCACCAACGCGGGCGTGGTTCACGCCATCCGTGGGGTCAACATCGAGCTGCGCCGCGGCGAGACCGTGGCCATCGTGGGCGAGTCGGGCTCCGGAAAGTCCGTCACCGTCAAGGCCGCCGTCGGCCTGCTCGACGGTAACGCCACGGTCAATAGCGGGCAGATTCTGTACCGCTACAAGAACGACGATGGCAGCGAGAAGGTCGTGGACCTGCTGAGCATGTCCAAGCGCGAGCTGCGGCGCACCGTCAACGGCAGCCACATCGCCATGGTGTTCCAGGACCCCATGACCAGCCTCGACCCGACCATGACCATCGGCAAGCAGATCATGGAGGGAATCCTGCTGCACACCGATGCCGACAGGGCGGCCGCCCATGCGCGTGCGCTCGAGCTGCTCGAGCTGGTGGGCATCACCGACGCCGAGAAGCGCATGAAGAACTACCCGCACCAGCTGTCCGGCGGCATGCGTCAGCGCGTGGTCATCGCCATCGCGCTGGCCTCCGACCCCGACATCCTCATCTGCGACGAGCCGACCACAGCCCTCGACGTGACCATCCAGGCCCGCATCCTCGAGCTCATCAGGGATGTCCAGAGCCGTCTGGGCCTGTCGGTTATCTACATCACCCACGACCTGGGTGTTGTGGCCAAGGTCGCCGACTACGTCAACGTCATGTACGCGGGAAAGATCATCGAGGTCGGCACCGTCAACGAGATCTTCTACGACCCGAGGCACCCCTACACGTGGGGCCTGTTGGCCGCCATGCCCGACCTCGAGACCGACGATGACCGCCTGGTCTCCATCCCAGGCAGTCCTCCCAACCTGCTCCATGAACCTGTCGGCGACGCCTTTGCCCCGCGCAACGCCTTGGCCCTCAAGATCGATGAGAAGGCCGACCCGCCGATGTTCAAGGTCAGCGACACCCACTACGCGGCCACCTGGCTGCTACATCCCGATGCGCCCAAGGTCGAGATGCCGCACGAGCTGCAGGAACGCATCGAGCGTTCGCGGAAGGAGGCTGAGAGGTACCAATGAGCGAGCCACTGCTAAAGGTCAGGGACCTTACCCAGCACTTTCATGTCTCCCGTACGTTCACCGTCAAGGCCGTCAACGGCGTCTCGTTCGATATCTATCCCGGCGAGACCTACGGCCTGGTGGGGGAGAGCGGTTCGGGCAAGACGACCATCGGCCGCAGCATCATCCGCCTTTACGACCCGACGTCCGGCAGCGTCCTGTTCCAGGGCAAGGAGATCGGTGGCAAGCTTGACCGCGCAACCGAGAAGATGCTGCGCGAGGACATGCAGATGATCTTCCAGGACCCGATGAGCAGCCTTAACCCGCGCAAGAAGGTGGGCGATATCATCGGCGAGGGCCTGGATATCCACCATCGCTTTTCCAGCACCAAGGAGCGTGACGACGCGGTGGCGGAGATGCTCAACAAGGTGGGCCTTTCGCAGGCTCACGCCGAGCGTTATCCGCATCAGTTCTCGGGCGGTCAGCGCCAGCGCGTGGGCATCGCGCGAGCGCTGGTGATGAACCCCAAGCTGATCATTGCGGACGAGTGCATCTCGGCGCTTGACGTATCGATTCAGGCGCAGGTCGTCAACCTGATGAAGGACATCCAGGATGCTACGGGTTGCGCGTACCTGTTTATCGCGCACGACCTGAGCATGGTCAAGTACATCTCCGACCGCATAGGCGTGCTGCATCTGGGCCACATGGTCGAGACTGGCACCACCGAGGAGATCTTCGCCAACCCGGTTCATCCCTACACCAAGAGCCTGCTCTCCGCAGTACCGCTGCCCAACCCCGAGGTTGAGAAGCGGCGCAAGTCGATTCCGTACGACCGTGCCGCCGAGGGCATCGACTACTCGGTGGGCACCGAGCACGTGGTGGAGGGGACTCATACGGTCCTTGCGACCGACGAGGAGTTCGCCCGCTGGACTGCATAGATCCCGCAGGGTGCGCCCAAGGGACTGTCCCCTGGGCGCACCCTTGCGATCGCAATAAGACGTCTGCCGACGTATTCATTCTGACCAGCTATTTTGCAGCGCATCGGTCGTACCATTGCAGCATGTCAACATCTCCCGTCATGGTTGCGACTCACGTCGCGCCTCGGTGGGCCGACTCTAGGGGAGGGGTTTGCATGCGCTACATCACGTTTGGCAGCAACGACACCAAGGTCTCAGAAGTCGTCATGGGCATGATGCGAATCGGTGGGAAGGGGCCTGCCGAGATTGCCGATCTCATCGAGTGCGGCTTGGAATGTGGCATCAATGCGGTCGATACCGCGCCGATCTACGACCCTTCCGAGGGAAAGCTGGGCGAGGCCTTTGCCCTGCGTTCGGGCCTGCGCGACAAGGTCTGGCTGCAGACCAAGCTGGGCATTCGCCCCCATCCGCGCATCAAGGCCAACTACTTTGACTTCTCCTACGAGCACATCATGGAGTCGGTGGACAACAGCCTGCGTGCCCTGCAGACCGACCATGTCGACAGCCTCCTGTTGCACCGTCCTGACGCGCTCATGGTCCCCGAGGATATCGCCCGTGCATTCCAGGAGCTTCACGACGCCGGTAAGGTGATCGACTTTGGCGTCTCAAACCAGAATCCCGCCATGATGGAGCGCCTGGCCCAGTACCTGCCGTTCCCGATCGCTGCGAACCAAGTGCAGATATCGGCGGCGTTCACGCCCATGTTCGACGCGTTCTTCAATGCGAACATGGAAAACGATGCGGCGGTCATGCGTGACGGCGGCATCCTCGAGTACGGCTACAACCACAACATGGCCATCCAGGCATGGAGCGTGCTGCAGCATGGCTACTTTGGCGGCGTGTTCCTGGACGATCCCGACTACGCCGACCTGAACGAGGCGCTTGAGCGCATTGCGGCGGACCACGACACCACCAAGACCGCCGTCGCCATCAATTGGGTCCTTCGCTATCCCGCCAAGATGCAGGCGCTGGTGGGTACCACTCGTCCGGAGCGCATCCGCGAGAGTGCAGCTGCCTGTGACTGGGAGATGACGCGCGAAGAGTGGTACGAGGTCTACATTTGCGCTGGCCATCAGCTGCCGTAACGCACGCAGTACGCGCCACAAGTCCCCGCGGATGCCCCTGACCCCTTGCGGGCCGGGCATCCGCGGGTCTCTGTGATCAAGATGGCACAAAGATTACGGGGTTATGCGGCAAAGCAGGCATAGGCAATAGATGATCATGCCCGGTAGGCATTGTCTGTGGTGTACAAGAAGCATTAGATGTTCTTTGTTCCGCATGATAACTTAGTGTTAGGAGAGATTCGCCAAACGGCGCTAGAGGAGGGGGACCTCATGGATTTCATGCCTGCAAAGAAGCTCGGTTTTGGCCTCATGCGCATGCCGCTGCTCGACCCAAACGACTCCGCGTCCGTCGACGTCGAGCAGGTCAAGCAGATGGTCGACCTGTTCATGGAGAAGGGCTTCACGTACTTTGACACTGCCTGGATGTACAACGGCTTTGCCAGCGAGAACGTGGCACGCGAGGCGCTAGTCGAGCGTTACCCTCGCGACAGCTTCACGTTGGCCACTAAGCTGCACAACGGGTTCTTCAACAGCCTCGAGGGTCGCGACGAGGTATTTAACAAGCAGCTCGAGAAGACGGGCGCCGGCTACTTTGACTATTACCTGCTGCACGGCATCGAGGAGAGCAGCTACCCTCACTACGAGAAGTTCGACTGTTTCGACTGGCTGCTTCAAAAGAAGGAGGCCGGTCTGGTGCGACATGTGGGCTTCTCGTATCACGATAACCCGCAGCTGCTTGACGAGATCCTGACCAAGCATCCGCAGATGGAGTTCGTCCAGCTGCAGATCAACTACCTCGATTGGGAGAGCGAGTGGATCCAGAGCCGCGCCTGCTACGAGGTCGCCGAGAAGCACGGCAAACCCGTCATCGTGATGGAGCCGATCAAGGGCGGTACGCTGGCACAGGTTCCCGCCGAGGGCGAGGCTCTGCTCAAGGCACTCGACCCCAGCCTCTCCACGGCAAGCTGGGCTATTCGCTTCGTCGCCAGCTTGCCCAACGTAATGTGCGTCCTGTCTGGTATGAGCACGCTTGCCCAGATGGAGGACAACCTCTCGTACATGGACGACTTCAAGCCCCTGACCGAGGCCGAGCGCGAGACCTGCTTCAAGGTCGCCGACATCATCAACAACCAGACCGCCATTGCCTGCACCGCGTGCCACTACTGCACCGACGGCTGCCCGATGCACATCTGCATCCCCGAGTACTTCTCGCTGTACAACGAGGACATGCGTGATGACCTCGAGCACAAGGGCTGGACGATCAACTTCACCAACTACGACAAGCTAGCTGAGGAGTTTGGTCGCGCGAGCGAGTGCATCGGCTGTGGCCAGTGCGAGGAGATGTGTCCGCAGCACCTGCCCATCATCGAGACGCTCGAGAAAGTGGCGGCGCACTTCGAGAACTAGTGCGACAAGCTCGCGGCAACGCGTCAGCAACGAGGGTCACCGGCTAAGCGTACGGTTCCTGCGCTGGGCCGGTGGCCCTCATCGTTTGCCGTGCCGTCCTCATTCGAGGATCGTGAGATACCTCGGTGGTATGCGCTCCGCAAGCCAGGTATCGTCGTTGCCGCGATAGAAGCGAGTGCCGTCGTGTGCCGCTTGCACAGTGTCTACCTGCAGGATTGCCGTGCGGCCGCCATGACGAGCGCCCACCTGTCGTGCTGTCTCTACGGCTGCCGACAGGTGCACCATCTGGCGTCCCATGGGAAGCAGCCCCTCCGCCATGATGGCCTGCAAGTTTGCCTTCGACGTGCCGTGATAGAGGACCGTCGGAGGCTCGGCCTGCTCATAGGTGATGGCCAGCGGGACTGAATGCCCGTAGCGCGCTCGGACGCGCCCGTCCTCGACGGCAAAGCGCTTCTTGGTCCCGTGCTCCACCACCTGCATGATGTCGGTCTCGGTGAGTGAGCGTGGCCAGCCCCCGCGCCGGTTGAGGGCGTTAACGAGCTCGGCCAGCTTGACACTGCCGTCAGGTGCAAGCTCGATACCCAGGCGCTCGGGCTGGTGGCGCAGCGCCTTTGACATGGCCTTACTCAGGCTGACGTAGTTGATGTCTGGCGTGTCTCCGGCTGGGATCGACACGCGCTTCACGCTCCTGCGAGTCATGCCGACACCTCGAACGCCTCGTCTGCCAGCGCAAACAGGGCATGCACACGCTCGGGTGCATCGGTACGCATGCAGAGCCAGAAGGTCACATGCGCCTCGGGATCGGTGATGGGAATGGGGCGACGCGACTCGTGGCGGCTTGTGTTCTCGGGCGCGTTGGTGGTGAAGGTCAGTAGGTTTGATGTGCGTACCTGCTGCAGGAAGATGGTGCGGTCGGGCTGCGTCACGAACTGCGCAAACGGCAGCATGCGCTGGTGGATGTCGTGCCAGAAGCCGATGCCGCCATACACCAGGAAGGTGAGGCCATCAAGCTCCGAGAAAGTGACGGATTCCCGCTCGTGGAGCACGTGGTCCTTGGGTACGTTGGCGTAGAGGTCCTCGTGCATGAACCATCGCGAGTCGATGGTTGGAAGCTTTGGTCGGTGTGCCAGTATGGCGAGGTCGCACGTGCCGTTGAGTAGGCGTGCCTCCACGTCCTGCTCCGATGCAATGTCGGGTTCGATGATGGTGGTTGGGTACTGTTCGAGCACCAGCGAGCTCAGGCGCCAGGTGGGGGCGGGGGCAACGCTCGCAACGCGGACGGTGCGCTCGCGCTTGGCGATCGCTGCAAAGTCGTCGCGCAAGCGGCGCTCTTCCGCCAGGATCAGGCGCGCATGCTCGAGCGCCAGCCGCCCGCTTGCGTTGATCTGCATCGAGTTGCGCGTGCGGTCAAAGAGGGGCTGTCCAAGGTCGGTCTCCAGGCGCCTGAGCGAGCGCGAAAGAGCCGACTGCGAGAGGTGCAGACGGTCAGCCGCCGCCTGTAAGGTACCAAGCTGCGCAATGGTATCAAGCTGTCTTAGCTGTTCAAGCTCCATATACGCTCCTCTCAGATTGCGTCTAGCGCAAGCTAGCTTGATTGACTTGCAGTGTACATCACGTACACCCGCCCGCATAATGGAGTCAGTAAAAGGCGCACCAAGGGGTGCGAGAGAGAAGGGAAGCACATCATGACAAAGACGTGGATCATCACCGGTTGCTCTGAGGGTGGTATCGGCGAGGGCATCGCCCGTGCGGTTCTCGAGCATGGCGACAATGCGGTCGTCACTGCGCGCACCACCGCCAAGGTCGAGGGCATTGTGGCGGACTTCCCCGAGGCAGCGCTTGCCGTGGCGCTCGACCTTACCGAGCAGGACTCCATCGATGCTGCCTACGATGCGGCCATCGACAAGTTCGGCCAGGTGGATGTGCTCGTCAACAACGCTGGCTACTGCTATCGCAGCTCCGTGGAGGAGGCCGATCCGGCAGGCGTGCAGGCCATGTTCGATACAAACTTCTTTGGTATGGTCGCCATGATCAAAAAGGTTCTGCCCGGCATGCGTGAGCGGCGCGAGGGTGCCATCGTCAACGTCAGCTCCATCGGTGCCGTGCGCACTGGCGCTGCGTCCGGCTACTACGCTGCCACCAAGGCTGCCGTCGAACTCATGACCGAAGGTCTGCGTGCTGAGGTTGCCCCGCTGGGCATCAAGGCCATGATTGTCGAGCCGGGTGCCTTCCGTACGCACTTCTACGACAGCTCGCTCAAGGGTTCCGAGAACACCGTGGGTGACTATGCTGAGACGGCCCACAAGCGCAGCGTGGCGCAGAACGTCAACACGCGCCAGCAGCCTGGCGATCCCCTCAAGGCCGGCTACCCCATCATCAAGGCGATCGAGGCCGAGGACACGCCGATGCGTCTGTATCTGGGCTCCGACGCGCTTGTCGCCGTGCGCGGTGCGCTCAACGCCCGTCTCGAGGAGCTCGAGAAGTGGGCCGAGGTCTCCAAGACCACTGATTTTGACGCGTAAGCTATGGCTTCAACAAACAGACGATTTATGAAAAGCATCGGTTAGATATATCGATGCTTTTCATGCATGAATTTTCGCTGTTTCTGGACTTGGCGTGCATACACAAACACTCCTTGAAGAGCGCGTTGCATGAAATACTGACTCGGGGTACCTAAAACTCAATCGAACCGAGACAGAACGTGGGATTATTGTTCCGTTCGACCGAGTATTAGGTACCCCGAGTCAGTATGCCCGAATTAGCGTGAATAAAGTTGAATCCAAAATGTATAAAGTTCGCTCCAGTGCTCGACGCTTACTTCACGCCTACGATCTCGCCGACAAACATCGTGTGCGCCTCGTCGATGTACAGGCGTCCGCCGAGCCGCTCCATGACGTCATCGGGTACGGCCGCCAGGTCGATTGCCTGCGTGTAGATCTTCTTGCACACGATGGTGGTCGTGGCCTCGGCAAAGGTCATGCCGTGCTCGAGCGCGACCGGTGTGAGCGAGGTGAGGGCGACCTTGTCACCGTCCCGCCCGCTCTTTGCTCCTAGGATGCCGAGGTCACGCTGGTATCCACCGCCAAAGAGCTGCACGGTGAAATAATCCTCCCGCATCAGGAAGTCGTGCGTGTAGCGCCAGGGATGCACATACACAGTGATGGTCGGTTTGCTCCAGAGGGTGCCGGCTGATCCCCAGCCGATGGTCATGGTATTCCAGCCGCTCTCCTCGGTGCCGGCGGTGACGAGGGCCCACTCGTCATCGACTGTGGTCGCAAAGTCGGCCATTGCCTCCTTGACCTTCTGTGATGCTCCGTTGCTCATGGGTTCTCCGATCTCGTGTGCATTAGGTTTAGGGTGTCGTGCGTATGTTTCATGCAAGAATCTCGCAGGCACACTGGTAGTGGTGATGGCGAATGCCCTCGCTGTCCTCAACCAGCACCAGATGGCCTGCCACAATCTCGGGCCGATCCTCAAAGCGCGCAAGGTCGTCAAAGATTACGTAGGCGTCGCAGGGGTTCTCGTCGAGCCAGGCGCCGATTTCGGCAGAGCGGTCTGCGGTCTGTAGTACGGGTGTCATGCTTGCGACGGGAGCGCCAGCCTCGTCTAGCTGCGCAAACAGGTTGTCCATGATAGCGTTGACGTAGGGGTCGCCGGTGCTCATGTCCTCGCGCCACGTCGACGTGAGCACGATGACCGCACCCGTTTCGGCAACAAGCCGTCGCAGATAGGCAAGCGAGACGGTGTCAAACCGCTGACGCTCGGGCCCGCGTCCCAGCAGGTAGTTCAGGCGCACACTCGTGGGCGTTGCGATGACCCCGTCGATATCCAAGAAGATCGCCTTCATGCACGCCTCCTGCCTGCGCCGATGCACCTACAGTAACATCTCCCTCGCGTTGCGCTATCTCTCCAGGTGTGCCTGAATCCTGTTGACGAGCATATCGAGCGCCACGTGGTTCTGGCCGCCGGTGGGGATGATGACGTCCGCGTACTTCTTTGAGGGCTCCACGAAGGCCTCGTGCATGGGCTTGACCGTCGAGAGGTACTGGTTGACCACGCTGTCAAGACTGCGTCCGCGCTCCTTCACGTCGCGCATGATGCGCCGGAGGATGCGTACGTCGGCGTCGCAGTCGACATACACCTTCACATCCATGAGTTCTCGCAGATCGGCATGGGCAAAGATGACGATGCCCTCGACGATGATCACGCGCGAGGGTGCAACCGTCACGGTCTCGTCGGTGCGGTCGTAGATCGAGAAGTCGTAGACGGGGACCTCGACCGACTCGCCGCGGCGCAGGGCCGTGAGATGCTTGACCATCAAGTCGGTCTCGTACGCGTCGGGATGGTCGTAGTTGAGCAGCGTGCGCTCCTCGTAGGTCATCTCGTGATGCTCGTAGTAGTAGTTGTCGTGCGTGATGACGGTGACCTCGTCGCCTAGGCATTCCTTGATCTGGTTGGTGATGGTGGTCTTTCCGCTGCCTGTTCCGCCCGCAATGCCAATGACCATGATGCTGTCCATGAGACCCCCGTCCCTCGCATGGTTGTTGCTGTCCATTGTGCCATACGCGCGGTATTGTCCCCGGGACCACAGTCTCGAGGGTCATCGCTCGCGCTCGCCTGTTGGCTGTCGCCGTTCGCGTGCCGGGGAGACTCAGCGAGAAGTCCACCAAACGGCCATTACAACGTATGCATGTAACATAGGGTAGATAGCGCACTTGGCACAGACCAAGGGCAGAGGGACAAAAGAAGGAGGAAACCATGGGATTCCCGAAGGGCTTTTTGTGGGGTGGAGCGACTGCAGCCAACCAGTACGAGGGCGCGTGGAACGTTGACGGCAAGGGCGCCTCTGTTCCCGACCACATGCGCGGCGGCGACATCAACACCCCGCGCCAGATAGACGCCGAGTTTGACCCCAACGCGCTCTATCCCAGCTGGGAGGCCACGGACTTCTACGGCCACTACGAGGAGGACATCGCGCTGTTCGCCGAGATGGGCTGGAACGTCTTCCGCATGTCCATCAACTGGACGCGCATCTTCCCCACGGGCATGGAGGAGGAGCCCAACGAGGCCGGCCTCGCCTTCTACGACAAGGTCTTTGACTGCTGCCGCGCCCACGGCATCGAGCCGCTCGTGACCATCAGCCACTACGAGCTGCCCTATGCGTTGGTCGAGAAGTACGACGGCTGGCTGAGCCGCGACCTCATCGACCTGTTCTTCCGCTATGGCAAGACCGTGCTCGACCGTTTCCATAGCAAGGTGAAGTACTTCCTCACCTTCAACGAGATCAACATCGGCCTCATGAACATGGGCGCCAGCCTGTCCACCGGCCTGATCAAGGGCTTCACGGGCACGATGGCCCAGATCGACCGCACGCCGACCGAGCGCTTCCAGGCCGTCCACCATCAGTTTGTGGCCAGCTCCAAGCTCATCAAGTACGCGCACGAGAACTACCCCGAGGTCATGATGGGCAACATGATCGCCTTCATCCCGACCTACGCGCTGACCTGCGATCCGGCCGACGTGCTCGAGAACCAGGCACACATGCGCGAGATGGACTGGTACTGCTCCGACGTCCAGGTGCGCGGCCACTATCCGTTCTACGCCAAGCGCCTGTGGGCCGACCAGGGCATCGAGCTCAACATCACCGAGGAGGACGAGAAGATCATCGCCGAGGGCACGGTGGACTTCTACACCTTCAGCTACTACCAGACCAACACCGTCACCACCCATCCCGATGCCGAGCAGATGCAGGGCAACATGACCATGGGTGGCAAGAACCCCTATCTCGAGGCCTCCGACTGGGGTTGGCAGATCGACCCGACTGGCCTGCGCATCTTCCTCAACGAGATCGCCGACCGCTACGACAACATCCCGCTGATGGTCGTCGAGAACGGTCTGGGTGCCTTTGACGAGGTCGTCGTCGAGGACGGCGTCGAGCGCATCCACGATCCGTATCGCTCCGACTACCTGCGCAAGCATGTCAAGGACATGCGCGAGGCCGTGGACGACGGCGTCAACCTCATCGGCTACACCTGGTGGGGCCCGATTGACGTCGTCTCCGCGGGCACCGGCGAGATGCGCAAGCGCTACGGCTTCATCTACGTCGACAAGCACGACGATGGCACGGGCGACCTGCACCGTGCCCGCAAGGATTCGTTCTACTTCTACCAGAAGCTGATCGCCAGCAACGGAGAAGACCTCGACTAGCATTTCTGACCTGCGGCAACGCTGAGTCTGGGGCCGTTGCGCGTGATCCAGCGCGGCGTGCACCTAACCTCGCGAGCCGTGAGTCAAATGAGCCGTTCCCTTGTCTTCCCGCGGATGGTAGTGCCCAATTGGCCCAGCGTCAGGCCAGCGCTCCTGTTTTACAATGGGAAAACCATCTGTGAGGGAAAGGGCACGTCGCATGTCCGAGACAAATGAACTGCTGGCTGCCTACCGCGACTGGATCAGGTCGCTCAGCCTTGATGACGTGATCCTCGAGGAGAGCGACGAAGGCAACTTCACCCTCAAGGCCGAGGGCGTCGAAGGTTGGGTGAACTTCTACGACATCGATGGCCAAACGGTGGTCGAGCTCCGACTCGAAAAGAAGAGCGACGGCTCGTCGATGTTCTTCCTGCACTTCGAGCTGGAGGACATGGAGCGCGCCCAGCAGTTGTTCGAAGAGATGTCCGCAGTGCTCGACGGCTTCCTGCACCGTGAGCCGCAGCACGTGCTGCTGTGCTGCACATGTGGCATGACCACGACCTTCTTTTCGAACAAGCTCAACGAGCTGTCGGACGAGTTTGACCTCGGGTATGACTTTTGTGCCAAACCGGTCGAGGCCGCAAAGGAGAGCGGTGCCGAGTTCGAGGCGGTCTTGCTTGCGCCGCAGGTGGGACACCGACTCAAGGAGGTCCAGACGGCGCTGCCGGGCGTCACGGTGATCGAGCTCCCTGCCTCGGTCTTTGGCACCTACGATGCAAACGGGGCCCTGCGCCTGCTGCTCGAGGCCATGCAGCAGAAGCGCCTCGTCGCCAAGAGCGACCTTCGCTTTGCCCGTGGCTTCGATCATACGAAGTCGGTCCTCAGCCTCAGCTACGTCGAGCGCTTCGACGAGCCGACCTTGAGTTACGTGGTGCTGGACAAGGGTGAGGAGAAGCTGCGCGGCGTGCTGGTGCGTTCCAAGTTCGACCTCGAGACCTCGTTGAACGACCTGCTCGTGACACTCAAGCTCAACGACTATTCCATCGAGTCGTTCGATGCCGTGGGCATCGCCGTGCCAGGCGTGGTCCACCATGGCAAGGCAGAGATGTGGTCTCCGAGTGGCAACGTCCGCATGGACATCCAGTCGTATCTGAACGAGAGGCTTGGTGTCCCGGTTTTCGTTGACAACAATGCCACAGCGGCTGCCGCGGGATGCTACGTGAGCCAGGACAAGTGGGATGACCTGGTGTTCCATGCACAACCCGTCGGCAACCCCGCGTGTGACGAGGGTTACGTGCTCAAGGGCCAGCCGCGCATCGGTCGCAATGGCCTAGATGGCAACCTGCGCCATTTGGCTGATAGGTTCGCGCTGTCAATGGACCTGGACGAGGCGGCGTGGCGCTATGACGGCATGCGCGAGCTCACGGCAAACTACCTCTCCACGGTCATCTGCACGATTGCCCCCAAGGCCATCTTCGTCTGGTGCGACCTGCTGCCCGACATGGACGAGCTGCATAGCGAGCTGGCAAAGATCGTGCCCGAGGATGCCATTCCCGAGCTGGTGCCCGTTTCGGACTACGACGAGCTCACGCTCATGGGTGAGCTGGCGCTCTGCCTGCAACGCCTCGTGGAGTCATAGGGGGAGCGCCCGTCCCAGCCCCTCGGTTTTGTCGAGCCTCGCTGGTCGCAGCCAGCCGTGCTTACCCGACGTGCTCCCGCACGAACTCGTCGATTATGCCTAGGGTCTGGTCGGTCCAGAACTCAGGTCCGCCATGGTCGGCTCCGCGCAGCAGGTACAGATGGCTCTCGTGTCCGGTCTCGACCAGTCGTTGGTGCAGGTAGACGCTGCACTTGGTGTTGACGGTGCGATCCTTGGTGCCGTGCAGGTTGATGACGGGTGCAATCTGCGTGTCCTCGTTGATGTTGCAGCGGACGGTGAGCAGCTCACGTGCCGCGCGGTCCTCGCGGAGGTTGATGCCGCCCATCTCCATGCCTTCTGGCGAGTCTGGTAGGTTGTGATTGGGTGTGGAGGGGTTGCTGTCGTCAAAGGTCAGGTCGGTTGAGCCGTAGAGGTTGACGATGCAGCTCACCTCGCCCGAAGTGCCGGGGAAGAGGTTGTGCTCGCCCTCGTCGTCGTGCAGGATGCCTGCGTAGACGGCGGTGTGTCCGCCCGACGAGTCGCCCATGACCGCCATGCGCGTGGGATCGACGGCGTACTCGGTTGCATGAACCCGCATGAAGCGGACGGCATTGCGTGCGTCCTCGACCGGCGCGGGGAAGCTCGTCACGCTGCTGTCACGATACTGGACGACTGCGATCACGTATCCCCGGGCGGCCAGACGAGCGATACAGGGAAGGTTGGCGTATACGTTCTGCTGCATCCAGGCAGAACCCTGCACGTAGACGATGCAGGGGTAGAAGCGCGAGGCAGGACGGTTGGCGCGTGGTGACTTGGCGTTGCGGCTGGTGGGAATGAGGATCTGCAGGACGCGACTCACGCCGTCGACGCACTCGTACTCGACATTCGGTACGTACTCGACGCCTGGCTCGTCGCCGGTGGTATCGAGCCATGTGGCGTCGGCCACGTCCTCGTCAAACGCCGGAAACTCGTCGTACTCCCAGGCCTTCAGTTCCATTGCTGCTCCTCCTTCTCCCGTTATGGTTATCTCAGTCGCCGACCCGTCCGCCAAAAACGGCCTCACACCCGCTCAAAGGCGATGCGTGGATAATTATCCTCCACCACATGGATGATGCCGCAGCGCACAAAACCGCACTTGGCGAGCAGACCCTGCATCACGGTGTTGTCCTCGTGAGTGTCTATGCGCAGATGCCCGCACTGCCGGTACGCCCACTCGATGCACGCCGTGCCGACGCCAGGCACCGACCCGTCCGAGGCGATGCGGTGCACCACGCCGTAGGTGTCGTCGCCGATCCATGCCCCGTCTTCGATGACCCGATAGGTTGGGTCGATGTCGGTGCCCTGCACAAAGTAGAAGACGCCGACCACGCGGCCCTCGTGTGTGCAAACGTAGCTGTCGCCTGCCGCGATATCGGCCTCGATCAGCTGCTGGGGAGGCCACCCTCGCGGTCCCCACTGGTTGGGGTTTCCGTGCTCCGCCATGAACGCGCGAGCTTGGGCATAGATCTGCATTACGCGCTCGAGGTCCTCAGTAGCGGTCTTCCTGATCTCAAATCCCACGGCATCCCCTCGGTCTCGATGCGAACGTACCTCCTCACCGTACCAGAGTTGCTCGCCGCTCATGGCTGTGGCTGCGTATGGCAGCAGGATCGACGCGTATACAGTGGCGTCTGCCGCCCTGTGGTAGACACATCACGGCGAATGTCAATTACTTGACCCTCGACCCGTTTCGTGTTTTGAATCTGCACGCCTCGTTCGGCATACTATGATTCGAGAACTGTTGTAAGGCTATGATCGTTCAAGGAGAAAGACATGCGCATTGATGTGTTTGCCCACGTGTTGCCCGAGCGCTTCTATGCCAAGATGCTCGAAATCGAGCCCGGCATCCCCAAGGTCTACGCCTTCTTCAACAATCCCGTGCTGACCGACATGGAGCTGCGTCGGTCGCATTGGGACGGCAAGTCGAAGCAGGTCATCTCGTTCGTCAATGCGCTGCCCGAGGACTATGTCGGTCCCGAGGAGGCTGCCGCACTCTGCCGCGAGGCCAATGACGAGCTCCTCGAGCTGTATCGTGCCAACCAAGACATGTTCGACGCGGCAGTCGGCATGGTCCCGATGAACAACATCGAGGAGGCCGTTGCCATCGTGCGCGAGCAGGTGGTTGCCGAGCCCGACATGGTGGGCATCCAGATCTTCACGCGTGCACTTGGCAAGAGCATCGCCGATCCCGAGTTCCGTCCGCTGTTTGCGGCGCTTGCCGAGGCGGGAGTCCCGGCGTGGCTGCATCCGGTGTTCGACCAGCGCAAGCCTGACAACAACCTCGTCTTCAGCTGGGAGTACGAGCTGAGCCAGGCGATGCTTCAGATGGTGCAGGCAGACCTCTTCCAGGAGTTCCCCGACCTCAAGGTCATCGTGCATCACGCGGGCGGCATGGCGCCGTTCTTTGCCGGACGCATCGACCGCATCCTTCCGCCCGCGCAGGCGGCCGACTTCCGTCGCTTCTACGTCGACACGGCCATCCTGGGCAACCCGCGCGCCCTCGACCTGGCAGTCGACTTCTTTGGCGAGGATCACGTGGTGTTTGGCACCGACGCTCCGCTTGGAATCCTGCCGGCTGGTGCCACGCGCGAGATCTGCCAGGCCATTGAGGACATGCACGTCTCCGATGAGGTAAAACAGGCGATCTTCGAGGACAACTATCGCCGACTGCTGCAGCTGTAGGTAAGGAATCGTTCGCCGCGGGTTGGCTCGCGGTGTAGTAGTTGGGGCACTGCGGGACATCCCGCACAAAGGGAAAGGGAAGACCATGATCACACGTTTGTTCAAGCTCGTTCGCGACATGGACCAGGAGCAGTACTACAACGAGGTCGGCGCCAACAACCTCATGACCTCCATCAAGACCGAGCCGGGCACCCTGGCCATGTACGGCACGCACGTCCCTGATGACCCCAAGACCTGCTACGTGTTCGAGGTCTATGCGGATGATGACGCCTACAACGCCCACATCTCCTCGGAGCACTTCAAGGCCTTTGGCGTGATGGCAGGCAAGGCGATCGTCGATCGCGCCGTGTACCAGCTGGTTCCGCAGCTGCTGGTCGAGAAGCCCGAGATGCTGCTGGTCAACGGCGAGACCCAGATCGAGCCGCATCTGGTGTATGTGGACATCAAGCCCGAGGGCGAGGAGGCCTTCCTTGCCGCTATCACGGCCAACATGCGCACGGCGGTCGAGGTCGAGCCGGGCGTGCTGGTGATGTATGCCGCCAAGATGGCGGACCAGCCCAACCGCTGGGTATTCTGGGAAGTTTACGCCAGCGCCGATGCCTATGCCGCCCATCGTGACGCGCAGCACTTCAAGGACTACATCGCCGCGACCGAGGACATCGTGACCGACAAGGAGTTCCATGTGCTC